>NZ_KV801865.1:271145-285948 GCF_001810555.1 Corynebacterium sp. HMSC063G05 | reverse complement strand
CCCGGAAAAGACACACTTTTCTTTACTTAACCCGTAATGAGGGCGAAAAATCTGGCGGGCTGGAGAACGAAAACACCCCGTGACCTGCATAGTCACGGGGTATTTATGTGTGCGCCTGGGGAGACTTGAACTCCCACGCCCTAAGGCACTGGAACCTAAATCCAGCGCGTCTGCCAATTCCGCCACAGGCGCCCGTCGCGAATCCGTGACAGTTACGTACAGTCCCCGTAAGCATGGACTACCTATTAGCCACCTACAGGCACAACGAACTTTCACAGCTCATTTGGACTGTACACACTTTAACGGGTTTGCCGCAGATTTCCTAATGTCCCATCCCCTGCCTATCCAGCGAGCGCGCTAGCTTGGCAGGTCACGGACTAGCTATGGTGGTTATGTGTCCACTTCACAGCATTCCAATACCACTGACAAGCCAGCGAAGATTCCCACTCGTACCCGCGTGGTGCAACTAATCTTCTTGGCTCTTGCAGTCGGCGCCACTCTTGCACTCGCCTACTGGCAGCTCAGCAGGTGGAACACAACCAGCTCATTCCAAAACCTGGGCTACGCACTGCAGTGGCCAGCTTTCGGCCTGTTCTTTATTTGGGCCTACCGCAAATACATGGAGTACGAACGCGAACGCCTGAGCGGCAATAGCGAGGCCGCATTTGAGGCTAAAGACGATGTCATGACGGAAATTCCAGACGAATTCCTGCCGACCAACCCAGATGGCTCGCGAAAGGTGCAGCGTGTGGATGAGACACAATCGACGGATTCTGGCACCAACGCCTAGGCGATAACTGCTTATTCGAGAAAAGGACTTTTAGTGACCAACATCAATCCAGATCGTCAAGAGCGCGTAAGGAAGGCACTGACGTACTTCTCCGTCACCGCCTACTTCACGGGTGTGATGCTGCTCTTGCTGTGTGCCGAGATGATTTACAAGTACCTCATCCTCGACAACTCCGCCGACGCGCCGCGGTGGTTCTTCTACACCGCCCAGATTCACGGCTTCGGCTACATGGCATTCCTCATTGCCACCGTAAACCTGGGTACCAAGGCCCGCTGGGAACCAGCAAAGTGGATTATCACCGCGCTCGGTGGCGTGGTCCCGTTCCTCTCCTTCTTCGTCGAGAAGAAGCGTCGTGAGGAAGTCGAGACCGCTTTCCAGCTGAAGTAGCGGGCTCTCGGCAGCCCGAGGGCTACCCCTTAGCCTCAACCTCAGCCAGAATTTTCAGCGCCGGAGTCAAGGCACGCAGTGCACGCCCCCTGTGGCTAAAAGCGTCCTTGTCTTCGGCGCTCATTTGTGCCGCAGACAAGGCCCCCTCAGCTTCGTTGCCCTCCCCAACTGCGGGCGCGAACACCGGATCGTAGCCGAACCCATTGTCCCCAACAGGCTCGCGCAGAATGGCGCCAGGCCAGCGGCCCTCTACAACCAGCAGCAGATTACCGGCTTCATCGAGGACGGCTGGGAAACCGCCGTCGGCAAGCGCGGACGGCACCTCCTTGACACCGGGGACGACCAACGCGCAGGCGGTACGGAAGGACGCCGTACGACGCTCATCTGGGCAGTCCCCCATCTGGGCGAGCAGCAGCTCGTAGTTAGCGACATCGTCGCCGTGAGTGCCGGACCAGCGCGCCGAGAGCACACCCGGCATGCCGTTTAGCTCATCGACGCTGAGCCCCGAATCGTCTGCCAAGCACGCGTAGCCGGTGTGTGTCGCACCATCGAAAGCCTTGATGTAGGCGTTGTCCGCAAAAGTGCGACCGGTTTCGGGGCGCTCTGGGTACTCCGGGACGTCGCTAAGCGAAAGAAGTTCCACCGAATCAATACCCGCCGCACGCAGGATGCGGTCGAGCTCGACTAGTTTTTTAGAATTTCGGGTAGCGACGAGGAGCTTCACGGCAGCTCACCCGGGTACGGCGCACGCAGAACTTCCTGCTGCAGGGCAACGAGCTCACGCAGACCCTTTTCCGCCGAGTCGAGCATGTCATTCAGCTGACCTCGGTCAAAGGTGCCTTCCTCGCCAGTGCCCTGGATTTCGACGAACTTACCCTCTGCGGTCATCACCACGTTGAGGTCGACCTCAGCGCGAGAGTCCTCCTCGTAAGGCAGATCCAGGCAGACACGGCCATCAATAATGCCAACCGAAACAGCTGCGACTGGTGCCTTCAGCGGGGTGCCCGGAACTGCACCCGCTGCATGCAGGTAGGTCAGGGCATCAGCCAGCGCGACGTACGCACCGGTGATGGAAGCGGTTCGGGTACCACCATCCGCCTGCAGAACATCACAGTCGATGTTGATGGTGTTCTCACCGAGTTCCTTCAAGTCGATAGCAGCTCGCAAGGAGCGACCGATCAGACGGGAAATCTCGTGAGTGCGACCCTTGACCTTGCCGCGCATTGACTCGCGGGGCATGCGCTCGTGGGTAGAGGCCGGCAGCATGGAGTACTCAGCGGTCAACCAGCCCTCGCCGGAGTCACGCTTGAATCGTGGCACCGACTGTTCGACGGAAGCGGTGCACATTACACGCGTATTACCGAAAGTAACCAGCACAGAACCGGCCGGATTGTCGGTGAAGCCGCGAGTGATGGTCACCTTGCGCATTTCATCAACCGCGCGTCCATCGGCACGGCGAAAATCGGAATTAGCTGTAGTCATGCCAACTACCCTACCGCCCGGCGCGGAAGCGGTGCGACAGCTGTACGGAAACCCGATAGTCGCTGTGACTAGCCGCCTAGCTCCATGCCCAGGTAGGCCAATTCAACGTCACCGGCAAAGGTGCTCTTCGCAGCACGTAGTGCTTCTTCACCGTCGGCGTATGGCGGAATGTGAGTCAGCACCAGCTTCTTAACCCCCGCCAGCGTCGCTGCCTTTCCGGCCTCAAAGCCTGTCAGGTGCATGTCCGGTGGGGTGCCCTCTTCGTTGCTGCACCATGTGGCTTCGCAGATGAAGATATCCGCATCCCGCGCCAGCTCCACCAATTCATCGGTCCACGCAGTATCTCCGGTGTACGCAATGGTCAGACCATCTGCTTCAATGCGATATCCAACAGCTGGCACCGGGTGGACCATGTTATACGGCGTGACGACGGCGCCTCCGTCCGCTTCGCCCCCACCGACTAACAGTGGCTCACCGGGGTTACTCACAACCTGATCAAAAGTGTCTTCCAGGTTGGCATCTTCTTCACTTCCCAGTGCTTTGCACATGGTGCCTATCCGGTCGTGAATGTCTCCGGGGCCAACCAGGAGATTCCGGGAACTCGCCGGGGCTGTCGGGTGGAAGCGACGCCAGACGAGCAGCCCTGGAATGTCTGCAGTGTGGTCTGGGTGCACATGAGTTAGTAACAAATCACAAGCTGCAGGATCAGAGATCTTCTGCAATTCGGCGAGGACACCGGGACCCAAATCAATGACAAAGGTTCGACCGTTATCCAGCTCAATGAGGTAGCCAGATGCTGGCGCCGATGGGCCACCCATGCTGCCTGTACATCCCAGAACCTTCAATCGCATACTTCAAGCTTGCCATGTAATTGATCAAAAACGAGCAAAAAACCAATGGAGTGTCTGGATTTAATAAGAAAGGTCACATTTGGGAATGCATAGTGACCTGGCTAATACCCGGCCCAAGGAAGCGCTTTGCCAGGGATGCAAAAACTTGCGGATCTCCAGTGGATTCGAATGTGCGCACAGGGTTCGGATTACTCTCCGGGTCAGCGAGCATGTCGGTCTTTGTGAGGATGCGCAGAACATCCTTCGACGTCTCCTCCGCCGACGACACTAGGGCGACGTCCTCCCCCATAGCCAGCTGAATCACACCAGACAGCAGCGGATAGTGGGTGCAGCCCAGCACGAGGGTGTCCACACCATCGGCCTGCAATGGCGCGAGGTAGCCCTCTGCAAGTCCCAGAATCTGGCGACCGGAGGTAATTCCTCGCTCGACAAAGTCCACGAATCGCGGGCAGTCGACCGCGGAGACATCCACGCCGGGCACTGCATCAAAGAGATCTTGGTAGGCACGGGAGCGAATTGTGGCGGCGGTACCGATTACGCCGACTTTTCCGTTCCTGGTGGTCGAGACCGCACGGCGCACAGCGGGCAGAATGACCTCGACTACTGGGACTGGGTAGCGCTCGCGGGCATCACGCAAAAATGCGGCCGAAGCCGTGTTGCAGGCAATGACAATCATCTTGCAGCCGCGTGCAACCAGTTCATCGGCAATCGCTTCAGCGTGCTGACGAACCTCGGCGATGCGCAGCGGCCCGTAAGGGCCGTTGGCAGTATCGCCGATGTACATAATCGACTCGTGCGGCAGCTGATCCATGATGGCACGTGCCACTGTCAGCCCACCGACGCCGGAGTCAAAGATGCCAATCGGCGCTGTTCGGTCGGGGAAGCCGCTATCCTGCGCTGTCAGCTGATTGACTGCCTGAGTTTCTGCTCCTGCTCCCACCGCTATCTGGACTCCTCATATCGTTGGTCAAACACCGAAGCTCCTATTCTAGGCCGATTTCGTCAGGAGCTGATGCCACGTACCTCGGGCTCTTAGCGACGTGCACTCTTAGCCACGTGCACGACCGCGCTTAAACATCACCGCAGCCCAGATGCCCGCAAGCCCACCGAAGAGGTGCATCTGCCAACTAACAGCCATCTGTGTTGGCAGCACTCCCCAGATAAGACCCGAATACATCGATGCCAGAATCACGCCCAAAATAATCTGCATCACCCGACGATTCACGAAACCGCGTACGACCAAAAACGCCAGCCAGCCGTAAATCAGGCCGGACGCACCGATGTGGACGGTATTTACACCGCCGACCAGCCAGGTCAGACCGCCGCCAACGACCGTAATCAAGAGTGTGACCTGCCAAAATAGCCGCTTCGACGACATTGCAATCAAACCGGCGAACAACGCCCCGGGCAGAGAGTTCGCCACAATGTGCCCGTAATCTGCGTGCAGCAGCGGTGCGGTCAAAATTCCCCACAGCGTCGAGGTTTCGCGTGGGCGCACACCGAAGTTGTTCAGCGCCCCACCAAAGATGAATTCGTTGACAAGAAAGACCGTCCAGATAAGTGCCAGGTACCCAATAGCCGTACTGATGGCCGCCCCGAGCCCGCCGTCGCGATCCTGTGGAACAATCTGATTATTCCGCCGCGTCTGCACGGGACCGCCCATCGGGTACTGCGCATAGTTCTGGTAATTCTGCTGTTGTCCCGAGCTCCATTGCGGATTCATTGGCGAACTTCCTTCACTACTTGTCCAGCATCTCTGACAGCGCGGCTACTTCCGCGCGTCCCGTTGCACTCATCACGGCATCGACAATAGCCATCTGCACCGCATCGGCCGCCATCGCAGCCAACAGGGCCACCACATCCGAGCCCACGGGTTCAGCGTTTCCGCTATCCGCCGCCTCGGCCGAGCTGAGGGCAAACAGCGTGTCACCGTCCATCGGCGCATGAGCCGGCCGAATCGCTCGCGCCAACCCGTCATGACCGCACATCGCCAACCGCTTCAACTGCGCAGTTGTCACCGGCGCATTGGTTATCAACGTGCCAATCGTTGTGTTTCGCGTGCTTGCCGACGATTCCCCGTGTCCAGCCGCATCGGCGAGAATCTTGGTCCTACCGACGAAAACCTGGTCCAGCTGCGCCAATGCCTCCTTGCTGGCACCGGCAGCCGCGGGCATTCCGTAAAGGTGTCCCTCCGGGTCAATGACCGCACCAAAGGAGTTGACAACCATTGCGGCAGCCACAAAGTACTTACCATCGGCGGAGGTCACACGGGCTTGTCCAAAACCACCCTTGATTGCCCCGGCCATAGCGCCGACACCGGCACCTACTGTCCCGGAGGGAGTGTCCTCCGGGACGTCGTCAAGCGCGTGAGACAACGCCTCGCGCCCGAGTGCAGCGGTGGGCAGCGTCGGCTCCCCCAACAGCAAGTCGAAGATGACAGCACCGGGAACGATGGGCACGAGGATATCCGGACGAGTTGGGGTGACCTCAAAGCCAATGCCGCGGTCGCGCAGTTCGCGCATAGCTCCGTCGGCAGCTGCGAGGCCGTACGCGGAGCCGCCAGCCAAAACGACAGCGTGGACGCGTTCGACGGTATTCTCCGGTGCGAGCAGGTCGGTCTCGCGGGTGCCCGGACCGCCGCCGCGGACATCGACAGCGCCGACAGCGCCGCCTGGAGCGGCGATGACGGTGACTCCGGTATCCCCCTCAGCAGCATGGCCGATGGAGATGCCGTCGATGGAGTCGAGACAGCCTGCGCCGATGTCGATGCTCGTGCCCAGCGCAGCACTGCTGGCTTGGTGTCGAATGTCGGTGGGGCTGATTGCGAAGATCTCAGAATTCATTGTCGACCACGGCACCTTTCACCACAGTTCATGGCAGCTAACCTCAGTTGATTACTGCATCTTTTCGGGGTTTTGCTCGGATTCGCTACTCACCCATGAGCTGGTCCAACAGTGACTCTTGGTTGTAGGACAGCCACTGGTACATCGCGTCGGTCTGCTCAATCTGTTCGATGGAGCCATTGAGGTTCTCCATGGAAACATGCAGGTAAATACGTAAGTCATTGATACCCGCTACCCAGGCATGGGCATCACTTTCCGAAATGGATACCTGCCCCGACTCGGCGGGCTCCAGGGCATCGATAATCGCACGCAGGGAATGGAGCTTGCTCTCTACAATCTCCGATTCATGCAGCTGGCGCATGAAAGCGTTTTCCCCCTCCACGCTCTCCTCACCCGGCTTGGTGAAGTCCGGCAACAGTCGCGCAAGCTTCGGATCGGATGGGGCTTCGGAGTGTCCGACAGGCATTCCCGTCATTTCCGCGAGCTCATCCTTCGGCGCCGACCGGGCTCGCTCCATCAGCGAGTCCGCCACAGTAGCAGCCAGATTCAGCAGCAAATCCCGCTCCGTGCCTTCAAAAGCCGTGACGTACTTGACGCCACCGCCGAGAAGGGATCGCTTGCGCTTCCAAGGACGCATGTAAATTCTCTCCCGCTGTCGAATATCGGCTTAGTCAGCCTGCTCCATTGTTGCCCACAAGCCTGCCTTGTGGAGCTTCTTCACATCGGCCTCCACCTTGTCACGCTCACCGGAAGACACGATTGCCTTGCCCTCCGTGTGAACCGTCATCATTAGCGCGTGCGCCTTCTTTCGGTCCATGCCGAAGAGCATCTGAAACACGTAGGTGACATAACTCATCGAATTAACCTGGTCATCCCACACAATGCACTGCCAGGGTCGGTTCGATTCCGTCACGACATCGGCATCCATAGTGGGCATCGGTGTTGCTGCTGGCATGCTCATAGGCACCAGGATAGTACGGAGTGGCGCGCGCTCGCCGGAACCGACTGCCCCGGCCCGCTTCAGCCGACTAGACTATTGACCGTGATTGATAAGCATTCCTCCACCGCCCTTCTCACCGATAAGTACGAGCTGACGATGCTGCAGGCATCGCTTGCCGACGGATCCGGCGAGCGCCAGGTCGCCTTCGAGGTGTTTGGCCGTCGCCTGCCGAATGAGCGTCGCTATGGCGTTGTCGCTGGTACAGCGCGTGTGTTGGATGCTATCCGCAACTTCCGCTTCACCGAGGAACAGCTGGCTTCGCTGGACTTCCTCGATGACAGGACGCTGGATTACCTGCGTAACTATTCCTTCAGTGGCCAAGTCGACGGCTACCGCGAGGGAGAGCTCTACTTCCCCGCCTCGCCCATTTTGACGGTGCGAGGCACCTTCGCCGAGTGCGTCATTTTGGAGACTGTTATTCTCTCCATTCTCAATGCGGACTCCGCCATCGCCTCGGCAGCAACCCGAATGGTCACGGCTGCCGGTGGGCGCCCGATTATTGAAATGGGTTCGCGTCGCACTCATGAAGAAGCAGCTGTGACTGCTGCCCGTGCCGCCTACCTGGCAGGTTTTAGCGCCACCTCCAACTTGGAGGCAGCGGCACGGTACAACATCCCAGCTTCCGGTACCGCTGCGCACGCGTGGACTCTGTTGCACACCAACCCAGATGGCACGACGAACGAGGCTGCGGCCTTCAAGGCTCAGATTGACACACTGGGAACCGACACCACTTTGTTGGTGGATACCTACGACATCACCGAGGGCGTCAATACGGCTATTGAGGTCGCGGGTCCGGAACTCGGCGGTGTACGTATTGACTCCGGCGACCTCGGAGTTCTCGCTCGCCAGGTGCGTCAGCAGCTGGACTCGCTGGGTGCACACAACACCAACATCGTAGTGTCCTCTGACCTCGACGAGTTCGCCATTGCGGCGCTGAGGGCAGAGCCGGTCGATGTCTACGGCGTGGGCACCTCTGTAGTCACTGGCTCCGGCGCGCCGACTGCGGGCCTGGTCTACAAGATGGTCGAAGTTGATGGGGTGCCCGTCGCCAAGCGCTCGTTGGACAAGCGAAGCCACGGTGGCGTGAAAGCGGCGATTCGTACCTGCCGTCGTTCCGGTACCGCCGTGGAGGAAATCGCATTCCCGCTCGGCTCAGAAATCCCGGATGTGGGCAACCTGCACTACCGCGATCTGACCATTCCGATGATGCGCGATGGCGAGGTCGTCGATGGTCTACCGACCTTGGAGGAGTCCCGCGACCACTTGGTTAAAGCGCTGGTCAGCCTCCCGTGGGAGGGGCTCGCACTTTCCCGTGACGAGCCGGTACTGTCCGTCCGTTTTCACGGCGTTTAGGCGGCGGGGGAACTGTGTCGGACACTCCCGAGCACGCAGATTTTGCTGAGCTATCGGACGACTTTGAGGACTTTGACGATGTTGACGATGTTGACGAGCTAGCTTCACCGAGAGCCAGCGTCCATAACGCGGATAGCATCGAAGCTCTTCTCGATGCGGCAGTGAAGGGACTCGGCGGAACGACTCGACCGAATCAGGTCAAAATGTCCCGGTCGGTGGCCTCCGCCTTTGCGCGCGAGCGGCACCTAGCGGTACAGGCAGGTACCGGTACGGGTAAGTCGCTGGCCTACCTGGTGCCTGCCATTGTGCAAGCAATGGAGTCCGACGAGTCTGTAATCGTTTCCACGGCGACCATTGCGCTGCAACGCCAGCTGGTCAAACGCGACTTGCCGCGGCTAGTCAGTTCGCTAGAGCCACACTTGTCCCGTACGCCAACCTTCGCAATCCTCAAGGGCCGCTCGAACTACCTGTGCAAGTCCAAGGTCGGAAATGTCATCAAAGATCCCGTCATGGACGGTGATGAATCCGAGCCGACCGCTATGGGCGGCCCCACTGCTCTACTCAGCGAAGCGCAGCTCAGCCGAACCGCTGCCGAGGTCATGCGGCTACGCGAGTGGGCCAATGACACCGACACCGGCGACCGCGACAGCCTGGACAAGGGCGTTTCCAACGAAGCCTGGCGGCAGGTCTCCGTCACGGCTCGCGAATGCGTCGGTGCCATTTCCTGCCCTTTCGGCGAGGAGTGTTTCGCCGAACAAGCCCGCCGCGAGGCCTCCAACGTCGACATCGTTGTCACCAATCACGCACTGTTGGCCATCGATGCGCTCTCCGACGCCATGATTTTGCCGCAGCACGACTGCGTTGTCATTGACGAGGCTCACGAGCTCGACGGTCGAATCACCTCTGTTGCCACCGACGAGCTCTCCCCTGCCGGTATCACCATGATGGCCCGGCGCGCCCGCAAATTCGGCGCCGCAGAGCAGGTGGATGATGTCACCGATGCCACGGATTTACTCGGCGAGACCGTCGCATTGCTTGCCGACGCCTACAGCGGCGCACTCGAAGAAATTCCCGGTGAGCTTGGAGCGGCGCTAGCTTCGCTCCGCGATAGCCTGTGGCAACTACAGACCACGCTGGGCACCTCTAGTTCAGGCAGCTCTGGCGGGTCGGGCTCCGGTGGTTCGAGTTCTGACTCTGACAACACTGAGCGCCAGACCGTCCGCGCTGCCGTGGAGAATATGCACGACGCAGTTGTGCGAATTCTAGAGTTCAGTAGCGACGATGTCGTATGGCTTGGCGAGAACAAGACAGTTTATGTCGCTCCCCTGTCCATCGCAGCACTGCTTCGCGAACGCCTCTTCGGCGAATCCACCGTCGTTTTGACCTCAGCAACACTTGCTCTTGGCGGCAAGTTCGATGCCATGGCCGCCGCTTGGGGGCTTCCCTCCGGCGGGTGGGATGGTTTGGACGTCGGCACGCCCTTTGACCCGCAGAAATCTGGCATCCTCTACGTCGCACGCGACCTGCCACGACCTGGACGCGACGGCGCCACACCGGAGCAGTTCGCGATCATGGAGCGCCTCATCCGCGCCGCTGGTGGGCGAACGCTCGGGCTGTTTTCTTCTCGCCGAGGCGCCGAGGCAGCGGCGGAGGAAATGCGCAAGCGCCTGCCTTACGACGTGCTGTGCCAAGGCGATGACTCTATCGGTGCTCTGGTTGATCGTTTCGCAGCTAATCCGCAGACATGTTTGTTTGGCACGCTGACGCTGTGGCAAGGCGTCGATGTTCCTGGCCCATCGCTATCGTGTGTCATCATCGATCGCATCCCGTTCCCCCGCCCCGACGACCCGCTTTTGTCCGCGCGCTCCGATGCGGCTAATGCCGCTGGCCGAAACGGTTTTATGGAGGTCTCAGCGACGCATGCAGCGCTGCTGATGGCGCAGGGTTCTGGTCGTCTGCTACGTCAAGTCGATGACCGCGGGGTTGTTGCGGTACTGGATTCACGGTTGGCGACTGCGAGCTATGGTTCCTGGATTGCCGCGTCGATGCCTGACTTCTGGCGGACGACCAACCTGGATATTGCGGCTGGAGCGTTGCAGCGGCTGACCCAAAGCTGATTCAGAGGGGGGCTGTCTGGGCTCACGAGGTGACGCTGGATTAGGCATAGTTTCTGGAAAAAATCCCGCGTTTTTCTATCCAATACAATATTGTGATGTGAAACACAGCACTGCTACAGTGCCCGCGCTAATGAAGCAGGACGCTTGGCAGCCGTGCACGAGATTAGAAAGGCGATTTCCTGCATGCCCCTTTCCAGCAACCTCCCCGACATCGACATCCCGGAGACCTCACTCTTTGAGTTCCTCTTCGGAGAAATTGAGCCACGTCACCAGGACAAGCTTGCAATCGTTGACTCAGGCTCCGAGGTCACCTTCGGTGATCTGAAGGCCAGTATTGAGAAGTTTGCGGGTGCGCTGGCAGCACGTGGGATTAAGAAGGGCGACGTTGTGGCTCTCCACTGCCCCAACTCGACAACCTTCGCGGTCGCTCTTCACGGTGTCCTACGCGCGGGGGCTGTCTGCACGACGGTCGCATCGCTGGCAACTGCGGAGGACATTGAAAACCAACTCCGGATGTCTGACGCGAAGATGATGCTAACGACCTCCTCAATCGGTTGGGCTGGCGCCCACGGCGCTGAGGCTGCTGGTCTGCCGGAAGAGATGATTATTGGCCTGACGGGTCTCCACGGCATGGGCGAGCTGCTTGCCGAGGGGCACGCAGCCCCGGACGTCGACGTATCACCCGATGACGTTGCCGTGATTCCGTTTTCCTCGGGAACCACCGGTGTACCGAAGGGCGTCCAGCTCACTCACCGCAACTTGGTGGCCAACGTCGCTCAGGCGGGTGGAGCTACAGTCAACGCGCTGACCGAGGACACCCCGGCTGTCACTATCCTGCCGTTTTTCCACATCTACGGCCTGACTGCGCTGCTGAATCTGTGCCTGTGGCGCCGCACGACGCAGTACACCATGGGCAAGTTCGACCTCGTCGATTTCCTGTCCATCATCGCCGAGCACAAGGTGAAGTTCGCGTTCATCGCACCGCCTGTAGCTGTGGGCCTGGCCAAGCACCCAGCTGTCGATTCCTTTGACCTGTCCAGCCTGGAGACAATCTTCTCGGGTGCCGCTTCTCTCCAACTTGACCTCGCGGAACAGGTGGAAAAGCGCCTTGACTGCGTGGTCGCACAGGGCTTCGGCATGACCGAGTCCTCGCCAGCAGCCCACATCCGCATCGGCCACGATAGTCCGCTGGACTCGATCGGTCGCGCAGTCCCCAACACTCAGTACAAGATTGTCAACCTCGACTCCGACAGCTTTGAGGAAATCCCGGTTCCCGCCGAGGGGCGCTCGGAGGCAGGTGAGCTATGGATTCATGGTCCACAGGTGATGAAGGGCTACCTCAACAACCCGAAGGCGACGGCAGAGACGCTTGTCGACGGTTGGCTGCGTACCGGCGACGTTGCGGAACTCGACGAACACGGGAATGTGTACATCGTCGACCGCTTCAAGGAACTGATTAAGTACAAGGGCTACCAGGTTCCGCCGGCCGAGCTCGAGTCCGTGCTGCTCAGCCACCCGGATATTGCCGATGCCGCCTGCAGTGGTGTCGTTCGCTCCGACGGCGAGGAGATTCCTAAGGCTTACGTCGTCCTCAAGGCGGGCGAGCAGGTGACTGAAGACGAGATTATGGACTACGTCGCCGACCGCGTCGCACCGTACAAGAAGGTGCGAGCAGTCGAGTTCATGGATGAAATCCCGAAGTCGGCGACGGGCAAGATTCTGCGCAAGGATCTCAAGGCCATGGAGGCAGCACGCGCTCAGTCGTGAGTTACTGCCCCAGGGGTCACCGCCACGGTGACTGAACCGGGAGCAATCTCGGTAAACCCGGCATCCTGAACCTCAACCGCGCGGAGCTCTGGCGCTGGCCACTGCTCCCGCGGTACTTCTTTCACATCCAGCGCGTAGCCACTTTGCGCCCACGCCCAGGCATCCTCAACCGACAGGGTGGCCGCATAGAGCATTGAGCCGTGTCCAACTTGCGCGGCCACCTTTCCTACGGACATATTCAGGTTTTTGTCCACCCAAATCACTGGCAGAGCAAAGGTGTCAGCGCTCTCATGGTCGCCCGGGGCACCGGGAGATGTGTTCTCCGGGTCGTCGTAAGGCAAATCGGTGCCGGAAATTTGTAGTTTGGCAATCTCCGGGTAGGTTTCGTCGACAGGCGTTGGCACTAGTGCGCGAGCTTGCGCGCCGTCGACGTCCACGGTGACACCCGGTGCAAGCTGAGCGCGTTGCCAGCCGATATTGCGAGCGCGACGTGTGAGCTTGCGGATGCGCGCACCGTACCAAGACGCCAGACCTTGTTGATAGGCAGAAGTGTCATCGCCTGCGCGTTCGTCCAGGCAACAAGCAACCACAGCCATCGCGGCAGCGCGGAGCAGCGCAGTGCGCGAGGGGCGTTCCTTCTTCGGAACCTCAAGCATAATAGCCATTGCCCACGGCACATCCTCGCCGTGGTCTTCCCTATCAGGTTGCGGCAGGAGATTATGGGCGATACGGAACCACTCCGGTACCGATGATGCGTCCGTGACAGCTGGATCCTTGTGATCCTCGCGTTGCACTACTGCTCCAACGGCACGCGGCGGAAGGTGCCATCTTCGCGGTCGGCATCGTCGATTTCATCGCGGGAAATGCCCAGCATGAACAGAATCGAGTCCATGAATGGAACGTTGACGGACGTGTCAGCGATTTCCTTCAGCGCCGGCTTGGCATTGAAAGCAATACCAAGGCCTGCGACCGACAACATATCGATGTCATTGGCCCCATCGCCGACCGCAACGGTCTGATGCATCTGAAGCCCCGACTCTGCGGCGAACGTCTTGAGGCTGCGGGCCTTCTCCTGCCTATCGACGACATCGCCGACCACGCGTCCAGTCAGCTTTCCGTCCTCGACCTCGAGGGTATTCGCCTTGTAAAAGTCCAGACCGAGATCCTTTGCCAGCGGCTCCAAGATCTGGATAAAGCCACCGGAGACAGCACCACACTTGTAACCGAGGCGCTTCAGCGTGCGGATCGTGGTGCGGGCGCCTGGAGTCAGCTCGATGGAGTTAGTGACTTCCTCTAGGACACTGACCGGCAGGCCAGCCAGAGCCTTAACTCGCTCATGCAGTGACTCGGCGAAGTCCAGCTCACCGCGCATAGCGCGCTCTGTAACCGCTGCAACCTCCGCCTCGCGACCAGCATGGGCGGCCAGCATCTCAATGACCTCACCGGTAATCAAGGTCGAGTCCACATCGAAACAAATCAAGCGCTTGGAGCGGCGCTGCAAACCAGCGCGTTCAATTGCGATGTCAATGTCCTGGTCCTGTGCAAGCTCGGCCAGTGCCTTACGCAGCGGAATGCCCGCACCCGGCTTCGGGTCCGGAATAGAGACCAGCAATTCCAGGCCAGTGACTGGGTAGTCAGCAATACCGCGAATGGAATCGATGTTTGCACCGTAATCAGCAAGAGTGCGGCCGATACGGGAAATATCCTCAGCGTTGACCGGATTGCCCAACACGACAAGTGCGTGGGTGGAGCCATCGCTGCGCTCAATCGGGGCATCCAGCTGGAAACTGACAGTCATGCCGTGAGGCTTCAGTGTTTCAATGAGTCCCTCACGGAGAACACCGACCTTTTCTTCTGTGACACCAACAAGCGCACCGAGGCTCAGATTAGAGCGGAACACCGACTGTTCCACATCCAAAATTTGAACTCCGTGGGCCGCGAGCACGCGGAAGAAAGCTGCGGAGACACCCGGGCGGTCTCGGCCAACAGCGGTAATAAGCACCGGAGCTAGTCCCGGTGCCAACGAAACCGATAGAGCATCGGTATCTACAGACTGACTGGGAGAGATAATTACCTGTTCATTCACCAATCCAGTATCGCATGAAGCCCCGGCAGAGTGCTCATCGCATAGTGGGATTCCGCACTTCAGTGGGTGGCCAGTCGCAGCCATTAGCTGTCGCCCCCCCTGCGCTCCGCTGCTCCCCCCCCCCTTC
>NZ_KV801865.1:0-271045 GCF_001810555.1 Corynebacterium sp. HMSC063G05 | reverse complement strand
CCCCCCCCCCCCTTCAGCTCCCTTGGTGCGCTCCCTGCGCCCCCTGACTGCGCCTTCCCTAGGAAAGACTCTCAAAGACAAGACTACGGCCCCATCACGGTTCTCCGTGATGGGGCCGTAGCTTCGCGTAGTTATTAACTCAGAGTTGCATCAGCCATGTAGCCACTAGCTCTTAGAGCTGACGACCAACGTGGGCCTCTGCGCGCTGACGCTCAACCATGTGCGGGTAGTGCAGCTCGAACGCCGGGCGCTCCGAGCGGATGCGCGGCATCGAGGTGAAGTTGTGGCGCGGCGGCGGGCAAGAAGTAGCCCACTCGAGGGAGTTACCGTAACCCCACGGGTCATCAACAGTGACGACCTCACCGTAGCGCCAGGACTTGAAGACGTTCCAGACAAACGGGATAACAGACAGACCCAGGATGAACGCACCAACGGTGGAGATCATGTTCAGGGTGGTGAAACCGTCAGTCTCGAGGTAGTCGGCGTAACGACGCGGCATACCCTCGTTACCCAGCCAGTGCTGGACCAGGAAGGTCAGGTTGAAGCCGATGAAGGTCAGCCAGAAGTGAACCTTTGCCAGCTTCTCGTCGAGCATACGACCAGTCATCTTCGGGAACCAGAAGTAAACGCCCGAGTAGGAAGCGAAGACCAGGGTACCGAACAGGGTGTAGTGGAAGTGCGCCACGACGAAGTAAGTATCAGAGACGTGGAAGTCCAGCGGTGGGGAAGCCAGCATAATACCGGTCAAACCACCGAACAGGAAGGTCACGATGAAGCCGAGAGCGAAAGTCATCGGAGCCTCGAAGGTCATGTGGCCACGCCACATGGTGCCCATCCAGTTGATGAACTTAACACCGGTCGGGACCGAAATCAGGAAGGTCATGAACGAGAAGAACGGAAGCAGAACGCCACCGGTCACGAACATGTGGTGTGCCCACACAGCCATGGACAGACCTGCAATAGACAGGGTTGCGAAGACCATACCTGCGTAGCCGAACAGCGGCTTACGGGAAAAGACCGGAACGACCTCGGTGATGATGCCCACGAACGGCAACAGCAGGACGTAGACCTCTGGGTGACCGAAGAACCAGAACAGGTGCTGCCACAGCATTGCGCCACCGTTTGCCGGGTCGTAAATGTGACCGCCCAGCTTACGGTCGTACAAAACACCAAGAGCAGCTGCAGTCAGAATCGGGAAGATCAGCAGAGCCAGGATCGAGGTAACCAGGATGTTCCAGGTGAAGATTGGCATACGGAACATGGTCATGCCTGGTGCACGGAGGCACAGGACAGTGGTGGTCATGTTAATGGCGGAAGCGATGGTACCGACACCACCAACACCGACACCGACAATCCACAGGTCAGAACCGACACCCGGAGAGTGAATCGGGTCAGACAGCGGGGAGTACATGGTCCAACCGAAGTCAGCAGCACCACCCGGGGTCAGGAAGCCCGACAGCATCAGAATGCCACCAATGGTGGTCAGCCAGAAGCCGAAAGCGTTCAGACGCGGGAAAGCCACGTCCGGAGCACCAATCTGAAGTGGCAGAATGTAGTTAGCAAAACCCCAAACAATCGGGGTACCGAACAGAAGCAGCATCACCGTGCCGTGCATGGTGAACATCTGGTTGAACTGCTCGTTAGAAAGGAACTGAAGTCCTGGGGCGAAGAGCTCAGCACGGATAAGCAGAGCCATCAGACCGCCGACAAAGAAGAACGAGAAGGACATAATGATGTACATGATGCCCAGCTTCTTGTGGTCGGTCGTGGTCAGCATTTCCCACGCCCAGCTGCCCTTACGCTCATGTCCGAACGGCTGCGGCCGTTCCGGCGCTACAACGCCATGATCTGGACGAGGCGCTACTGCAGTCATTCTTCCTCCTTACTACGCGAAGATTTCCTGTAACTCACTACAGGGATTTTAAGTTTTGTCCTTGTGAGAATAGTGCAGGCGAGTACGCGACGGCGAACCCACCTACCGCTATGTGCCAGATTCTAGTCTGAACCTTGGAAAAAGTTAAGGCTAAGGGATTTTCCGGCTCACTTCCCCACTCAGCTAAGCACACTATTAGTTTCCTGAGAATTGTCTTAACCTGGGCTAACGCCTATTTAGCAGGAACCGTCGAGGCTAGGACTACTACCCCCGTGTGTGTGCTGTCACCAGAGTGAGGCTCGATGCGGAATGTTCCCTACACCTGTGCTTTTAGAAGTCCCAGTCCTCATCCTCGGTTACTTCAGCCTTACCCATGACGTAGGAAGAGCCGGAACCCGAGAAGAAGTCGTGGTTTTCGTCAGCATTCGGCGACAGGGCCGACAGGATCGACGGCGAAACGCGAGTCTCGTCGGCCGGGAACATACCCTCATAGCCCAAGTTGTTCAGAGCCTTGTTGCCGTTGTAACGCAAGAAACGCTTGACATCCTCGGTCCAACCGAGTTCGTCGTACATCTCTTCGGTGTACTGAATCTCGTTGTCGTAGAGATCAAACATGAGGTCGAAGGTGTAATCCTTCAGCTCGTCACGTTCGGCCTGGGTCAGACGCTCCAGGTTGCGCTGGTACTTGTAACCGATGTAGTAACCGTGAACTGCCTCATCACGAATGATTAGGCGAATAATGTCCGCGGTGTTGGTCAGCTTGGCGTGGCTGGACCAGTACATCGGCAGGTAGAAGCCCGAGTAGAACAGGAAGGACTCCAGCAAAGTGGAAGCAACCTTCTTCTTCTGCGGATTATCGCCCTCGTAGTAGTCGAGGATAATCTTGGCCTTCTTCTGCAGGTACTCATTCTCCTCGCCCCAACGGAACGCATCCTGAATCTCAGGAGTCGACGCCAGCGTCTGGAAAATCGACGAGTAGCTCTTTGCGTGCACCGATTCCATGAAGGCGATATTGGTGTACACAGCTTCCTCGTGCGGAGTCAGCGCATCTGGAATGAGTGATACTGCACCTACCGTGCCCTGGATGGTGTCCAGCATGGTCAGACCAGTGAACACGCGCATCGTGGTGCGCTGCTCCAGTGCGTTGAGCGTATTCCAGCTCTTGATGTCATTCGACAGCGGCACCTTTTCCGGCAACCAGAAGTTACCGGTCAGACGATCCCAAACCTCGAGATCCTTATCATCAGGAATCGTGTTCCAGTCAATAGCCGCAACTGGGCATGCACGCGACTCTGGATTCTTCTCACGGTGGGCCGGAGTCGAGGGTGGGCAATCATCGAAACTCACGTGGAAACCTCTCCCTTTTTCATTGATATTGCCGTTTTTCGAACACACCTTATATATAAGGAACGTCCTTCACTCTTTACGAGTTCAAACAGCGACTGCAGCGGTGGCTATTCCAGCCTTGTCCCACTACAAAACGTCAGGCTCCCGATGAAAGGAGCCACTACCCTTAGCAGCTTACCCACACCCGCATTATTAAGCACGCGGCCTAGAAGAAATCGCCCCACTTGCCGAGTCTTGTTCCCGGTGCCCCTCCCCTAACCCCACGTCACACAAAGAACAAGGTGCTTGACGACGCAATGTCCGTCGTCAAGCACCAAGCGCAAGATGTTGCGCGAACCTAGGCGTGAACCTTCTCTCGGTTTTCCGCCGTGTCGTTGATGATGCGGTCGGAGATGACGTACACCAGCAAACCTACGACAGCCATGAGCGCGAGCAACCAAGCGATGGTAGCGGAGACCCCTTCTGCTTCAGACTGCGCGATGGAGAGGGTACTGAAGAAGGCCGGTCGAGAATCAACAAGCATGGCCGTTAACGCGATGCCAACCGGTACGGCAATGTTGATCGTCAGATTGTAGAAACCGATTGCAACACCGGACTTGGCGGCAGGAATGTTCTGCAGTGCGGTCGCGACCAACGGCGCATACATGAGCGCGAACCCTGATGGGAACAGAATCATGGAGACGATAACCGTGGCAACACCGGCCCCCGGCAGCACTGCGGGGATGAGCAACGCCACGATGATGATGCTGATAGCCGCGACAATGGCCTGCTTCGAGGGCAGGAACTTGGCAACCTTGCCAGACATTACACCGACGATGACAGCGCAGAGGTAGCCCGGCGCGAGGATATAGGCAGCACCGTCGAGGTTGATGCCATAGAGCTCGTCGACCATATACGGCAACAGAATGGCCGAATACCCCAACTGGACCATGTAAACCACGAGCACAACAATCAGCGCGCAAACGTAGCGAGCATTGGTAAAGAACGACGGGCTGACCACGGCGTTGTCATGTGTCCGGATGTGCCAGACAAAGAGCGCGACGCCCAGCGCAGCGGCAACCAGCCACCACCATTGGAACTGCTGCATGAACAGCATCACCGCAGTGGCGATGACCGCGATGAGGAACAGGCCAAAGATATCCAGGTGACTCTTCTGCTGCTGCTCCTCCGGAACTGTCTTGATCAGGAACGGAATGGCAACTATCAGAATGAGCGAAATCAGGAACATAGCCGGCCAGGAAATGTAGGTAGCCACGATTCCCGAGGTCAACGTTCCAATCAGCAGCGCGGCTTGGAAGGCCGCGGTGGAAAAGCCGAGGTAGGTTTTCTGATCTTCTGGGCTTAGGTACTTGGTGACATAGATGACGTAGAGTGTCTCAGCCGCCGCCAGGCCGGCAGTTTGAATAATGCGGGCAGTAAGCACGATTGGCCATACTCCCTGGAAGAAATAACCCAGTAGAGAGCCCACGGCGACGAAGCCGATACCGACAATCATCAATTTGCGGATACTGATGCTGTCCGCCAATGCGGCGTACACCACCGCTCCAATGCCAATCAAGATACCGGCGAGTGTCGCCTGCAGACTGGCCGTGGAGACACTGAGGTCCAGAGATTCCGCAATCGGCTTGGTCATGAACTTAAAGCCATTGTCCAAGACCAAACAGAATACAAAGGAAAACAGCAAGACCGGGACTGCGGCCTTAGGGTTTGGCGCGGCAGCCTTGGACGCTGCGCTTTCACGGGGATTCACGTTCAAGCTGGTATTGCTGGCGGGATTGCTCATCGCACTGTACCTATTTCACACTTCAAGCCAATTGATTGCGGACCAGGACACTAGAGTCGAGCCAGCGGCAATGCCAGCTCCATCATCGTCGTGAAGGCCTTCTCACGTTCTTCCGGAGTGGTCTTTCCACCGGTGACGATGTTGTCCGACACAGTGAAGATTCCCATGGCCTCCACACCGGCCTCGGCGGCGGTGGCATAAAGGCCAGCAGATTCCATCTCCACCGCCAGCACACCCATGCGTGCCCAACGGTCGTTCACATCATCCTGGAAGTTGTAGAAAATATCGCTGGACAAGATGTTGCCGACGTGTGTAGTGATGCCCTGCTCGCGGGCACGATCGCGAACATCTTCAATCAGACGGAAAGATGCGGACGGGGCGAACGTTCCCGGCAAGTTGTACTGCGATAGAAAATTGGAGTCCGTCGATGCCGTCTGGCCGATAACCACGTCATACAGGTCCAGCTCCGGCTGCAACGCGCCGCAGGAACCGACGCGAATCAGCTTCTTGCAGCCGAAAACATGGATAAGTTCCCAGGAGTACAGCGAGATAGACGGAATGCCCATACCGGATCCCATGACGGACACTTCCTGCCCCTGGTAGGTGCCGGTAAAGCCCAACATGTTGCGAACTTTGTTGAACTGAACGACATCGTCCAAATAGGTCTCCGCAATGAACTTGGCACGCAGCGGGTCACCTGGCAACAAAATGGTTTCTGCAATCGGCGCACCCTTTGGGTTGATGTGTGGAGTGCTCTTACCAGTGGTATCGGACATGGCTTCCAGCCCCTTCCCCCACTAGCCGTGGGTGAAAATTATGCGAACATTGGTGTACCACTGCCCAGGTTAATTACCTGGATTACAACCGTCAATAGTGATATTTACATTTGTTCCCAATTGGGTGGAGTGACGAAAAAGGCGCGAGAATCTCCCGGCAAAACTCGGGGAAATTCTCGCGCCTTCAATGCGCTACAACTGAAGCACTAGATGCCTAGCCCTCAAGCACGCTTGCTTAAAGCATGCAGGATACGCAACCCTCGACCTCAGTACCCTCCAGCGCAACCTGACGCAGGCGGATGTAGTACAGAGTCTTAATACCCTTGCGCCATGCGTAAATCTGCGCACGGTTGAGGTCACGAGTGCTCACCGTGTCCTTGAAGAACAAGGTCAGCGACAGTCCCTGGTCAACATACTTGGTAGCGACCGCGTAAGTGTCAATGATCTTCTCGTAGCCGATTTCGTAGGCGTCCTGGAAGTACTCACGGTTGTCATTGTCCAAGTGCGGAGCCGGGTAGTATACGCGACCGATCTTGCCCTCCTTGCGGATCTCAATCTGAGATGCAATCGGGTGAATCGACGAGGTCGAGTTGTTGATGTAGGAAATCGAACCGGTCGGCGGCACTGCCTGCAGGTTGCGGTTGAACAGGCCGTACTCCATGACGTCGGCCTTCAGTTGCGCCCAGTCCTCAGCGTCCGGAATGTGCGCGGTGGAGTTCTCGAAGATCTCCTTGACGTGCTGAGTCTTCGGCTGGAACTCTGCCGGATCGAAGTTATCGAAGTACTTGCCGCTGGCGTAGTCGGAGTTCTCAAAGTTGACGAACTTCTGACCGCGCTCGCGAGCAATCTTGTTGGATGCGCGCAGGACTGCGTAGAGCACTGCTGCAAAGTAGGCGTTGGTGAAGTCCAGCCCCTCTTCCGAGCCGTACATAATCTTCTCGCGGCCAAGGTAGCCGTGCAGGTTCATCTGCCCCAGGCCGATCGCATGGGATCCGTCGTTACCCTTGCGAATCGATGGCACCGAGTCAATAGAAGTCTGCTCACTGACCGCAGTCAGGCCACGGATGGCAGTCTCGACAGTGCGACCAAAGTCCGGCGAGTCCATGGTCATCGCAATATTCAGCGAACCGAGGTTACAGGAAATGTCCTCACCCACGTGCTCGTAGGACAGGTCCGCATTGTAGGTCGACGGGGTGTTGACCTGCAGAATCTCCGAGCAGAGGTTCGACATGTTAATGCGGCCCTCAATCGGGTTCGCGCGGTTAACCGTGTCCTCGAACATGATGTACGGGTAGCCGGACTCAAACTGAATCTCAGCGATGGTCTGGAAGAACTGACGCGCGTTGATCTTCTGCTTACGAATACGCGGGTCCTCGACCATATCCGCGTAATTCTCGGTGATGCTAATGTCCGCGAACGGCTTACCGTAGACACGCTCGACATCGTACGGGCTGAAGAGGTACATGTCGTCGTTACGCTTGGCCAGCTCGAACGTGATGTCCGGAATGACAACGCCGAGCGACAGCGACTTGATGCGAATCTTCTCGTCCGCGTTCTCACGCTTGGTATCCAGGAAGCGCATGATGTCCGGGTGGTGCGCGTGCAGGTAGACAGCGCCTGCACCCTGGCGAGCACCCAGCTGGTTAGCGTAGGAGAAAGAGTCCTCCAGCAGCTTCATAACCGGGATGACACCGGAAGACTGATTCTCGATGTGCTTAATCGGAGCGCCCTGTTCACGCAGATTGCTCAGCAGCAGCGCAACACCACCGCCGCGCTTGGACAGCTGCAGCGAGGAGTTGATGGCGCGGCCAATGGACTCCATGTTGTCCTCGATACGCAGCAGGAAGCAGCTCACCGGCTCGCCGCGCTGGGCCTTACCGGAGTTGAGGAATGTAGGAGTAGCGGGCTGGAAGCGTCCGGCGATGATCTCATCAACCAGGTGCTGCGCGAGCCCCAAGTCGCCGTCGGCAAGCGTAAGAGCAACCATGCACACACGGTCTTCGTAGCGCTCCAAGTAACGCTTGCCGTCGAAAGTCTTCAGCGTGTACGAGGTGTAGTACTTGTAAGCACCCAGGAAAGTCTGAAAACGGAACTTGTGGGCGTAGGCCTGCTTGAACAGTGCCTTGACGTCCTCAAATTCGTACTTCTCCAGAACCTCAGCCTCGTAGTAATGGTTCTCTACCAGGTAATCGAGCTTCTCCCGCAAGTTATGGAAGAACACAGTGTTCTGATTGACATGCTGCAAGAAGAACTGTCGCGCAGCCATGCGGTCCTTATCGAACTGAATCTTGCCGTCTTCACCGTACAGATTCAGCAGCGCATTGAGCGCGTGGTAATCCAGCTTGTCCTCGCCCACCGGCTCCGCGACCTGCTTGCCCATTTCCGACACGTTGACTCCTTTAATATTCATTTGCCTGCGCAGGGTCTGTTCAATCACTGCCCAGAGCAATCCAATCTAGCTATTTTCCTCGCGCACCGCTTTACGACGGCTTCCGCGAGCGCACCCATTCGGTTGTCTCAGTGCCCCTTCCCTCGACACTGAGGCTAGCCAACTTAAGCGCTGGCTCTACCGTGGAAGAACTCCTCTAGCCCTTCTCTGACTCGCTGCACATCATGGTCGGTTCCCATCAGCTCGAAGCGATATAAATATGGAACCTTGCACTTGTAGGAGATGACATCCCCTGCTTTACAGAAGTCCTCACCGAAGTTGAGATTGCCGGCAGCAATCACACCTCGGATGAAAGAGCGGTTGTGCTCATTATTAAGAAATTTGATGACCTGCGGAGGAACTGGCCTTGAGTTACCGCCGCTGATGGAAGCGCCGCCACCATAAGTCGGGCAAATGAGGACGTAGGGCTCATCGACGATAAGCTCCGGCTCATTACGACGGATGGGAATGCGGGCATTTTTGATATCTAGCTTTTCAACAAACTTGTGTGTATTCCCCGTCGCCGAGGAGAAATACACCACCAGCATGAGAGCTTCACCCTTTACATCGCAAAACCCCCGCAATCTTCGTTTCCCGGGTGGTCAACGAAATCTGCGGGGAGGTGTGTGATTCTTAAGCTGCCTGGAGAGCCTTGATGCGGTCCGGGCGGAAACCCGACCAGGTCTCAGTGCCAGTGTCAACGACCGGCGCCTGGAGATGACCGAGAGCCATGACGTAATCTCGAGCCTCATCATCCATGGTGATGTCGACGATATCGTAGGCAATTCCAGCCTTATCGAGGGCGCGAGTGGTAGCGCGGCACTGGACACATGCAGGCTTGCTGTAAACGGTAACCATGACTCTCACAAACTTTCTGGCTTTGAGTAAGACCAATGAATCGGATCGACTTCGTACAAACAACGGAAGCGGCCGAGGAATCAGCGGATTGATTGAATGACTGAAAGCTCCCGGAGGTCCATGAGAAACCGAGTACGGGTGGCCGACAGATCCTTTTAGCTATCCTTGGCTCGACATCGAAAACACTACACTTGGCGCCTAGAAAACTCTAGTCATACTAGATGTAGTACTCACAACCATGGTATTCCCTGTTCGGAGATCTCTGGCGCACAAGATGTTGTACACAGACGCACCACAACCTTGTAATTTCACGCTAAAAATTCTAGAAAATCGTAGAAAAACAACTATCGGCGCATTTTGGTTAAACCAATTACTGCAAGACGGCTCGAGGCCAATCACACCAATACCAGGCGCCGCACCGCCCCTCCCCTTCCCTGTCCCTCCCCTGCCCAACTTCGGACTCAGCAGCGATCTCAAAAAATCACGGGCTGCACATGTGAACACGGGCTGCACATGTGAAACTGTGTAAGTTTATGACACTTTCAAGCCATTTTTCGAGCCATTTCTGTCATAAACGTAGTCAGTAACTTCCATCGCCCCACCGCCGCCAGCCATAAACGCAGTAACCGCCTGAACCTCCCCTCCCTAAAAACCAAAAACCGCAACCTTTAGCCACAGTAAAACTGCGACTTCAGATTGCGGTTTTGGCAATAAATGAGGAAGCTATTTGCTTCGCGCTAGCCTAAATAAGGCTTAGCCCTGGCGGGCCTTGAAGCGCGGCTCCTTCTTGTTGATCACGTAGACCTTGCCACGACGGCGCACGACCTGAGCGCCCGGCTTGTTCTTCAGCGACCGAAGGGACTTGCGGACCTTCATTCGGGCGCTCCTTTCTACTCGGCTCCGAAACGGGAATGTGCACACTGCACTCTCCCCGGACAATCACCCCAGTGACTGCCTGGCAACGCACCCTTCCTGATAATCCGAAGAAATATCAAAGAGTATGCGTTACGACACGAGTTGCCATACTACCTAATAAGCGGAATAACTCCAAAAATCCGGGGGAAACATGTCCTTTGACGGTCAACCCCAAGATTGCAACTCCCCACGTTGCAACTGCCTCCGCTTCTCTATTTGGCAGCGGCAATCATGTACTCGCGGACCTCGGCAAGTGTCTTGCCAGAAGTCTCCGGCACCGCCTTGATGGTGAATACCAGCGCAATCGCACCCGTGATGGCAAAGAAGAAGAATGACCACGCACCACCGACAGCATCCACCATCGGGAGAAATGCCTGCGCCACAAACCAGTTCGCAACCCAGAGCGCGAGCCCTGCCAGCCCCATACCCAGGCCACGGGCTTCTGTCGGGACAATCTCGGAAATCAGGAGCCAGGTCGCCACCGACACAGCCGCCTGCTGAAATACGATAAATACAGTCATCAGCAGAAGCGACATCATGGCACCCGTCGAAGAGTTACTCGACAGGCCATAGACGGGCGCCAGCACGAGCAGCGAGCTTGCACAGCCCACCAAACCGATAATCAGCATTCGCCGGCGACCAACGCGGTCAATAATGCTCATACCGATTGCACACGAGATCACCGAGGCGATACCGATGATGATGGAGGTGTAGACAGAGCTTTCCGTCGACAAGCCAACCTTGTTCATCATCGTCGGCGCGAAATACATAATCGCGTTCGCACCCGTGACCTGCTGCGTCACGCCAATCAGCATCGCAATGATGACGGTGCGTCGCACCCACGGGGTTTTCACAGCCAGACGCTCTGCTGCACGCTGATCGGCGCTTGACGACGCCTCACCAACGGCAACCTCAGCCAAGGTCGCCTCATCTCCCTGCATCTGACGCAGCACGGCCAGCGCCTTGCCCTCCTGTCCTCGACGGACGAGGTAGGCCGGTGTGTCCGGCAGAACCAGCATGCCGATGAGCAGCACGATGCCGGGGACAGCGCCGAATCCAAGCATGAGTCGCCAGTTACCGGAGGAGGCTAGGGCGGAGTTGGTGAGGAACGCCACCAGCTGACCAATCACGATCATCAGCGAGTTCAGGCTGACCAGGCGTCCACGCACATGCGGTGGTGCCATTTCGGAGATGTACATCGGTACGACGATGGAAACACCACCGATACAGACGCCGAGCAAAGTACGCGCAGCACCCAGCGAAAACGCACTAGCAGCGAAAGCGCACCAGATACTGCCGATGATGAAGCCGACCGCTCCGAGCAGGATGGTGCCACGGCGCCCCAGGGAGTCCGCTACGCGACCGCCCAGGAACGCACCGATAGCCGCACCGACCAAGAGCATGGCGGTGACAGTGGACTCCTGTCCTGGAGTCAGCTCAAAAGAGCGCTGGATATACAGCAGCGCGCCCGAGATGACACCGGTGTCGTAACCAAAGAGGAGGCCGCCCAGAGCGGCGATGATAGCCACGGCTATCGACCGAGATGTGGTGGTTTCCCGGTTCGGTCCAGTCTTATTCTGTTCGGTTGTACTCACGCTGGAAATCTTGCCACCGTCCAGGCAAAGACCCCCTATCCGAACAGCACTTACTCGATAAAGATGAGAGTTTTGGCACTCTTCTGGCAGGAAAATCATCCCTTTTCCCGTCCGGAACTAGCGGTAGAGTGAGGCTCATGACCCCAGTAGGCACACAGGATTTCCCGCATCCCCTCCAGTCGGAGATTATTAACGACCTCCACGTCCAGCCCACCATCAATGCCGCCGAGGAAATCAGCCGCCGAGTCGATTTTCTCTGCGATTATTTCCGCACCGCGCACGCCAAGGGATTCGTGCTCGGAATTTCTGGCGGCCAAGACTCCACGCTGGCCGGGCGTCTAGCGCAGTTGGCCGTCGAAAAGCTTCGCGACGGCGGTGAGGATGCCACTTTCATTGCCATTCGCCTCCCCCACGGCGTCCAGGCCGATGAGGACGACGCACAGGTGGCACTGCAATTCATTCAGCCTGACCAAAGGCTAACTATCGATATCGCACCGGCCACCGCCGCGATAACCACCCAGGTCACCGATGCCCTGGCCGGCAGCGCTATCAGCGATTTCAACAAGGGAAATATTAAGGCCCGCATGCGAATGATTGCCCAGTACGCAGTGGCGGGTGTTGACGGCGCTTTGGTCATCGGCACAGATCACGCCGCGGAGGCGGTCACCGGCTTCTACACCAAGCACGGCGACGGCGCCTGCGACCTCGTCCCGCTGCAGGGGCTGAGCAAGCGCCAGGGCGCGGCCTTACTCCGTCACCTCGGCGCACCAGCCAGTACGTGGGAGAAGGTGCCGACGGCCGACCTGGAAGAAGACCGCCCTGCGCTTCCCGACGAAGTTGCGCTCGGGGTGACCTATACCGCCATCGACGACTACCTCGAAGGCAAGGCTGTCTCAGATGAGGATGCCGCGCGAATCGAGCACCTCTACTCCATTTCCCGGCACAAGCGAGCCGTCCCGCCCGGACCGGCCGATTCCTGGTGGCGCTAGGCTACTGCCCCGGGCCACCGATCTAGCGTCCCGGACAGAGCAGCAAACCCCTTAAGAGAAGGCCTCCGCGCCAGCGTCCCAAATAGCCCCAACTGCGGCCAAGCTGTCTGCCGCACCGGCTTCGGCGCTGGGTTCCAGCGCAGGTGAACCATCCTGGACGAGCTCGGCGGTCACCAAACCGTGGGCGAACGCCCACATGGCCAATCCCTTAGGCTCATCGCCGGCAACCTTAATGAATGCATCGCGAATCCAGGCATCCAACGACGAAGGCGAGACGACATTCACGAAATTAGTGCGACTCATCAGCCGGTAACCATGCGGATCGTCGAGAACTGCCTGGCGGTACGCCTGCAGCAGAGACGCCGAAGTGCATTCCTCATCAATGGCAGCATGAATACGCTTGCCCAGATTCTCGAGGCTCTCGGTCAGCAACAGCTGAAGGAGCTCTTCTTTACCGCTGATGTGCTTGTACAGCGATGGCGCCTTCACATCGAGCCGCGCCGCTAGGCGGCGCATGCTGATAGCACTCCAGCCCGATTCGCGCAGCATCGCGCGCGCTTCATCTACGATCTTCTGCATACGTGGAGACTGCCTGCGCACATCGGGCTGCGCTGGCACCCCATCGGTCGATTCTATGGTGCACGTCACATTTGCGACTGTAACGGGTTGAATCTCACTTAGGGCGCTTTTGGGTAATTTAACCCAACAATTTTTAAAAAACAGCTAACGGCGGTGCTCAGTCACTAAAAGCTGCCTTTGCACGCTGCTATCTCTGCTTCACGACGGAGCCCCACCGTCGTAAAGCAAAAGTGCCGTATGCCACCGCTACACTTCGTAGCGATTCGGCTCCTCCCCGAGGTGGAAATGGCGACCCGAAACATCGTTCGGGGTAATGCGCACGTAGTTGTACTTTAACGTCGGCAGCCAGGGCTTCAGCGGCAGCTCATCTGCAGCGTTAATATCCGCGCGGGAGGTGAGAACCTCTGCGTCACCCTTTACGATGACCGACCAGGCCTTCTGAGCATCCTTGTCAACAAAGTCGGCCTCAAAAAGAACATCGTGGTTCAGAGAAACAGTAAAGAGCTTCGACCCCTCGGCAGTGCGGAAGTAAATGTTCCCCTCATGAACGACGTAGTTCAGCGGGAAAAGATCCATATCGTCTTTACGACGAACAACCAGTCGCCCAAAAGTCTGCGTAGCCAGCAGCTCAAGGGATTCTTCGGTGGACAGTTTCTGAATAACGGAGTCGTTGTTTGCCATACCCCCAGTATTCCACCGTTCAGACAAAGTTGCTACAGCCATACGGATTACCAATCACTGAAGTAAACGGCGAGCACACTACCCAGGGGTAGATACAAGAAAACCCCGGTCATTTCGACCGAGGGATTTCATACTGGTGGAGCTAACGGGACTCGAACCCGTGACCCCCACACTGCCAGTGTGGTGCGCTACCAGCTGCGCCATAGCCCCAGAATCAACATCGAAGTGGCTTTCACCCTCCGCTGTGGACTCCTCAAAGGCTACATGGCACTGTCATGTATCACCAAATCCGCATGTAGAACACTCTTTTACGTATTCGTCGAGTGCCCTAGAGCAGATCTGCCGAACATGAACTGAAGATGAATCGTGTGAGCGTGCACGGAACCTAGCGCAGGGCCACCTTGACCCACTGCCCCAGTCCGCCATCACCGGAAATGTTCTCCAGAATATCCTTGCCATCGACAAAGACGTGCGGTGAGGAAACCTTGCCCAAGCGCTTCTCAAGGTCATCGAAGTTGGCATTTGCGCTTGCCTTAGCCTCGGTGGTGTCGATGCCGGAACGGACTTCGCTGACAATTTCGTCAGCAACACCGAGCTGCTCCAGACGGTCAGCCAACTCATCATCGCTCCACGTGACAGAGTTCTGCTGGTCAGCCATCATCATTGTGCGGAAGTTCCAATATGCGCGAGCATCACCGGTCTCAGCAATCTTGCGGGCAACCGCGAAGACGCGAGTGGAGTGACCGTCACGCTGCTCCTTCTCCTGACCATCCAGGAAGTTCAGCGTGCGGTATTCAGCGACAAGCTTGCCGTCGTTTAGCGCCTTGAGCTCATCATCGTGACCCTCTTCGCTCATCTGAGCACAGTAGTGGCACGAGAAGTCCTCAAAAATCGTGGCTGTTTTAGCCCCTTCGGCGCCGTCCTTGCTCAGTCGGATGACATCGCCGTCGAGTGCGACGGAGAAGTCGACGTCCTCATCTGGCAGTCCCTCAATCGGCTGCGACCGGCCGATGTAGATAACGCCACCAATAACAACTGCAACGACAGCAAGAAGAGCAATCAGGCCGACGACGAAGCCACTGCCCTTTTCATTTGGATTCTTAATCTTCTGACTCACACCGCTTACGATAGCGGTGTTTTCTTGCCAATGACACAATTGCGCCTGAGAAAACAGAAATGGTTGCTAGGCCCCATCACCTTGCCCCATTCCCCTGGCCTATCCCCTAGGCTTCCCCTCTAGCCAGCGGACTAGGCGTAAATGGCAAACTTCTTCCACGGCCACACGTACACAAATACAGCCAAGGCCAGAAAACCGATGTCTCGGGCGATTGACTTTAGATATGAAACCGCGTCAGCGTTCTCGTCGTAGCCACCGCCACCAAAGCAACCGCAGTCAATCTGCAGGCCGCGCGCCCACGCCGAGATAATGCCGCCGATGAACGCCAGTAGAAGCAACCCCGACAGCACTGCTACCGGACGCAGGAAAAGCCCCAATACCAGTAAGAGTCCGAGGATGACTTCGAAGGCGGGCAGCGCAACCGCTACCATCGGCACCAAATCGCTCGGCAGCAGCTCATAAGCTTGCACTGCCTGACGCGATTCCAGCGGGTTCAGCAGTTTGATAAAACCCGAGTACAACCAAACTGCAGCCAGGCCGAATCGTGCCACCACGCCTACGAAATTCTTCATGCATAGAAATATTAGTACAGGCTAACTGTTTACAGCTAGCCCAACGGATACCGTTTACCCGTTCAGAACTGCCGAGACCACGTCCTGCGCCTCAGCCTGAACCTGTGCCAGGTGATCCGCGCCCTTGAAAGACTCCGCGTAGATCTTGTACTTATCCTCAGTGCCCGACGGACGCGCTGCGAACCATGCGTTTTCCGTAACCACCTTGAGGCCACCAATCGCAGCGCCGTTACCCGGCGCTTCGGTCAGTTTGGCTGTGATGGTCTCCCCTGCCAGGGTGTCGGCCTTGACCTGCTCCGGCGAGAGCTTCTTCAGGATTGCCTTTTGCTCACGGGTTGCGTCGGCATCGGTGCGGGCGTAAGCCGGGGCACCGTACTTATCGGCGAGCTCTGCGTAGAGCTGCGAAGGAGTCTTCTCTGTCACGGCCTTGATCTCGCTGGCCAGGAGGTCCAGGATGATGCCGTCCTTGTCGGTAGACCACACAGTGCCGTCGTGACGCAGGAACGATGCACCAGCGGATTCTTCACCACCGAAACCGATGGTGCCGCCGAGCAGACCCGGGACGAACCACTTGAAGCCGACTGGAACTTCCACGAGCTTGCGGCCCAAATTGGCAACGACGCGGTCGATCATCGACGAAGACACCAGCGTCTTACCGACCGCGGTCTCCTGCGACCAGCCCGGACGGTGTGCGAAGAGGTAGTCAATGGCAACGGCCAGGTAGTGGTTCGGGTTCATCAGACCCGCGTCCGGTGTCACAATTCCGTGGCGGTCCGAGTCCGCGTCATTGCCGGTGGAGATGTCGAACTTATCGCGGTTACCAATCAGGGACGCCATCGCACTCGGCGAGGAGCAGTCCATACGAATCTTGCCGTCTGTATCCAGTGTCATAAAACGCCAGGTCGCATCAACCAGTGGATTGACCACAGTCAGGTTTAGGTTATGCGCATCGCCAATTGCGCCCCAGTAATCCACCGACGCACCACCCATTGGGTCGGCGCCGATACGCACGCCAGCATCACGGATGGCGTCGAGGTTGACAACATTCGGCAGGTCCGACACGTACGCATTGAGGTAGTCGTGCTTTACGACGAGGTCTCCTGCCTTATCCACCAGCTGGCGCTTAACCCCATCCAGGCCCTTAGCCAGGTATTCATTGGCACGAGCTGCAATCCAGTCCGTCGCATCCGCGTCCGCCGGACCACCAGTCGGCGGGTTGTACTTAAAACCACCATCCCGTGGCGGATTGTGGGAAGGGGTAATCACGATGCCGTCGGCACGCGCGGCGCTACTCCCCGTCGGACCTCCCTCCACGTCGCGGTTGTACGTCAGAATCGCGTGGCTGACTGCCGGAGTCGGCGTGTAGCGATCCTGAGCGTCAACCATCACGGTGATGCCGTTGGCCGTGAGCACCTCGAGGGCGGAAATCATTGCCGGCTCGGACAGGCCGTGGGTATCGCGACCGACGTAGAGCGGACCTTCAATGCCCTGGCCCTTGCGGTAATCCACGATTGCCTGAGTAGTGGCGTGAATGTGGTCTTCGTTGAAAGCGCCGTCGAGGGAGGAACCGCGGTGACCGGAAGTACCGAAGACGACCTTCTGGTCGGGGTTATTCGGGTCCGGGTGCTTTGTGTAGTAAGCAGTGACCAGTTCCGCGACATCGATAAGGTCGGATGGCTGGGCCAATTGCCCGGCGCGCTCATGAGCCATTGTGGGTATCCTCCTGCTGAATCGGCGAACTGCGCAACCACCGATTTCACCGCCGACGAGCCGGCCGGAATGGGGAAACCGGACTTAAATGCGCTTCCTCTTCCCCAGTGTCCCCGTTTTAGGGTCAGCGCGCATGGCAGGAACCACTCGGTAAGGCAAACTCGCCCCTGCAATAGGGTGCAGTAGGTAGATTGTCGCGTGCCGACGGGAACACCTCCTGGTGAAAGATTCCGAATTGTCGGCGCCTACCTCCCCTTTCGCCACTGTGCTAGCGTTTTCACCGTGAATGAGGAATCTGTCGTTGCGAAACTGCCATCAGCAGGACGGGCGCAGGTTCTCATGGCCCTGGTTGTCGCCGGCGGTGCCGCTATTGGCGCGGTAAGTCGCTTTCTGCTCGGCGCGGCAATCGATGCGATTGTGAGCTCGGGAACTAGCGCAGTTTCGACCACTGCCATCAACTTGTTGGGCTGCTTTCTCTTCGGCCTGGTCAGCAGTATCGCGTTTGCTAATCCTCGGCTTTCCGCTTTCTGCGGTACTGGCTTTTGTGGCGGTTTCACCACTTTCTCCGCATTTGTCATTCTCTTGTTGGTGCAAGCGGACACGTCAGTCGTACTGATTGTGAGCGTCGGACTTATTCATCTGCTGTGCTGCCCTCTCGCCTACTGGTTGGGCACCAAGTGCGCACGGGAGGTCGCGGAATGACCGGCGATCTCCTCGGCTCTTTTTCCTCGGCACTCTCTGCCATCCTCGCTATCGCAGTTGGCGCGGCAGTAGGTGGAGCGCTGCGCTATGCGCTGGCCGAACTTGCGGTGAAGTGGGCTGATTCCAAACTACCCGGAACGTGGACCGCGAATATGATTGCCTGCTTCGTCGCCGGTGTCGCTGCTGTGGTGTGGTCGCGGGGAACGTCGATAAGCAATGGCATGACGCCTGCTCTGGCCTATGCGACGGTAATGATTGGCTTCGCCGGCGGCCTGTCGACGTGGTCCACACTCGCCGGAGAGATCGTACGCCTTAAGAACCAACACTTTTGGAGGGCATGTGGGTACCTTGCTCTCACACTGATTGGCGGAATAGTTTTTGCTTTCGTCGGAATGTGTTTACCCCCACTTGTGGCGAATTAGTAGCACAATAATCATTTTCTGAGAATTTAATGATCGAATTTAGGCTTTCTACCAGTAAAGTTCCACAGCATGGAAAGCTTCAGCGATTTTGCCTCAGCGGCGGATAGTTTTATTTGGAGTCCGTATCTCCTGATCCCCGCGCTGATCGGCACCGGAATCATTTTGACCATTCGCCTGGGTGCAATTCACCTGGTCAAACTCGGCCCGGCACTGCGCCTCGGACTCATCGACCGTAACGACGAAGACGCCGAGGGAGATATCACCAACTACCAGGCGCTTGCGACGGCTCTCGCGGCAACAGTCGGTGTCGGCAACATTGTCGGTGTCGCTACCGCGATCGGCCTGGGTGGACCCGGTGCGCTGTTCTGGATGTGGGTGACCGGCCTGCTTGGTATGGCATCGAAGTACTCCGAGGCATTCCTGGGTGTGAAGTACCGTCAGGTCGATGCAGCTGGCGAACAGTCCGGTGGCCCGCAGTACTACCTGCGCAAGGCCATCCCGAATGGTTTTGGTAAGACGCTCGGTATTCTCTTCGCCGTCTTTGCTGCGCTGGCAGCGTTTGGTATCGGCAACCTGACCCAGGGCAATGCCGTGGCCTCGAACCTGGAAAACAGCTTCGACATCGATCCGACGCTCTCCGGCATGATCATGTTCATCCTGGTAGGTGCGGCGCTGATGGGTGGCATTAAGTCGATTGGCCGCATCACCGCCGGCTTTGTGCCGATGATGATTGTGCTCTACATCGGTGCGGCCGTGTGGGTGCTCGTCGCCAATGTCTCGGCGCTGCCCGAGACCTTCAAGCTCATCTTCACCGATGCTTTCACCGGCACCGCGGCCGTTGGTGGGTTCGCAGGCTCCACGCTCATTCTCGCCCTGCAGATGGGTGTTGCCCGCGGCCTGTTCTCCAACGAGTCGGGCCTGGGTTCCGGTGCTATCGCCGCTGCCGCCGCATCGACCACTCACCCGGTTCGTCAGGGTCTGGTCTCCATGACTCAGACCTTCATTGACACCATCATCGTCGTGTCCTTCACCGGCCTGGTTATCATCAGCACCGGTGTTTGGCAGGATGGCAACGTCGACACTGGCGCTCTGACTGCTGAGGCATTCTCCCGCGGTCTACCTGGCCACTGGGGTGGCACAATCGTCACGCTGTCGGTTGTCTTCTTCGCATTCTCCACCATGCTGGGCTGGTCCTACTACGGTGAGCGCGCATTCGAGTCCCTGGTCGGTCGCCGCGGCACCGGTCTCTACCGTGCGGTCTTCACCTGCGTAGTCTTCGTCGGCGCTGTTACTCATCTGGAAACCGTCTGGTCCGTCGCCTCGGCTCTCAACGGCCTGATGGCGCTACCGAACCTCATCGGTCTGATTGTCCTGTCCGGGCTCATTGCGCGCGAGACAAAGGCCTACCTCAAATTTGACCCGCAGTTGCGCGCAACGGCGGCAGAGATTGATAAATGGCAGTCTCAGCAAAACTTCGAGGCCTTCAGCAAGAACTAGCTGAAACTAGCAGCTGCTCGTAGGGACTACGACAAAAACTACGAGCAGGTCTGCGCGGTCTCCGGCTTTTCGATTGCCGCAAGCGCGTCGTCAAGCACAGAGACCTTTACCAACTTCATATCGCCTCGGTCGGCAGTCACAGCCTCTGCGCAATTGCCTTCCGGCACGAAGAACATCTCGGCGCCCTCATCTCGGGCGGCCGAGATTTTGTGTGTAATGCCACCGATTTCGCCCACGTTGCCGGCAGCGTCAATAGTGCCGGTGCCAGCGAGGTGCTGCCCCTCGGTCAAATCGCCTGGACTCAGCTTGTCAATCACTCCGAGCGTCATCATGAGACCCGCAGACGGACCTCCAATGCCGCTGAGCTGGTACTCAACCTTGGTGTCGTCCGCGGATTGCGCCCCCATCCCAACGCCGAGCAGCGCGGCATTCTTCTGATGCGGATTTTCCGCCAGTGTCACAGAAATATCGACGGCTTTCTCGGGGTCAGAGTCCTCGCCCTTAGCAGTCTTCTGCTTGTCGACGGTCGCAGACTTGACCCTCAACGTGACAGTATCGCCCGGGTTGCGTCCGGCAATAATCGCCTTGACTTGCTCAGGCTTGCTTACGGCCACCCCATCCACGGCGAGAATCACATCGTCTTCATGCAGTCGCCCATCGACGGGACTATCCGGCACTGTGTAGGCGACGGTGACTTCCATCGGCAACCCGAGATGTGCCAGCGCAGCGGAGGTGGCGTTGGCCTCTGACTCGGTGAATGCAGCCTTGTTCTCCTCTTCCACCTCGTCCTGACTCTGGCCCGGAGGGAAGACCGCCTCAATGGGGACGATATCGTTGTCACGATCGAACCACAGGCCAATGACCTGCGGCAATGTCAGGTTATGTCTGACTGCGACGGTTGTCATATCCAGCGTGCCCTTAGAGAGTTCGGAGTCCGCAGCACTGCCACTGACCGAGATAATGCTCTTGCCCTCGACATCGCTGAGAACATCGAAGACCGGGCCAGGCCCCTGCGCGGCATAGGGCACTGTCAGCGTTGGCAGCGAGAGCACAGTTGCCAACGCGGCGATGGGCACAGCGCCCGCAACAAGAGTTTGGGTACGACGATTCACAAATAACACCCTACATTCTCGCTATCTGCCTACTGGACACCTGATGAATCTTGTCCGTGTCTGTTCGCTGGGCGCGAAGTTGCCAATAAAGTGGTGCTTTTAAGTACTCACGCGGGTCATTGCCCGGTACGGTGGGAGCATGAGTTCTAACGGATTTGGCTTTGGTCCGAACGACAATGATGACGATCGCGACGACGCTGGCAACAATGACTCCGGTCAGGGCGGTCAGGGCGGCCAGGGCGGTCCTTTCGGTTTCTTCGGGTTTCCCTTCGGTGGCATGGGCGGCGCCGGTGGCTTCGGTTTCGGCGGCCCCGGGCAGCCCGGCAGCGGCGCCTCCGGCAAGGGGGACCAGCCGAACTTGGGCGATATTCTCAACCAGTTCGGCGAGATGTTCTCCGGCATGGGGCAGCGATTCCAGGAGTCTAACTCTGGCCCTGTCAACTACGACGCGGCCGAGCGCGTTGCGCGGACCCGTCTTGGTAACCCGGCTCCGGTGAAGGACTCGGCCCGCGAGGCGCTGACTGATTCCCTGCGCCTGGCCGAACTGTGGCTAGATGACGTCACCTCCCTGCCGGCTGGTGTCAACCGCGTAGAAGCGTGGAATAGCCTGCAGTGGTTGGAGAACACCAAGTCGACATGGACTCGCCTTGTCGATCCCGTCGCCAGCCGCATGAGTGATGCCTCCCTCGAGGGTGTTCCAGAGGAAGCTCGCGAGATGATGGGGCCGATGCTGGGCATCATGCGCCAGATGAACTCGATGAGTTTCGGTACTCAGCTAGGAAATGCGCTGGCGGAGTTGGCACAGACGAGCCTGACTGGTTCTGACCTCGGGCTGCCGCTACACACCACTGGTGCGGCGGTACTGCTGCCAACGCATCTCGTCGCTCTCGCGGAGGAACTCGAGGTTCCAGCGCGCGATCTGTTTATCTACGCCACTGCCCGCGAAGCTGCCCACCAACGTCTCTTCGACCGCGTGCCATGGCTGGCTGAACGCATGATTTCCTCTGTCGAGGAATACGCTGCCGGCATCGTCATCGATTACTCGGCGATTGAAGAGGCCGCCCGCGGTCTGGATATTGAGAACATGCAGGATCCGCAGCGTATGCAGGAGGCTATGAGCGAGCTGCAGAATATGGATCTGAGCCCGAAGATTCGTTCTCGTAACGAGAATGCTCGTACTCGTTTCCAGACGCTGCTAGCACTGGTCGAGGGATGGGTGGACATGGTTGTCACCGATGCCCTCGGTGAGCGTCTATCGGGTGCCGCACAGCTGGATGAAGCCTGGCGTCGTCGCCGCGCCACCGAAGGTGCTGAACAGGCGCTGGAGAAAGCCACCGGCATTGACCTCGGATCCCCCAAGGTGCGTGAGGCAACCAACTTGTGGCACCGTCTGACCACCGCTGTGGGCATCGAGCGACGCGACAAGGTCTGGGATCACCCGGACTTCCTGCCCGTGGCAGAGGATTTGGATGAACCCGCGGCCTTTATTGATTCGGTCCTTGGCGGCTCGGAAAACGATGACTTCGACCCGATCGCAGAGCTTGAAGAGCAGCTGCGCAAAGAGGCCGAAAAGCGCGCGGCTGAGGGCAACGACAGTGACGCCGACGACGATAAGTAGCGAGTTAGCTCTGGGTTCCCCAGCGTTGATACGCCTCTAAATAGCCCCGTGCCCGTTCGTGGTACGGGGCTTTTGCCGCCCAATACCAGAACTCTTCGGTATGACCACCGTCGACGAAAGTGTGCACCAGTTCGTGCACAATGACATCGTCGAGGACGTACCCCGGGACGTCGGCAAGCCTGTGCGAAATGCGAATGCGCCCAGGACTATCGACACCGCCGGTGACGGATGCCCACCTGCGCGACATGTTCTTGACCCATTTGATTGACTCGAACCGCGGGCGATCTTCCAGCACCGTACGAGAGAGCAGCCGTGCGCGGCGCTCCAGCTCGGAATTATCCAGGTTGCTGCCAACTTTCTTCCGCACTCGCGCAACAATTTCATTGACCTGCTGTTTTTCCGCAGCGGCGCTGAGATCGTCCGGAACCATGACAATGATCCGGTTTCCCTCCGCGCGGGCGGACACAGTACGGCGGCGGCGCTTCGAGCGCCGAACCTCAACATCCGGGCCGTACTCAGGTCGCTTGGTGCTCATGCTTTTTAAGCGTATATGCTCTGCGCTGCGATTGCGTAAAAGCTGGCCCCGGGGTAAAAGATATTTTTATGGGGGAATACAGGGATACGTCTCGGGGGCGGGATGGTACGGCTGGCGTAATAGGTTCGCACGCACCCGCTGCACAAACACTTGCCGCGCCTGCCACGGACTACGCGCTGCGGCCGGAGGTACCGATTGTCATGCGCCCAGGCGCGCGGATTCAGTTCGGCGTGGAACCGGAGCGCAGCATGATTCTGCCGCTTTCCGACGGCACCCCGCCGGGGCCTGTCTTCTCGGCGCTTCTTGCAGCTCATAGAGGTAGCACCTTAAGCGAGGCCTTTACTGACAGTCACGACAAACTGTCACCGCAGTTCATTACCGCACTTATCTCCGACCTTCACCGAGCCGCGCTGGTCCAAAAACCACCGACACGGCGGAGGATTACGCTGATTGGTCGGGACAGCTTGCGCACCGGACTTTTAAAGGAGCTTCGTCGCACGGGTTGTGGTAGTTGGACGACGGCAATGTCGCCCACCCGCAATGCGACGCTGAAAATATCTCAATCCACACCGGAAGAGATCGGGCTCGCGGTGGTCACGGGCATGGAAGTACCGAGCATGCCCTTGGTTCGCGCTCTGTTTCATCGTGGAATTGAGCATCTGCACACGCATTTCCGCGATGGGGCACTGATTCTTGGGCCACTTGTTCAACCAGGTCAAGGACCCTGCTCGATGTGTTTCGAAGCTTATCGACGAGACCGCGACCCCGTCCGGGCACTGATTGCGCTACAGCTTCGCACTTTTACGCCCGTGGCCGCACCGGAATGGCTGAACACAGCGGTGCCACTGTTGGTTGGGCAGCTGCGGCGGCCGGATCTCTCAGATCTATGTGCAACGGAGGTGCGCATAGATCTGGAAAGCCTCGATATCACTCGCACTACTGTTGCTCCCCACCCGCAGTGCCCAGTGTGTGGTCATGGAAACTCGCAGATGCAGTTCATGTAATTCGAAGTGCCTTGAGCAGAATCTGACTAGGAATTCACGAAAGAATTGACGATTCCCAAGATGCCTTCGCCGAAATGATTGAGCTTCGCTTCTCCAATTCCGGGAATCTGCAGAAGTTCCTCCGGCGTAGTCGGCTGCTGCTCACCGATGGCCAGAAGGGTCGCATCGGAGAAGATTACGAATGCGGGGACCGTCATTTCCCTCGACATTTCCAAGCGCCATGCACGCAATGCTTCCAGTAGTGCAGGATCCGCACTGACTGGGCACTCTTCACAACGCCCTGAAATCCGCTCGGCATCGGTGTGCAATGGCTTAGTACAGCCCTTGCACTGTTTGGACTGCTGACGCTTACTGCGGGAACTAGAGCTCCTTGAGCTTCGCTGTGCCTCAGCCGAGTAGTCAGAGACATCAATGTCGAGTTCATCGAGGAATCGTGTGCGGCGACGTGACCTGCGGCCGCCTTCTGTCCGCGACAATGACCAAGATAGCTCCAGATGTTCGCGGGCTCGAGTAATGCCGACATAGAACAGACGGCGCTCTTCTTCGATGGCTTCCGCCCCCTGCGCAGGAGAACGGTCGAATTTATTCAGCGCATGTTGGATAGGCAGCGAACCGTCGGTAAGCCCAACGAGGAACACCGCATCCCACTCCAGCCCCTTGGCTGCATGCAGGCTAGCCAGCGTCACGCCATCCAGCGTCGGTGGATGTTTGGCCTGCTGCCGAGTGTGCAATTGGCCGAGGAGCGCCTGGATATTGACCTCGGTGTTGGCATGAACGATGTCCTTACACAGGTCGAATAGGGCGCGCAGTGACTGCCAACGTTCCCTGGCACCAGTGCCTTCCGGCTCTTGGTCAGTCATGCCAAGACCCGCGAAAACCTGCTTGACCAAATCCAACAGATTCGTGCCCTGCAATGTCGGAACAGTCCGTGAGGAACGGGAAACTCGCACAAGTGCTGCGATGGCATCGCGGATCTCGGGACGCTGGTAGAAACCGTCCCCGCCACGAACCTGGTAGGCGACTCCTACCTCGGACAAAGCCTGCTCAAAAACTGCGGACTGTGCGTTAATCCGGTACAAAACGGCAATCTCCGATGCCGGCGTACCCGCGTCGATAAGTCGCTTGATGCTGCGCGCGGTCGCGCGAGCTTCCATTGGCTCATCGTCGTACTGATTGAAAGTCGGCTCCGGGCCGTCTTCACGCTGCCCAATCAGCTTCAGCCGCGAGCCGGCGATACGTCCCTGCGCACGGCCGATGACATTGTTAGCCAGACCGACGACCTGTGGGGTCGATCGGTAGTCCCGCTGCAGGCGGACAACTGTGGCTTCCGGGTAGTCCCGAGAGAAGTTCATTAGGTACTGCGGAGTCGCCCCTGTGAAGGAGTAGATCGTCTGGTTGGCGTCCCCGACAACTGTGAGGTTGTCACGGTCTCCCAGCCAGGCGTTGAGAACTCGCTGCTGTAACGGGGTGACATCCTGGTACTCATCGACGACGAAGCACCGATACTGGTTGCGGAATTCCTCCGCCACTGCACGGGAATTCTCCATCGCACCGGCGGTGTGGATGAGCAGGTCGTCGAAGTCAAGCAATAGCCCGTCAGGAGTGGTTTTTATGTCCTCGTAAGCGTGATAGCAATCGACAATTTTTTCCGCAGACAGAGGTGCCGTGCGCCCATGCTCCCGCAGCGCGGCCTGGTACTGATCCGCACCGGCCAGAGTGGCCTTCGCCCACTCAATCTCGCCCATGACATCGCGGATCGTTTCCTTGGAGGTGTCCAGGCCCACCCGGCGTACTGCTTGGGCGACGACACGGAATTTCTTGTCATCCAACAGCTGCCAGGGCATATCACCGGCGACTTGGGGCCAGAAGTAGCGCAGCTGGCGAAGAGCTGCCGAGTGGAAAGTACGCGCCTGGACTCCAGGCGTTCCCATCTTTGCCAGGCGGTCGCGCATCTCCCCTGCTGCACGCGAGGTAAATGTCACCGCTAATACCTTCTGCGGCTGCACAAACCCCTGGTCAATGAGGTACTTGATGCGATGAGTAATTGTTCGGGTCTTACCTGTACCGGCTCCAGCAAGAATGCACACCGGCCCCATCGGAGCCGTTGCTGCCTCGCGCTGGTCTGGATCCAGCCCAGCTAGATAATCCGGCTTGTTCACATCCGCCTCTGAGTAAGTCAAAAGTTGTTAGACCCCATTTTTAAACTGGTCGAGTGCTATTCGTCATTGCTGTAGACACGGCGGACGTACAGCAGCCGGTCGCCTGGCTCCACCGACTCACACTCCGGTGAATCAATTCGGTACAGCTCACCCGAGCGCACCACGCCGAGTGCAATATCCGCGAGGTGCCGTGGGCTGGCACCGATTTCCTCTTCGGTGACCAGCCTCTCTGCAACAGAGAATCCTTCATCCGGGCTCAGGAGGTCTTCCATCATCTCAACCACCGAAGGAGTCACCGTGGCCAGCCCCAGCATTCGGCCGGCGGTTTCAGAAGAAATAACCACTTGGTCTGCACCTGACTGCGTCAACAAGTGGCGGTTTTCTGATTCACGCACCGAGGCCACAATTGAGGCACCCGGCGCCAACTCACGGACCGACAACGTGACCAGCACCGCTGTGTCATCTTTGTTCGGTGCAACGACTATAGAGCGGGCACGCTGAATACCAGCTAACTTCAGCACATCGGATTTGGTAGCCGACCCATGCACCGTCGCCAAGCCTTGATTCGAAGCGTGATCGAGTGCTTCCTTGTCCGTATCAATAACAACGATTTCTGCCGGATCTACGCCGTCCGCGAGAAGAGCTGCAATGGCAGAACGACCCTTGGTGCCGTATCCGATAACGACGGTGTGGTTGCGCAACTGTCTCCTCCAGCGCTGAATTTGCAGGGTTTTCCGAGATTCTTGGGTCAAAACGGTCAGAGTAGTACCGACCAAGAGAGCAAGGAAGGCCACGCGCAGTGGCGTAATGATCAAAATATTGAGTAATCGAGCCCTCTGTGTCACCGGCGTGATGTCACCGTAACCCGTCGTCGACAGGCTGACAGCCGAGTAATACACCGCATCGATGAAGGTGAGAGGCTCCGTATATCCGTTGCGGTCGTAGTAGACCACGACGGATGCAATCAGCAGCAAAAACACGGCGTAGTTCAAACGACGTATGATTAGCCGCCAAGGATTCTTCGGCGCGGACTCAGGCAGACCAATGACTCCCAGCAGTGCATGCCCGGGAAGATCATTGAGCCCGGTTTCGTATCCCGAAGATTTCCGAATTGGATTACGCAACCGCTCCTCGCCTGCCTTTCATGAAAACTCCTCCCGGTGAAAAATAGCGCATACAAACTGCTGCTTTCACCTGGATAACTGGCCACGGCCACGCGGCAGTTACATACGTAGATGATTATCCAATCAGCTCGCGCATTTTCCTGTCTAACTCTATCCTGCTTGGCAGTAGCGCTTCATCTGGTATTAGCGTCCGTCCTGCCGAAACGTAGAAGAACCCGGCTTCAATGTCTTCGGGGGCAGTTTCCATTCCCATCTCGCGCAGCCTATCCGACCACGCCAGGCGGTAAATCGCCAGCTGTAGCGCCGCTACTTCCCTTTCCTTTCCGCGCGGCATCTGGCCTGTCTTCCAGTCAATGACGCTCCACTTCCCGTTGTCGTTAAACACCGCGTCGATTCGGCCGACGACCCGCCTCTGCCCGATGGCAATTTCAAACGGCACCTCTACATGCGTTGGCGTGCGGTCAGCCCACACAGATGCCTCGAAATTCGCCTTCAATTTCTCCAGTTCGCGTTCGGACGCGACTTGTTCTGTGCCGAGGAAGTCATCCAGTTGATCCCCGAAGAGATCCTCATCGTCCAGCAGACTGTGTGCACCGAAGCGATTCTCCAACCAAGCGTGGAATGCCGTACCTCGGCGCGCGAATCGGTTTGGCTTAAACGGCACCGGGCGTGCTTTCCGACGAGCAAACGCGACCGGATCCGCAATCATCGCTTGGTATTCGCTAGTGGACATGCTTGTCGGCATTGGTAGATGAATCTCCGCGGCCTTAGCTCGAAGGATTTCATCCACGAGAATGGTCGTTTCCGTTTCCCATACCTCAGACAGGTCACCTGCAATGGGGCGCTCATCCTGGTCTTCGCCCATGTAGCGCATGACGCTTTCGGCTGCTCGCTGCACACTATCTCGGCGGTTGCCCAGGGTATCGACGGGCCAGACCACCCCATCAACCGCAGTGTCGCAGTCCAAATCGACTTCAGTGTCCTCTACCTCAGGGTCCTCCCCATCTGTCCACGACACCACATAGTCACTGAATTGAGTGGCGATGGCTGCGAAGTCCGCCGACACGTCGGTGGGTTTCTTCAAGCTCGGATTAGGCCGCCTGCTTGCAGTGACAATGAGCTTTTTCGCGGAGCGAGTCATGGCAACGTAGAAGAGGCGCTGTTTTTCTTCCCTCTCCACTTCTCGCAGCTCTTCCTTGTAGGCTTTGATCACCTTGTTGAGGTCGGTCTGGTTATCGGTGCCTGATATGTCCAGTTCGGGGGCGTTGCTGTCGACAGAATCAGCGACAGGAGCCCAATCGCCTGCTGCAAGCTGCGTTGCATCCTCTGTTGTTTCTGCACTAGCCGTTAGCGGATCCACTTGAGTAATTGCGCCAGGAGGAAGCTGAACTGAATTGGTCAGCCACGATGACAAATCAACTCTGTCGAACTTGCTAGTGGTGATGCCCGGAACAGCAACCGTTTCCCACTCCAAGCCCTTTGACTTGTGCATAGTCATGATTTGGACACAGTTTTCCGGCATGTTCATAGGTGCCCGTTCCAAGCCATCATCGTGTTCGACAGCGAATTCCAGATAGTTCAAAAACCCTGTCACATCGTCCGAGATATTTTGAGAATACGTCGCAGCGATATCGACAAACCTATCCAGATGTGCGGTTGTCGGCCTGGTTATCGCGGTAGCGGAACCGTACTGTCCAGCCGCTGCTTCTACGCGAATTCCAAACTCAGTAGCGATGTCCTCGACCAGTTCCGGCAGAGGCTTATTCAGCGAGAACCGGCGTAGTTTTCGTAGGCTTGCACCCAACTGTGCGATGCGCACCATTGCTTCATCTGTGTAGTTCAGTGACTCGCTGCAGACCAACCGCCCATTTTTTTCCACACTGCCGCGCGCCAGCGGGGTGCCGTCGTAAAAACGAATATCCGGGTCGGCGATGGCGTGCCCCAGCCCCACCGCGGACGATGCTGCTTCGGCATCTTCCACGAGCTTGTCATACTGGCGAGCGAGCTGGGAAAGCGGTGAGGAGTCTGAAGTTTCTTCGACGTTGCCCTTCTTGCGGGCCAACTCGTCCTTTCCTGCGATTGCCAGCTGATCTACACGAGTGCGAAGTGCCTCCACGTCTGCGGCACCCAAATTGAACTGTGGGCTGAGTAGCAGACGCAGAGCATCCTGGTCTGAACTGGGGTCGACCAATATCTTCATCACCGAGGTGATATCCATGACCTCGGGCAAGTGCAGTAATCCAGCGAGTCCTACAATGATTGCAGGCACACCCCGCTCAGACAGTGCATCTAAATAGACAGCCGATTCAGCATTTGTCCGAACCAGGATGGCGGCATCGAGCTTGTTGCCAGCTGCTTCACATTCGCGTAATTGCGTCTCCATGCAATCTGCGATGTATGCAACTTCTTCCTCACCGGTTGCAGTGAAAGCAAGCTGCACCTCGCCCTGGCCTGCTTTTGGCCCTGCATCCAGTGCCTCTACCGTACGAGCCTGCCCCGCAAAAGCACGGTCGGAGACTGCGTTAGCAAGCTGCAGCACTGACTGCGGGTTTCGCCAAGAAATGGTCAGTTGCTTTTTCTCCGCTGGCTGCCCATCCGACCGCGGAAAATCATTGACAAACTGCACAAGGTTTTCGGCCGTTGCTCCTCGCCAGCCATAAATTGCCTGCATCGGATCGCCGACAGCGGTGACACAACCACCGGAGAACAGCGCACGCAGGAACAGCCGCTGTGTGTGCGACGTGTCCTGGTACTCGTCGAGCATGATGATCTTAAAGCGACGCCGCTCCTCCTCCCCGACTTCCGCGAAGTCGGTGGCTAGCCGGGCCGCCCGAGCCATCTGCATACCGAAGGTGGCGACATTTTCTTCATTGCACCGAGCTCGAACCTGCTCTACCAGCGGCAAAATCTCTAATCTCTCCCGCTGCTTATCGACGATGCCCTGTAGATCGCCAATTAGTCCCTCGCGTTTACCCTTCTGCGGGGTCTGCTCAATATTGCTGATGAACGCTTCGGTTTCCTCGCGAATCGCCTGCGGGGTAGATAAGTTTGAGTCGATGTTCGACCCCAGCTCAATAATGCGACTGGCCAGCGTTGATGGCGCAATATCGACATCAATTTCGGTCACATTGCGAGCTGTTTCCCAGGCCAACTGCCACTGCGTCGCGCCATCCATAATGGTGACCCCCGGCTCCGTCGGCAGCAAAAGACCATAATTGCTCACGACTTCAGAGGCATAAGCATCGTAAGTAAGCGTGGTTGGGGCAATGACCTCGAGGCTTGCTAATACCTCTGGTGAAGCTTGTGCACGAAATGCAGCGGAGGAAGCAAGCGCATTCAGCTGTTGGCGGATACGGACGCCGAGCTCGCGCGCTGCCTTCCTGGTGAAGGTCAAACCTAGAACTTCTTCTGGGCGGATAAAGCCGTTGGCGACCAACCACACAACACGGGCAGCCATTGTCGCTGTTTTACCAGCACCGGCACCGGCGACAACAAGCATTGGTTCCATCGGTGCACCGATTACCGCCGCTTGTTGCGGGGTGGGCGGAAAGTCCTGCCCCATCATCTCCGACAGGGTGACGGGATCAATGATGGTTCGTTCCTCCGACATGACTACCGATTCCCTTCTGCTGCCGGGCACGCCTTCGAAAGCGTGCAGAACTTGCAATGATCACCAGCGAGCGCCAAGGCACGCGGGCCAGACGTCGCACGTGCTACCTGCTCTACGCGACGCTCCCAGTCAGCCAACTTGTCTTCCGTGAGCTTTGACTGTTCGCGGCTAGTGATAATGGTCTTATTGTGTGACTTTCGCGGAAATACCAGGTATGCCCCAGATTGTTCAATGCCTTCGCCGTTGTCCACAGCGAGCCCATCTCCGCTTTCAACGAGCTTCCCCTTCGACAGCGCTAGTTGATATGTAGCTAGCTGTGCGTGTCCTTCTACTTCTTTACCGGAGGGCGCTGTCTTACCGGTTTTAATATCGACGATTTGAACTGCACCATCAGCGTCTTCAATCAACCGGTCGATTCGTCCGACAATCACGATGTCATCGTTGATGTTGACATTTACTGGGACCTCGGTTCCGATATCTTTCTTAGTCTCAATCCACCGCTGCCAATCCTCCAGCCCGGTCAACCAGGTCTCTTCCTCAGTACGCTTACGCCACTCCGGATCATCGGACAGGTCCCCAAAAACACGCCGGATCTCAGACTGAGCCTCAGGCACAGTCACTCCCTTGGCGACTGCTTCTACCGCCTGATGCAGTAGAGAGCCCAGATACATGGCCGATGTCGGTGCTGATTTATCCAACATGGCCTTCAACGGACAACTCAGGGTTGCTTCCACCTTGGAGGGATTGATCCTCATCGGCTTCTTGTCATTTACCGGCTTCGAAGTCGACGGTGCACGGAGCCCCCACCAGGTGTCTGGATGTGCGCCAGCAACCTCAACCTGCGCCAATCGCGCGAGTTGACGTGCAGCTTGTCGACGCCGCGTCTCAGTCTCCGCATCGTCCACAACGGCTGCACGCAGTTCTGCCAGCAGTGACTCCACAGAGAGCACCCGTGGCAGGCCTTCACCGGCCCATGCGACATCTTCTGCCTCTGCAACATCCGGATTGCCGGCGTTTGCTTCATTAGCCGTAGCCCCGACTCCGTTCGCAGACGACGATGCTTCCGACTGTTTCACCAGCTCCGTCACCGAATTACCGAGCTTTTCAACGAGCTCGATAATAAACGGACTGGGAACTCCAACATCGTCAGGAGAATCGACTGCGGTCAGCAGTACCCTGTCGCTCGCCCGTGATACCGCGACGTGCAGCAAACGACGTTCCTCCGCCAGCGCATCCGCCATGGAATTGATGTACTCCCGCGGCTCAATTCCGTGATCAACGAGACCGATGAACTCGTTCTGCTTCATCACCGAGCCAGTCACACCGAGGCTGGGCCACTGGCCTTCCTGGACTCCGACAACTGCTACTGCTTTCCACTGCCTGCCCAGAGCCGCATGGGCTGAGAGAATGCGCACGGCATCGCGCTCTACCCCGCTACGGTCACGTGCGCCGATGGGCAGCTCCTGCTCTTCCACAGAAGCGATAAAACCGTCAACCGTCAGTTTTGGATTCAGCTCCACACGGTCACCAGCAAAGTCGAACAGTGCCATCACAGCATCCAAATCGCGGTCAGCCGATGCGCCAGCTGTACCGCCGCGCAACGATGCCGCCACCAGATGGTCTGCCAAACCAGTGGACTGCCAAATTGCCCACAAAGTTGCTTCCACACCATCGCGCAACGCTTCACGAGCTGCGCTCAACAGATCCAGCGGCACCTGCAGCGCCTGACGTTCACGCTGCGACAGAGACTCAATAAGCTCCAGATGTTCAGCTGTGAGTCCCTCTGCCTTCAAGATTCCGATGAGCTGAGTCATCGCGGCCCCGCCGAACAGGTCGGCCTTTCGGATTCCGCGCAGCAGACGCTCTTTGACAATCGGATCCATGTTGACCAATGGGCCGGAGAGGAACTCGTCCCACTCCACGTCATCGAGCTGGTTCATAGTTGCCCGCAACGCCACCATCAGCGCTCGCACCAATCGCTGATGACTTAGCACGATGTCCGTTGGGTCAATCTGCACAGGCACACCCGCACGCGACAACGCACGGAACAGAGAGGACTCCCCTGCACCGGACCGGACGATGACCGCCATATCCTTCCATGCCACTCCCTCGTCAATATGAAGGCGCCGGAAGTAGTCCGCGACTGTGGCTCGCTGTGCACGTTCAGAAGGATGAATAGCTATTTTTACTGCACTTTTAGCTGCGTACGAGTTTTCCGCTGCGACGGTATCGCTGTTGTTTCCAACTTCGGATTCACGAGCTTCCTGTGCTCCAACTGAACCGACAATGCCACGGTATGCAGGAGCCTTAGGCAAGCGCTGAGAAACTGCGTTGACTAAATCCGCGATATCAGCGTTACAGCGGTAAGACTGCTGCAAGTGGATTGCCTTGCACTCGGCCTCACCAGTCCTCCGGAGATAGTCATTATTAGCACCGCGGAAGTGGAATACCGATTGATCTTCATCACCAGTAATGACGGCTACCGCCGCCTGCGACACAAACCGATCCACAAGACGCGCAGCTTCCGGGGATAGGTGTTCAGCATCATCGACCAGCACCACCGACTTTCCCCACCGAGCCAGTGCTTGCGCGTCTGCATCCAGCTCCATCAATGCCGCAGAGACAATCTCTGCAGCGTTCAGGCTGGGCTCCCACGCCAACCGCATAGTCTGCTGATACTCCGCCATAAACTTGCCAGCCGCACACCACGACTCAATGCCATAGTCCACGCCGAGCTGCTGAAGCCTCGGGGCATCAATCCCCCGCTCAGCTGCACGCAGCAGAAAGTCACGAACTGCACGGGAAAAACCGACTAATGGGAGAGCCGGGCGCAACCGCTCTGGCCAATACGCACCACCATCTTCCGCATGTCCGGCCAAAAGTTGCCGCACGACAGCATCTTGGCGTGCACCAGTGGTCAACGATGGTTCAGGCTCTCCCCGACTCACGGCGGCATCACGTACTACTGCATAGGCAAGTGAATGCACGGCACGCACCATGCCACCTTGGCCTGCCCCGACCGAACCGCCTTCCCCCAGTTCAGAGGAAAAACGCCTGTCAATATCCCGCCTCAATTCCGCAGCGGCCTCTTTTGACTGTGACACCACCAAAATACTGTCCGCCGGAATGCCCGCCTGCATGTAGTCCACCGCGAGATCTGCCAGCAGCGAACTCTTTCCAGTCCCTGGGCCGCCTAAAACGCGCACAACAGGCTGGTTTACAAGCTTGTTCTCTACCACGAGCGCCTGATTATGGGAAGGGAAAAGCGCCTCTACCGCAGTACCCAACCACTGCCGACGACGAGGAGGTTCCTCCTGGACGAACCGAACCTTCGGCATTCCATCTACGTTCATGTGCACCATTGTGGCACAACCTCCGGACCGATACTCGAACACCCATTCGAAATAAGGAGAAAAGTACCCCCGTCCCAAAAACTCCCGTAAATACTGCCCGGCGTTACTTAGACACAAACGCGCGAACTAGCGAAGCCGCGCGGAACAGACCGCGATACGCACTCGGCTGCGATTCTGGACTAACAGCGTGGACAAAAAGTCGATAACACATCGCACGAACGAGCAACTGACCGAAATCCGGCAGGTGATCGAAGCGCCGCAGTAGCTCCTCATCAGCCCCCATCATGGACAGACAATCCACTGCCGCCAAGGCAGCTGTCCAACCACGGACATGCCACGCTGGCACGATATCGGTGAGAACCGGGGCGGCCGTGCCGTCGTAAAGCAGCGTGCCGACGAGGTCTGCGTGACAGACCTGCAGAAGCCCCGTTGGCACAACCATCTCTGCCCGCAACTGGAGAAGATCACCGGAGATTGTGAGAGCCTCGGCGCAATCGGCGCGGGGGACGCTATCCGCGTCGAGAAGCTGCTCGAGGATGCCGATTGGGTCAGATTCCCAAGCTGCGCGATTACACATGACGAAGTAATCGGGCTCCTTATCAAGGAGGAACTGTGGCCGTTCAATACTGGCAAGCGACTCTTCCACGCGACCAGCGGCAACAATGGTTTCATCGGCACGTGGCGCGAATCCCCCCGGAATGAAATGACGGGCTTGCCACCCAGCAATGACCAAGCGGCCGTCACTGGTACGCACGGATTTCGCCACTCGGACGCCATCGACATCTAGCGCACTGCGAACCTTTGCAGACCACAGCGCCTGCGCCGAATTATGTACCGGCGAAAGGACAATGGAATCGTCGTAGACCCAGCCATTGTCCCAAGCTCGCCCGGCACGATGCGGCTCGCCCTCGGCACCAAAGGCCTCTAAAACACGGTCGGGAGGAGTGGCGATCATAATCTGCTACTACCTTGCTTTCTGAGTCGGTGCGGCCGTATCGTCGTCCGCCCCAAATGGGTACGGCCAGCCGTTGACAGAACACGTCTTACCATCGACCTGATAGACCTCGCTGCTGTCGATTTTGTGCAGTTCATCGTTCGACACGCTCAGGGTCTGCTGCATCATGATTGGCGCGATACCGCCGTCCCTCGGACAGGGCTCGTGAACCGCGTACCCAAGTCCGTGACCAACCTCGTGATTAATAAGGTATTGGCGATACAATCCCAGGTCCCCCTCAAAAGGCAGGGCACCTCGAACCCACCGGGCGATACTGACGACCACGCGCCCAGGCTCACCTTCCCGCTGCCCAGACAGGTAACAGGAGGTCTCCATTCCCAAGGTGTTGCCGCACAGCTGATGTGCGGTTCCAGTCGCGGAAAGCTGCACGACAATCGTCGGATCCTGGTCGCGAGGCACTGCCTCGAAAGAAAAATCTGGATTAGCTGTCCAGCCACGTGGATCGGCCAGAATCGAGTTCACCGTCTCTGCAAAGGCGCGCTCGCCACCAATCGAAGGAACATCAATGTTGTCTTCAATTTCCACGGAATACCTGACCGCATTGTCGCGCCCCTCCCCAACACGGGGATGCGCCACGGTAACATCTTTAAAATTTCCCGAGGGTTCCGTGGCAAAGGCCGGACCGGGTGGCAACTGCCCTCCCTCGTAACCATCACCGTATCCCTCACCGGGCACCGGACCAGGGCGACCATTGCCACTCTGCGAGGCGACAGTGCCAGTGCCGGAACCTGAAGAATCATCTTCAGCAGTGAAGATGTCGAAGAGAATGATGACTGTGAGCACCACAAGTACAGGGATGGCATAGGCTCGCCACCCCCAACTCCTTGCAATGCGTACGAGAAAGGGTTCTTGCGTCATTAGGCGAAGAAGCCAACCTTACGGTCTGCGTTATTACCGGTACGGACGTAGGCGACCTTGTCAGCATTAATCAGGTACTCCTGACCAGCGCCGTCGCTGAGCTCAATCACACCTTCGCCAGCAGCCAGCTTCTGGGAGATCGCAGCCTTGACCTCCTCGCCACCAGCGACGTTTTCAATGTTCAGCTCACGCGTATTGTCTGCAAATCCAATAGTGATGTCCATAGGTGACATCATAACCATTCCCAAAGCGGCTAGGATTAGAGAGACCGATTAAGCCGTCGTGTCACGTGAGGTTACAAACAGCAAAGGAGTCGCCGTGGCAGAGTCCCAGTCCCCGACATTCGTCGAATTGGGGGTCGCCGCGGAAATCTGCGACGCACTCGCCGACGAAGGAATCACCCGCACATTTGCAATCCAGGAACTGACGCTGCCCTTGGCACTCGACGGCACGGACATTATCGGCCAAGCCCGTACTGGCATGGGAAAAACTCTTGGTTTTGGTGTCCCCCTTATTGACCGCGTCTTTGATGACGCCCGCATTCCAGAACCGGATGGCACTGCCCGCGCAATCATCATCGTCCCCACCCGTGAGCTATGTGTGCAGGTCGGCGAGGATTTGGCCCGCGCTGCGCACTCAACCAATCTGCGTGTGTGCACTATTTACGGTGGCCGCCCCTATGAGGAACAGATTGAACAGCTAGACCGCGGTGTGGACATCATCGTCGGTACTCCCGGCCGTCTCATCGATCTTTACCAGCGCAATAATCTAGAGCTGTCAGGCGTAAAGATTTTGGTTCTCGACGAGGCCGATGAGATGCTCGACTTGGGCTTCCTGCCGGACATCGAGAAGATTCTGGCTGCGGTGCCAGATGAACGTCAGACCATGCTCTTCTCGGCAACAATGCCGGGCCCAATTCTGACTCTCGCACGTACCTTTATGAATCGCCCGGTGCACATCCGCGCCGAATCAGGCGAGGAAGAGGCCACAGTCCACGAGACCACTAAACAGATTGTTTTCCAATCGCACCAGATGGATAAGGTCTCGGTCATTGCCCGCATCCTGCAAGCCAACGATCGTGGTCGCACCATCATTTTTGCTCGCACGAAGCGCGGCGCCGCCTCGGTTGCTGAGCAGCTCGGCGAGCGCGGCTTCCTGGTCACCGCCGTCCACGGCGATATGGGCCAGCCTGCACGTGAGCGCTCGCTGACGGCGTTCCGCAATGGCGACGTCGACGTCCTGGTCGCAACCGATGTCGCGGCTCGCGGTATCGATATCGACGATGTCACCCACGTCATCAACCACCAGGTGCCCGATGACGAAATGACCTATGTCCACCGCATCGGCCGCACCGGCCGCGCGGGACACAGCGGTGTCGCCGTTACGCTCGTCGGCTGGGATGAAACCACAAAGTGGAAGGCTATTTCAGATGCTCTCGACCTGGACATGGCCGAGATTCCGACGTGGTTTTCCACCTCCCCCGAGCTCGCCGAAGCTCTAGACATCCCCGAGGGGATCGATGAGAAGGTCGGGCCAGCCCGCCCGGTATTGGGTTCCCGGCCACCTCGCGGGCGTGGCGGAAGAGGCCCGCGAAACAACCGCTCACAGTCTCATCATCGCAATCGCGGCCAAGGACGAAGCTCAAAGCGGGACGGCCACTCCAATTCTCATCGTCGCAGCTAGGCCGCTGCGCGTGCCAACTCCCCACCTCACCTCTCGCCACGACCACTCGTCGACAGGACATTCCAACCGTGCTGCAGTCACCACAAGCCAACGCTGAGCCCACCACTGCAGAGACCCGACTGCGCCGCAATCGAATCGCATCAGTAGTTCTCATCATCGCCGTAGTGCTAGTCGTCGGTTGGACATGGGTCGCTTCTCCGGCTCGTAAGGTCGATCGCACTGAATCCACGGCACCGACGAGCAGCACAGCGCAAGCCCCGGCCGCGAACGATCCGGAGGCAATGCCACATACTCTCCGGCCGGTGTGGTCCACCGAATCGTCGGCAAGCACAAGCACGCACACCATCTCCCCGGCGCCACTGGTGATGGACAACTCCCTCATCGTTGCTGAGGACCGGGGCGTGCGTGCTATCTCGCTTAACGACGGCACGGAGCGCTGGCACTATCGACGAGATATTCCGCTTTGTGCGCTCTCGGGCAGTGATGGCCAAGTTTTCGCGACTTTTCGCGGGGCAGCTGGCTGCGGTGAGACCGTTGCACTCAAACCCGATTCGGGGCAGTATGTCGCGACCCGAAAATCGATTGCGGCTGACAGCCCTGCCGCCGTGCGCTCGAACTCATACGCGGGTGTCTACGACTCTGGATTCCTGGAGCTGTGGCGCTCTGACCTGGTCCGAGTAGTCGAGTACGGCAAGATTCCAGCATCCCCGGAACCGAAGATGCAGCCACACCCAGAGTGTTCGATTATCAGTGCGCTCACACGCGTGGAGCTGCTGGCCGTCGTAAACAACTGCGATGGTCACGGACGCCTGGTCATGCAGGCGGCAAATCCGGAGGAGTCTCGGAAACCGGAGGTCAAGAGCGATATTGACCTTGGTCCGGCAACTGCAGATATGTCACTGGTATCGATTGGCCAGGACACGGCGGCGGTACTGTCAGACAACCGCATCCGAGTTTTTCGTATGGACGGCACGATGCTGACTGAATTGGCGCTGGATGAGACTACCCTGCGCCCAGCACCGGCGGAAGCTAACTCCAACGGCGATGCCCCGCGTGCGCCTTTTACAACGGATCTTCCCCATCACATGACGTGGTGGTCGCCGCGTGGTTTACTGGGCTTCCGCCCGAGCACCCTGGCGCCGGATTTCGAGTTTGCTGAGGCCACAGGAACCCCAGCTCCATGGGGTGAGCATGTTTTCATGCCAGTCACTGACGGAGTCGCGGTATTGAATGCCAAGACTCTGGAGATTATCGGCACACTCCCGTTGCCTGCAGCTGCGAAGTCCACTCAAGCAAATAATGCGGACAAGCCGGAAGTGCCCGTGCGCCTTGCGGTTGTCGGTGACACGCTACTGGTTCAGCGCGGTGAGTCAGTCGACGCGTTCGCCATCGAAGCTTAGAAAGAGCGGGCAGCCCAATCAATCGCCTTCGGACTAAACATACAGGCCAGCGCAGCAATTGAAGCTGCCGCCGTCGGTAGAGCAAGCAGAAAAGCGCTCGAGCGGAACATGTAATAGGCCACGCCCAGCAAGCAGAGGTTGAGCATAATGATCGGCCCGCGCCCCCATCGGGCGCCACGCAGCAACATAATCGCACCAGCGAGAACAGCGCCGAAAATGAGAAGGAACCACAGCGCGGTACCCCAACCGGAAATGACCGCGGCCTCGTCGCGGTACCCCATCAAATCACGAATGAGAAGGAAGATCCCGTAGCCCAGACCGAGGGCACATTCGGCGACACCAATCCACGCACCGACCATAACAACCTGAGGTGCGGCGATCGGCCCGTCGGCTGCCGCAAGCTGGTCGGTAGTACGCGATTTGGGCGCATTGCTGCTGTTTTTCTGGTTACTCACGCCCTACATGTTAGCCCGGTGCGAACCGATGAATACACCCTGGAGGCATACCGGCTAATGCGCCCATCACAAGTCTGCTCATGCACTATTCTTGGTGCCTGTGCGTGCGTTGCTAATCTCCAATCCGAATTCGACCAGTAACACTGCTCGACGTATGCCCGGCGTTGTGCGGGCGCTTCGCTCGGTCGAGGGGATTCGCTTGACATCCATGTTTACCGCCTACCCTGGCCATGCTGCGGAAATGGTGGCGGGTAAAACGGTTCGCGATTACGACGTCATTATTTCTCTCGGCGGCGACGGAACCATTAACGAGATTGTCAATGGGCTCATGAACTCCAACCCATTCTCCGCACTGCCTGCCACTGACCTGCCTGTCATCGCGACAATTCCCACCGGCAGTGCCAACGTTTTGGCAGGTGCGTTGGGTATTCCCCGCGACCCCGTAGATGCCGCGTGGTACATCGCAAGTCTGCTGCGCTCCCGAACCCGCAGCACTATCAGCGTTGGACATGCAGCGGAGCGATGCTTCGTGGTCAATGCCGGTATCGGCATCGATGCGGAAGTCATTTCCACCATGGAACAGCTCCGACAAAACGGTACCCGCGCCAAAGCCGTGCGCTATTTGCCGGCAATTTTCACCGCATGGAATCAGTTGCGCAAAAGCCCGCCACAAATCACCGCAACTATCGACGGCACGGAGTTTGGCCGTGATCTCGCAATGGCCGTGGTGTCCAACTCCAATCCCTGGACATTCCTCGGCGACCTCCCCATCGTCACCAACCCCACTGTGTCCCTACGCAGAGGCCTGGGCTTTTATGGCTTCACTTCCCTGAGGGGAGTGACGGGACTTGTCGCCGCAGCCAATTTGGCCGGTTTCTTCACCCGACTGCGTTCCCCCTTCCACGTCGAAGCCCGCGAACGACGCGTCGACAACGCCCAGCACATCGAGCTCACCGCTACTGCCCCACTTCGTCTCCAGTTGGACGGCGAGTACATCAATCAGTGTGAGTCCCTCAACATCCGTGTTAAGCAAGGCGCTATCAGTTTTGTGGCGCGTGCCGACGATTACACCGAGGACCAGTTCACCAAGAAAGTCGCTACCCGCCCCGTGGACGAGCGCTTGCTCGTTGTGGTGACCAAAAAGGTCATGGATCGCACACGCCGACTGTTCAGTACTAGCCAAAAGACCGAGACAAACCCGACTTAAGCTGCAACTGTTTACTGACAAGCCAACAAAAATGCGCCATACACCCTCACTACTGCAATTACCAAAACTAAAATCACCCCCACAAGGGGCTAGTTTTGACCTGGCGTTTTAACCAAAACTTCACTTTTCTGTGAGGTTTGGCACTTTTATTCATTTTGCTCTTTACGAACCGCCCCAGTCGTGAAAACATGTAAATCGTCAGCGAGACAGGCACGCAGTTCACTGGTTGTGTAACCATGCAAGTCTCGCCTTTTTAGGCGCAAACTCTTTGGTGAGTCCCCACTACCTTTCACGTCGTATAGGCGATGGAACAGGTGGCCCCTCCCAAGATGCCTAATACCCCTGGGCAACCGGGAATGAACCCCAACCTTCGTTGAGATACGGCGATTTGTCGTGTCTGACGAAATCCATTTCCGGAGCTGCCTTCCCGCAAGGAAATTTAACCCTGCCCTCACCCGGGGCTCGTAATGTTTTAGGAGTTTGTCATGGATTGGCGTCACAAGGCCGTTTGTCGTGAAGAGGATCCGGAGCTGTTCTTCCCGGTCGGTAACTCCGGCCCGGCCCTCGCCCAGATTGCTAAGGCCAAGGTCGTTTGCAACCGTTGCCCTGTTACTGCTCAGTGCCTGGCCTGGGCACTTGAGACCGGCCAGGATGCAGGTGTCTGGGGCGGCATGAGCGAGGATGAGCGTCGCGCACTGAAGCGCCGTCGCAACCGCGGCCGCACCCGTCGCACTCGCACCAGCACCACGGTCTAATTAAAGGACTTACCCTCGTACCGTGTAATCTATACCGGTTGATACCTGTTTAACCCGATAGAAAGAGAGCCCAGCTATGAGCAAGCGTGGCCGTAAGCGCAAGGACCGCCGTAAGAACAAGGCTAACCACGGCAAGCGTCCGAACAGCTAAGTTGCCCTTAGTTGCAGCAGTCTTAGCCATCACCGGCTAAGACATCTCACTCCACTCCAGCACAACTCGGTATTGCACCGAGGGACGGGGTGGAGTTTTTTATGCCTCCAGCGGATACCTCAACGGGTAGCAGATTTGAAAGTGACTAGGTTTATGACACATGAATTGAATTCACCCGCGGTTTTTTGTCATAAACCTAGTCACTTTCAACACCTTTTCGATGCCTCGTCGATACCGCATCCTCGCTTTCCGGATTAACGATCCGCCGGAACCTTACCAGCGAGTTTGGAGCCCAAACCCCACCGGAGTAACGTCTGAAAATAGAGCTTTTACAGCAGCTCCAGCTAGGTTGCTCGAAAGCAATGGGGCTATAGCTCAGTTGGTAGAGCGTCGCGTTCGCAATGCGAAGGTCAGGGGTTCGATTCCCCTTAGCTCCACAAATAGCTCCACAAAAATATCCCAGGCCACATCACCGTGACCTGGGATTTTCCCATTACGCATTACCGCATTACCGTATTACGCAACATCGCATTAAGCATCAAAGGAATACGCGCCAAAAGATGACGCACCAAAACCTAGCCGCCAGCAGCTACTTGCGGTACTCCACCCGCGTATAGGACACACGAATCCGAGTGGTAATGCGCTGACGGAGGTCCTCAGGGGCAGGTTGCTGGCAGCACCGGCGCAGCAGCCGTCGTATAGCTTGCTCGGAACCGAACTCTTCCAAGCACTGAGGGCATTTGTGAATGTGTTCCTCGAGAAAGCGGCGTTCCTCCGAATCACACTCTCCATCCAAAAATGCGTGTAGGCGCGAGTGGACATCCTGACAGAAAGCATCTTCACAGGCGTGCCCGCGCTCTGGCGTCTGCTCCATATCTTGGCTCGACTCTCGGCTCATCGCGGAGAATCTCCCTTCTCTTCTTTCAAGAATCCACGTTCCACGGCTACGTTGTGCAACGCGTCTCGGAGCTGTTTTCTTCCACGGTGGAGCCGACTCATCACAGTTCCGATGGGCGTGCCCATGATTTCGGCGATTTCCTTGTAGGGCAATCCCTCGACATCGGCGTAGTAGACCACCATCCGGTAGTCCTCTTTGAGGCTCATCAAAGCGTCACGAATTTCCTCGTCAGGAAGCTTTTCCAGCGCTTCAACCTCAGCAGAGCGCAGCCCTATCGAAGTGTGCGACGCGGTTTCCGCGATCTGTGAATCCGTGATGTCATCGGTGGCGTACTCGGCAGGACGACGCTGCGCCTTGCGGTAGTTGTTGATGTACGCATTCGTCAGAATGCGGTAGAGCCACGCTTTCAGATTCGTGCCCGGTTTGTAGGAGCGGAAGCCCTGAAAAGCCTTGATATAGGTCTCCTGCACCAGGTCTTCGGCATCGGCGGGGTTGCGCGTCATCCGCAGCGCCGCTCCATAGAGCTGATCCAAAAGCGGCATGGCGTCACGCTCAAAGCGCTGCGCAAGCTCCTCATCCGACTCATCAGTCCGGATGGCCGATGTTCCTGTCTGATCACCTGACATGCTACCTATCCTAAAACATCCGCACCCACGAGTCGGCCAGACCCCCGTCACCAGGCATTTCGTCGCGTAGCTGCACTGGTGTGCAACGATGGGAAATTATGTCGAAGAAGTCCGCCAAGAAATCCGCTGCCGCCACCCCGGCAATCGCCGTCTGTCAGAACGCCGGAATCGACTTCCACGTTCACCAATTCCCCCACGGCAGCGACAACTTCGGCGAAGAGGCCGCCTCTTGGCTACTAGAGCATCTCGGAGTCGAGCCCGAACGCATCTTCAAAACTCTCATTATCGAGCTATCCGGCAAACGCACTGGGCTGGCCATCGCCGTCGTCCCCGCCACCGGAATGCTCAACCTCAAGGCCGCTGCCGCGGCTGTCGGGGCTTCCAAGGCCACGATGGCCGACCCCCATGACGCGTCACTTGCCACCGGCTACGTTCCCGGCGGCATCTCCCCGCTTGGCGGTCGCCGCAAGCTCCCCACCGTCATTGATGAGACAGCCACTCTCGCCGACACTGTGTTTGTCTCCGGTGGTCGCCGCGGGTGGGACATCGAACTGTCACCCGCTGATCTGGTTTCGCTTTGCGACGCCACGGTCGCCGACATCGCCCGCTAACCCTGCGGCTACTCCTGCAACCTCCCCGCTGATACGGCCTTAAAACAGCTCCTCGTTGTGGCCGGGTGCTGCTCCATCGGGCCCATTCAGCAGGTGCGGCCCTTCATTCGCAACATTGCCGACGGCACGGTTGACCGGTCGGATGGTCAGCTTGTCCACCACTTCTGCGCTGGTCATGCCAACATCTCCGTCTGCTGCCCAGGCCGAGAGATCCAACCAGTCACTGACTTCGTCGTCGGCAAGCACGCGCGGCATACGATGATGAAGATCCGCGAGCTGTCCCACGGCGTCGGTGGTGAGAATTGTGGCGGAAACGATATCGCCCCAGCGCGCCCACAGCCCCGCGACGGTGAAAAGCGGTGCGTCATCGCCGAAGCTGACGAAGTAGGGCTGGCGATTCTTCCACTCATACCAACCGTTCATGGGGATTGCGCAGGGCAGGCCATCCCGGAAAGTCGGTTTGGACTGCCAGGTTTCCGCACGAGCATTGAAGAAAGGTGTTGTTGGCACTTCGCGGGCCCACTGCGGAATTAAACCCCAGCGCACGGTGGCAGCAATGGTTCCTGTGCGGCCGGGGTGCTCGCGGGCAAGAGCAACTATTGGCATGGTCGGTCCGATGTTGTAGCGGGAGGTGGGCAACGGGCCGTCGGCACGCACGGGCGCCAAACCGGGAATCTCAGCCGTGGTGCTGAGCAGTTCTTCGGCGACTGTGAAATTGACGAAACGACCACACATACCAACTGATTGTGCCGTTGACTCCCCCTCTAGTCGAGGTATGGAGTGAAAGTGTTCCATAATTGGTTGTGTGTGTTCCCAAAATCAGAATTGGTCCGCCCCTACTGTAAGTGTCGACGGTGCCGAGGCCGGTCGACAGCCTTTTAGCGCCACGGTGCAGATTGCCGGCTCGAAGTCGATTACGAACCGTGCCCTTGTCATCGCGGCGATATCTTCGACACCATCGGTTATCCATGGTGCTCTGCGCTCTCGCGATACCGATCTTATGATTCGCGCACTGCAGGCCCTGGGAACTGACATCAGTGCCGACTCGACATATTCGGGTGCCCCGAACCACACGCTCCGCGTCACTCCACGCATGCTTCGCGGTGGTGTCGTGGAATGTGGTCTCGCAGGTACGGTTATGCGCTTCGTGCCACCTATCGCAGCTCTTGCGCAGGGGTCGGTGTTCTTCGAAGGCGACGTAGAAGCCAAGGCTCGCCCGATGTCGGCCGTGCTGGATGCCCTGCGCAGCCTCGGTGTGAACATCGCGGGCAATGGGCTTCCCTTCACGGTCAATCCGCAGGGTCCGAATCAGGGCAACCGCCTCGGTGACTCGGTCCAGGAGCAGGATCTGCCGGACATCGGCGGCGAAGTGGAAATTGACGCTTCGGCTTCGAGCCAGTTCGTCTCTGGTCTGTTGCTGTCAGCACCGCGCTACGGCCGTGGCCTGGTACTTCGCCCGACCGGTGAGATTCCTTCCCGCCCGCACATTGACATGACCCTGGACATGCTTCGCGAGGCCGGTGTGCAGGTCGAGGAGACCACGGCCGACACACCTGAGGGACCACGCACAACGTTCACCATTCACCCGACCGAAATGATGGGTCGTACTTGGCAGGTCGAACCCGACCTGTCTAACGCCGCCGCTTTCCTGGCCGCTGCGGCTGTCACTGGTGGCAGCGTCACCGTGCCCGACTGGCCAGAGCACACCACGCAGCCGGGCGACCGCATCCGCGAGATCCTCACCGCTATGGGCGCTACCGTGACGTTGAACCGTCTCGAGAGTGACCGCACCAGCCTCACCGTCGTGGGCCCAAAGCCGTCGGAGCTGCGCGGAATCACGATGGACATGTCCGAGATTGGCGAGCTGACCCCCACCGTCGCGGCCATCGCCGCCTTGGCCACTACCCGCACCGAGCTGACGGGTATCGCACACCTGCGCGGTCACGAGACCAACCGTCTCGCCGCGCTCACCACGGAAATCAACCGTCTCGGCGGTCGCGCCACCGAGCTTGACGACGGCATTGCGATCGACCCCGTTCCGCTCCACGGTGGTCTCTGGCACAGCTACGCCGACCATCGAATGGCCACCGCTGGTGCCATTGTTGGTCTGCGCACGGAGGGCGTGGAAGTCGAAAATATCGGTACCACTGCTAAGACCATGCCTGGATTCGATCTGCGCTGGCTGGAGATGCTCGGACTGGCCTCCCCCAGCCCTAGTTCGTTGGAAAAGTCAGTCGAAGCTCGACTTGATGGTGTGGACAACGGAACCGAGGCAGGGAAATAACAGTGGCGGCACGCAGGCGTGGACGGCAATGGGACGAGTCCGATGTACGCATCCGCCCCGGTAAAGGGTCGCGGCCACGGACGAAGGATCGCCCCCGCCACGCCGATGCCCACTGGGGCATGGTGGTGACCAAGGATCGTGGTCGTTGGGGTGTAGTCCTCGATAACAACCCTGATGTTGCAGTGACATGCATGCGTGCCCGCGAGCTCGGCCGCACCAATATCGTTGTCGGTGACCGTGTCGGTGTCGTAGGCGATGTCAGCGGCCGTGCGGGCACACTGGCCCGCATCGTCAAGCTGGCAGAGCGCAGCACGGTTTTGCGTCGCACCGCCGATGACAATGACCCGTATGAGCGCATCGTCGTGGCCAATGCCAGCCTGCTGCTCATTGTGTGCGCAGTCGCCGATCCTGAACCTCGCACCGGTTTTGTCGAACGCGCGCTGGTCGCGGCCTACGCCGGCGGTGTCCGCCCCGTGCTCTGTCTGACTAAATCCGATTTGGCCGACCCAGAGGAATTTGCCGGGGAGTTCTCGGCACTCGGAGTGGATGTCGTTGTCTGCGGTATCAACGATGACTTGGCTCCCTTGTCAGAGCTCATCGATGTCCCCGGACGAGTGACAGCTTTGGTTGGGCATTCCGGTGTGGGGAAATCGACCCTTGTCAACCGGATTGTTCCTGAAGCCAACCGTGAGACCGGCGAAGTTAGTGGTGTGGGTAAGGGCCGCCATACCTCCACGCAGTCGGTGGCGCTGATGCTGCCGTCGGAAAGCGAAGACAGCGCGACGTCGTGGATTATTGATACCCCGGGCATTCGTTCCTTTGGTCTGGCTCATGTGACACCGGAGACGCTGCTGGCGGCGTTTCCAGATATCCAGGCAGCGACAGATGAATGCCCACGTGGTTGCACCCATTTGGGGCCGCCCGCGGATCCAGAGTGCGCCCTCGACAAGCTGGAGGGAGTTCAGCACCGTCGAGCGATGGCCGTGCGTCGCCTGTTGAGCGCCATCAGCGACAACGAGGATTGGGAGCTGGACATTGAAAGAGACTAGCCACACCGATTCTGTGGAGACGCCCGCTGAAGCCTCGGCTGGAGCTGAGGCGGACAACGCGGGCTCCGGTCTCTACCCCGCTCCCGGCAGTTGGATTCGGCTGTGTATCTACACGCTTATCGTGGGTCTTGCGACAGGACTCGGCGCAGCCGGCCTCGCACTAATAATGCACGGCATCGAGTACGCGGTCTACGGGCAGCACGAGGGTGACGTAGCGGTCGTAACCGATGGCACCACTGGTTTACAGCGCTTTGTCGGAATTGTGTTGGCGGGGCTGATTGCAGGACCAATCTGGGCAGCTCTTCGCACAAAGGCGAAGCCTGTTGAAAGCGTTGAAGCGGGCATGCACGGCCGCCCCATGCCTGTGTGGTCAACTCTTGTCAATGTGTTTTTGCAGATGGCGACCGTCGCTGCAGGTGCATCCATGGGACGCGAGAATGCCCCGCGTGAGCTCGGTGCAATGGTGGCCTCGCAGATGTCGCATCGACTGCGCATCGATCCGCTACACCGCCGTATTCTGGTCGCAGCAGCAGCCGGTGCCGGCCTGGGGGCGATTTATCACATCCCGTTGGCTGGAGCGGTTTTCTCGTTGGAGATTCTGCTGGGCTCACTGAGCATTACCGCGGTGATGGTGGTGCTGGCGTGTTCAGCCATCGCCACGGTGACGTCGGGCATCGTGGTCGGCAGTAGCCCGCTCTACAGCCCAATAAATCTCTCGGACGGCTGGGGCAACCTCGGGGCAGCACTGCTCATCGGTGTTATCTGCGGTGCCATCGGCTACGCATTTCGCATTCTCAGCTCGCGGATGTCGGACACAGCACCGACTGGCTGGCACTCTGCCTGGGCCATCCCCCTCGCATTCACACTGGTTGGTGTGATTTCACTGTGGGTTCCAGAAGTGTTGGGCAATGGCCGTATCGCTGCGACCACAGTTCTCATGGATCGCCCGCTGCTGGGTTTTGCAGTCATCCTGCTGATTGCGAAAGCTGTCGCGGTTCTCGTTACTTTCCGTTCGGGGGCCGTCGGTGGGCTCTTGACTCCCGGCTTTGCCCTTGGCGCGCTCAGCGGTTTCATCGTCGGCTGCTTCGTACAGCCATTGATGCCCTCAGTTCCGCTGAGCGACTTTGCGATTCTCGGCGCGGCGGCCTTCCTGTCGGCGTCCATGGCAGCTCCACTTTTCGCACTGATCGTGACAGTGGAGTTTACCGGCCAGAATTCCTCGGCTTACTTAGCGCTCTTCCTCGCTGGTGCAACTGCGACGCTGACCGTGACCATGATTCGCGCCTGGCTGCGGCTGCCCCACAAGCAATCAATGCCATGGAACCGCGAACCGGCAGTCGCGGCTGCGGTCCGCAAGCGGGTCGAGGACTAACCGCGCGCAGCAGTGTGCGTCGAGCGACCTGTGTAGGCCCGGACAATTTCCCGGACACCTGGGCGAAGACGGCGGAGCATTCGCAGGCCCGTCGCTAAGCCCTTGCGTTGCGGGGAACTGGACTGGAGCTCCGCTTCAACCTGCGGATATTTCTTGAACGCCGCCTCCGAACGTACCTCTGGGGCGTTGTCCGGGTCAGCGACTAAGAAGCGATCCGGCAGCGACAACTTCAGCAGCGTGCGCTGGACCTGGAAGAACTGCTTCGGGAACGACCCCGTGTTGTATGGCAGGTCGTATTCCCGGCAGATCTGCTGAACCTGCTTCGAAATCTGCGCGAGCCTGTTGGATGGCATGTCCGGGAACAGGTGGTGCTCAATCTGGTAATTCAGATTTCCCGAGAGCACCGACAGCGCCAGCCCACCGTGGAAGTTCGCCGAGCCCAGCATTTGGCGCAAATACCACTCGCTCTTGTCCTCGGTGTTGTACTGCTCCTTGGTGAAAGTCTCGGCATCATCCGGGAAGTGTCCGCAGAAGATGACGGCGTAGGCCCACAGATTACGGGCTAGGTTGGCCATCATGTTCGCAAACGCCACTTCGCGGTAACGCGAACCCGCCATCGCGGGGAAGAGAACGTAGTCTTTGAGCACCTGGCGCCCCGACTTGTTGAGCACCTCCATGAGCTGCGGTCGGGCCTCATCCCAGGATTTCTTACCTGCGAACACGCGCCCGAGCTCGACGTCGTAGAAGGCCACTGCCCATTGGAAAAGGCTGGCCAACACCACGTTTGTCACCGGCTGCAGCAGCGTCGATGGCTTCCAACGGCGGTCACGAGTCACCCGGAGAATGCCGTATCCCACATCGTTGTCCATACCGAGCACGTTGGTGTACTTGTGGTGGACAAAGTTGTGGGAGTGCTTCCACCCGCTGGATGGGCAGGAATTGTCCCACTCCCAGGTGGCCGAGTGAATCTCGGGGTCATTCATCCAGTCCCACTGACCGTGCATGGTGTTGTGTCCGATTTCGAGGTTTTCCAAAATCTTTGCCAGCCCCAGCGCTGAGGCACCCGCCCATTTGAAACCCCAGTGCGCGGTGTTCTTCCACGACTTCGGCAGCATCCCTAATTTGTTTAAGGCCATGCCTGCCGTCGGCACCATCAGCAGACCTCGACCAGTCACCTCAAGGGTGCGCTGAATGCGGATGAGCGTGCGGATGTAGCGAGCATCCTTCTGTCCCAGCGAATCGCGGTGTTGCTTTTCGATTTCCTCAAACCGACGCCCAATCTCTGCGACGTCTTCTTCGCTCAAGTGCGCATACGATGCGATATCGGAAATTGCCATGGGAAGGGTCCCAACTCCTTTAGGTAGTTTCTCCTGGTTAATGCAGGTTGAGATAGATGTGGGGCGAACTTACAGTTCGATACGCGCGTGCCCCGCCGGCGCACAGACGCACGTTCGGACCCGCTCCCCCGCCACAAACGTCGCACCGGTGCGGATGTCCCGTGCTGCGCCGTCGGAGAGCTGCTGCACACACGTCGCACAAATTCCCATCCGACAGCCGTACGGCAGGTCAACCCCGACGCTCTCTGCCGCCTCCAGGATGGTGGTTGCACCGTCTACGCCGATATCGCCTCGGCTGCCGAAACTCACCGTGCCGCCGATCTCCCCCGCCGCCGAGCGGTCAACGGTGAAACGTTCCGTCCGCAGCCCGGGAAACTCCGGCTCAAGGTTTTTCAGCAGTTCAACCGGACCACAGGCATAGGCGCTTGCCGACGATGCCAGCGCTCCAAAGTCAGCAATGATGTCGGTAACCGCCGCAGCGTCAATCCGCGGCTGCGTCTCCGTATTCCGGGCATGCAGGCGATACTTCAACGCGCTAGTAGCACTGCGCTGTTCCAGCTCGCGAAGCTCATTGACAAACACAGCTTCTGCCTCGCCGCGGTAGGAGTGAATGTGCTCGACTTCCACTGAGGCATTGCGAGCTGAAAGATCACGCAGCATGGAAATCACCGGAGTTACGCCGGAGCCTGCGGTAACAAACGCAATGCGGGCTGGGAGCGGCTCCGGAAGATGGAAATCCCCAGCCGGGGCAGCCAGGCGGACGACAGTACCCGGCTTGACATTGGCGACGAGGTGTTGGGACACGTAGCCGTCGTTGAGCGCACGGATGTTGATAGTCAGCAGCCCGTCATGAGGCCGCGGCGCATTTGTCAGCGAGTAGGAACGCCACAGGTATTTCCCCTTGACCTCTACGCCAAGTCCGATGAACTGGCCTGGCTTGAAGTCTGTTGGCATCCCCCAACCCGGACGGATTATCAACTCTGCTGAAGTAGGAGATGTGGGATTGATGGCCTCAATCTGACCGCGCAGCTCGCGACTTGACCACAGCGGATTTAGCAAATGCGTGTAATCATCGGGCAAAAGTGGCGTGGATAAATGCTTGAATACCCGGGAAACTTTGGTCTTAAGCCCCATTTTTGGCCCTCCTGACTGTCACGGGCGAACAAGTAATAACGCTGTTCATCAGTAGGCATGCCCCACCCGATTCATTATTACGTGTCCGTAGGTTACTTAGACGTAGACTACGGAGCGGTAAGTTATTGGTCAAGAGAAACAAATGATTTTGACACAAATAGCGAAATTGTCATTACCCCCACTCCCGTGCGAAACACCCCCTTTGACATGGAGCTTATCCACACAAAACAATCCCGTCTTTTATACCCCCACTGAAAACACTTGTGCCATACAAAAAAGGGGCTGGGTTCCTAAACCCAGTCCCCTTCTTTAACGCCGAGCACGCGCTACTACAGGAAGTCGACCACCATGCCGAGCTCAGCTACGTCGTACCACGCCAGCGGGATCTCCAGCGCATCGCCGACAGTGAGCTCCGCATCCTCGTCACCGAGATCTGCCTTATCGACGGCATCAATCGCAGCCTCAACCTTGCTTTCCGCCTCTTCCACATCAATGTGGAGAGCTGCAACGTCGGCAAGCGAAATTGGGCCGCCGACCTTAACCACAGCATCTCCCATATCCGACTGCGGCTCCGCCTCCACATCAACGGAAATGACCACTCGACGGTGCGGGAACTTCTCTTCTGCGGCATCGAGCAGACGGAGCGACGCACGCGCAGCCTCATCAAAGGCTACGTCTGCCAGTTCCTCATCATCGCCCTCAGTAAAGAAATCGCGCAGCGCTTCAGTGACAGCAAAGCCCCAACCACCGCGGGCGTGGAAGAGCTCATCCTCCTTAAGCGCCTCAAGCATGGAGAAAGTCGCTGGGATATAGACGCGCATTAGAACTCGCCCTCGAGACCCAGCAGACCGGCAATCTCGACCACTGCGCGGTCGAACTGCTGATAGAAGACTCCCACCATGCCGTTAGAGACGGCCGCATGGATGTTCTCAATCGAATCATCTACCAACACGCAGTCCCGTGCCGGCAGTTCAATAGCCGCAGCGGCTGCATTAAAAGCCTCTGCCGAAGGCTTCTCATGGCCAATTCCACCAGAGAGCACAACTGCGTCTACCAGGCCCTCATCTTCGAGCTTGCGAATCGGATCCGCCGATGGGCCACCTGGGTCATTCGACAGGACTGCCAGGCCAACACCATTTGCACGCGCCTCTACCAGCAAATTACGCCAACGTGCCTGGTCTTCATCCGTGCCGTCAAGGACACCACAGTAATCGATAATCATTCCGCGCATGGCCTGTAGTTTATCGCATGACCTGCACGTTTGCCTTTTTTCCAGTTCAGCGTGTTAATTGGCTGTTCGTTACGCCCATTTGTAGACGACCAGAACGGCCTTGACGGAAACCGATAGGACCATTAACAGCGAAACACTCAGCCCATTTCGCGACTGCGCCTTCTCCACAATCCCCCCACGCCGGCCGTGAATTCCCCTTCACAAGCTGCACACTTAAAGCACTTGTAGGACAATGGTCTTCAGCAAGGGGGAACTTGCCAATGGAGAGTTTTTAGGGGGATTAATCCATGGCACCAACGTCTCACGTACCAAAATCTCAGACACCGATGCCTTACGCGCTGTCGCACGCCGCTGAGCACCGCTCCAGTGGCAGGGAATCCATTGAACCGGCAACGGGCTTTTCGCTTCTCCACACAATTCAACTCGGCCAGTCAGCTAATGCCGCCGCCTCTCAAACCGCAAAAGTGGCACCGACCTACAGCGGATGCTCGGCTGCCACCGGAGCCGCTGTCATGACGGCATTACCGCCCGTCGCGGCCGCTCCTGCTGCAAAAAAGACGCCGCAAACACCGCACGTCGTCCAGCACTGTGAACAGAATCTGAGACAGGAGCTTGGCACGATTACTCGCCGCGTCTTCGACATCATCGCGGGTCGCAGGCGAGTCAACGATCTACGTCGCATCAATATCGACCCGATTATTCACGCTGCGATACTCACGCTGTCGAAAAACACCAGCCTCAAGGGTGTCGCGTTGCAATCCTTTCACGCCAGCGCTTCCGCGGACAGCAAGAAGGTCGAGTTCCTGGGTAGTTGCCGTGTCGGTCCGCGCGTTCGCGCGTTCACGGGCACTTTCCGCCGCGGAACAGCAAAAACGCGGCCATGGACCATGACCGCGTTTCGGGTGCTTTAGTGCTTAGCGACGGCGCTTGCGAGCCGCCTTCCGACGCTGCGCTCGGTTGCCCTCAGACTCTTGATCCACGCGCTGCTGCTCTGCACTGCCGTCCTCGCTGGGGCCGGAGTAAGTCATCTGCTGATTTTGCTCAGCAGCTTCCGTTGGCAGAGCTGGAGCCTGGTTCTCCTGCCCCTCGGCGTTTTCCACTGCGGGCATAACCTGCTTACGGATCAGGAACAACTGACGAACCGATTCTTCCTTGATGCCGTCCATCATCGCGGTGAACATGTCGTAGCCCTCACGCTGGTACTCCACCAGCGGGTCAGCCTGGGCCATGGCGCGCAAGCCAATGCCCTCCTTGAGGTAGTCCATCTCGTAGAGGTGCTCGCGCCACTTCTGGTCCATGACGTTCAGGATGGTGAAGCGCTCGATGTTGCGCATCTGGTCGTCGCCGCCAATTGCGGAGACCGCATCCTCAAGCTGGTCGTAGCTGGCCGAGATGTCCGTGTGCAGAGCCTTGGACAGCTCATCGGCCGAGAGGTCACCTGGGGTACCGAAGTCAGAGCCATCAATAAGCTCTTGCGCCGTAAACGTCGGGCTGTAGAGCTGCTCAAGGGCATTCCACAGCTCGTCGAGGTCCCAATCCTCCACGTAACCGTCAGCGGTGGCACCGTTGACATACGCATCGACGACGTCGTCCTGCATGTCACGGACCTGAGTCTTCAAATCCTCACCTTCGAGGATGCGACGGCGCTCAGCGTAGATGACCTTACGCTGCTGGTTCATAACCTCGTCATACTTCAGAACATTCTTACGGATTTCGAAGTTCTGGCTTTCCACCTGAGCCTGAACGCTCTTAATGGAGTTGGAAACAACCTTGGAGTCAATAGGAACGTCATCCGGGACATTCAGAGTGTTCATCAGCGCTTCCATGCGCTGACCGTTGAAGCGAACCATGAGATCATCGCGCATGGACAGGTAAAAGCGGGTAACGCCCGGGTCACCCTGACGACCGGTACGACCACGCAACTGGTTGTCAATGCGGCGTGACTCATGACGCTCAGTACCCAGGACGTAGAGGCCACCGGCCTCACGTACCTTGTCAGCTTCTTCCTTCGACTGCTGACGAACACGCTCAATCTCAGCGTCCCACGCCTCTTCGTACTCTTCCGGAGTTTCCACCGGGTCCAGACCACGAGAGCGCAGATTCAGGTCAGCGATAATGTCCGGGTTACCGCCCAGCACGATGTCAGTACCACGACCGGCCATGTTAGTTGCCACGGTAACGCCTCCGAGACGACCCGCCACTGCGACAATCTCAGCTTCCTTCTCGTGGTGCTTAGCGTTCAGCACAGAGTGAGGAATACCTTCGCGCTGCAGGAGCTTGGAAAGGTACTCGGATTTCTCGACTGACGTCGTACCAACGAGAACTGGCTGCCCCTTTTCATGGCATTCGCGGATGTCTTCGACAACAGCGGCGAACTTTGCCTCCTGCGTCTTGTAAATCAGGTCGGGCAGATCCTCACGCTGCTTCGGGCGATTCGGCGGAATCGCCATGACATTCAGCTTGTAAATCTGGTGCAGCTCAGCCGCTTCAGTCTCAGCCGTACCGGTCATACCGGACAGCTTGTCGTAGAGGCGGAAGTAGTTCTGGAGCGTAACGGTTGCCAGCGTCTGGTTCTCGTTTTTAATCTCCACCCCTTCCTTGGCCTCAATTGCCTGGTGCATGCCCTCGTTATAGCGACGGCCTGCCAGCACGCGACCGGTGAACTCATCAACGATGAGAATCTCACCATTACGGATAATGTAATCCTTGTCGCGGGTGAACAGCTCCTTGGCCTTCAGGGCATTGTTCAGGTAACTGACCAGCGAAGAGTTTTCCGGAGCATACAGGTTGGCAATGCCCAGCTGATCCTCAACGAATTCAACACCCTCTTCACGAATACCGATGGTGCGCTTTCGCTCATCGACTTCGTAGTGAATATCGCGCTTCATACGCGGCACAATCTTGGAGAACGCCAGGTACCAGTGCGGATCGCCATCTGCCGGACCGGAAATGATTAACGGAGTACGGGCCTCGTCAATCAGAATCGAGTCAACCTCATCGACGATGGCGAAGTGGTGCCCACGCTGCACCAAATCGTCGAGCGAATGCGCCATGTTATCGCGCAGGTAGTCAAAGCCGAACTCGTTGTTCGTGCCGTAGGTGATGTCGGCAGCATAGGCCTTGCGGCGCTGATCCGGGCTGAGCTCAGAGAGAATCACGGAAGTCTCAAGCCCCAGGAAGCGGTGGACTCGACCCATCCACTCCGCGTCACGCTTAGCCAGGTAGTCATTAACCGTAACGACATGAACGCCCTTGCCTGCCAACGCATTGAGGTATGCGGGCAGCACACAGGTCAGGGTCTTACCTTCACCAGTACCCATCTCGGCAACGTTGCCGAAGTGCAGTGCCGCACCGCCCATAACCTGGACGCGGTAGTGCTTCTGCCCCAGCACGCGCCAGGATGCCTCGCGCGCCGTGGCGAAAGCATCCAGAAGCAAATCGTCTACATCGGCACCGTCAGCCAGCTGCTTCTTAAACTCCTCGGTCTTGGCACGGAGTTCATCGTCTGAAAGAGCTGCGTACTCGTCTTCCTTGGCGATGACCTGATCTGCAATATTGCCAAGCCTCTTGACAGCGCGGCCTTCACCAATGCGGAGCAACTTGCTGAGCGAAAACACTAAATTGGGACCTTTCCGGCCGATTCACGTCGAACTTTAATGTGCAACGGTTGATTATACGACGAACCCGCCTTCCCTTCTAAGAGAAGACGGGCTCATGTGAGCAATTACTTACCAATACACAGCTCTGCGCGGTATTGCGTGCTCTTTTTGGTGAAGACTTACTTCTCGTCTTCGTCTGCCAGCTCAATCAGACCGTAGTCGTATGCGTGACGACGGTAGACCACGGACGGACGAGAGGTTGCCTCGTTAACGAAGAGGTAGAAGTCGTGACCGACGAGCTCCATCTCAGACAGAGCATCTTCCACCGTCATCGGAGTTGCGGAGTGCTGCTTGGTACGCACAACCTGGCCCGGGGTCACGTCCTCAACCAGATCCTCGTACGGATCAGCCTTTTCCGGAGCCGCTGCCTCAGCCTCTGCAACCAGCGAAGCAGTTGCCTCGCCGACGGACATCGGTGCACGGTGGCCAGAACGGCTAATCTTGCGGCGAGCCTTCACCTTACGCAGGGAGCGCTCCATCTTGCCCAGAGCAGACTCCAGTGCAGCGTAGAAGCTATCTTCCTTGGCTTCCGCACGAGCCAGGTGACCCTTGCCAGTAGCGGTGATCTGAATACGGTCAGAGCGGTCTGCACGGCGCGGATTCGGCTCGTGCTGGAGCTCCACGTGGAAGAAGGTCAAAGTCGGGTCGAGGCGCTCAATCTTCGCCAGCTTCGCCTTAACACGATCTGCGAAGTGCTCTGGAACCTCAACATTGCGCCCGGTGATGGTCACCTGAGCGTTCGGGCTGAGTACCTCGTTGTTGTCAGCAGGTGTGGACACTTGCTACCTACCTCCCGGTATGGCCACCGCCCTTCCGTGAGCGGGATTACTCACGGCGTCTACGGTGACGAGTCTTTCTGCACCCCCAGGATACAGTTCCGGGGGTAACCAATGCCACGTTCCCCTCGTTTATTTTTCGCTTGCCGACGACACCCCCTGCGTCTACGCCCGGGCGAGCACCAACACCATGTCGATGCGAATCCCCAATGACGCTGCCACCAACTCGGTTTCCGCTGCAGTGGCACCAGTGGTGGCCACATCATCAACCAGAATCACTGTCGCCTGGGTACACCGTTGTCGCAGCTTGTCACTAATTCCGTGCTTGAATTGCGTCAGCGGCACAATGTGGCCAGAAAGGTTTCGTCTGCGTTGAGAAGCCCCAAGCTCCGCGGAATCCCGCGTGCGCCCACCAATGCGCACCAGGGGCAATACCGAACTAGAGGGGAGCTGACTGCAGGCAAAGTCGCAGGCAACTGTTACCGGATCCCCACCCCGTTGTCGACGGGATGACAATCTTGTCGGCGCGGGAATCAAAATGACGGGGGTAATTTCCGGGGGCATTATATGGCCGTCTGAGGCCAGTCTTCGTACCGCAGCGGCGAACACGGCCCCCATGATTCGTCTGGCTTCACCACTGCCCCGTTCTTTGGCCGACAAAATGAGATGTCTCCTCGCACCCGAGTACGGACCGCAGGTCCACGCTGCTGCGCGTAACGCAGCCCGCGGTGAAAACCGCACTGGAGGTTGCTGAAGATCGTCCTTGCAATCGCGACACAGCGTCCCGGAGCAGCCGCACACCGGACAGGTTTCCGGTATCACGAGGCCGATTGCGTCGCGAGTGACGTCGTAAAGCGCGCGCAGTAATTCCTGCGATGTCCTCCCCTGCGCCATTGATCCCCTCCCCGATTTGCGCTTATTCCACAGACACCGGAGCCATTCGACCACGCGCACCCGGAACCTGGCGCCAGAACTGCTGCTGCCCCTCGCTGGAGATCAGCTCCATAACACCGGTGGCATCTAATGCGTAACGCTTCGACGAGGTCGCGGTAACCACAGGAATTGGCGGTGTCAGGTTGAGCTTCGGCAGAACAGAGCTGGTCGCACCGTCCGGGAAGGCGCTCCACATCGGGGTGTCCCCGCTGTAACCGCCCACCGTGACCGTTTGATTCGGCGACCACGTCAGCGACACCGGGGAAACGTTTTCAGGGAGCGGCAGAGCACGCGGGTGCGTCAACTTCCACGGTTTATCGTCATGCCTTTCGATGGTGGCGATATAGACTTCACCAGCGATAATCATCGCTACCTGCGTGCCTGAAGAATCGACGCGGAATTCAGAAATACCGGCGCTCGGGCGCCCCGTGCCTGCGCCGCCGTCAAGAAGGTGATTGAGCTCAGAGGTATCAACCTCCTCCTGCTGAATCCGAGATGACGTCGACTGCCGAACCAGGCGTACGACGGTTGTACCGTCCTTCACTGTCCAGACCGCCTCGGCGTCTGGAGACCATGTCGGACGGGTGAGACTCTCGCCAGTCAGCACAGGAACCGGCTGATCTTGTATTCCGCCGAGCATCAATGTGGACTCCCCGAGGTCATACGACCCAGCACGACCATCCACGGCCGAGCGGAACACGGCGGCAATGAGCTCGCTGCCATTGGGGTTGGTGCCCACTGCCGCGGAGAACACCGCGGTGCTGCCGCTGGCGGTCCAGCCGCGTCCCACAGGTGTGGCGTGGCCGTCAGCGATCTCGTAGATACCGCTGCGGTCGACCGTCCGTAACGGTGCGTTATCAGCCGGTAGATGATTCGGGTCGTAGAGCTGGATTGTGTCGGTGTCCTTCGTCCACGGCTCGTCGTGGCTGGCAACTAGTGGTTCGCCGTCGGCCATGAGGATCCACGGACCACGGAAATCTGCCGAGTCGAGAGTCCAGATAATCTGCGCCGCGAGCATGACACGCAGTTCCTCGGAAACATCACCCAATCCGGTGATTTCGACCCTGCGACCGTCCGCGTTGGACACAGGTCCTGCTTCCACCGCAATTGAGGCATTGGGCTTGAGCACGGTGGTGACGCCCGGCCGCAGTGGTGCTGATGGGCCGTTCTTCAGCTTCGTCAACAGATTGGTCGCGCCATCGGTGACGCCACGATAGAGCCAACGACGATCTGTGACCAAATGATTACCCGCCGGATCGAGGAAATAGATATTGCGAGGCACATTGTTTTCCAGGAATGCCTGACGCTCCATGACAACACCGTCGGGCAGCGAGGAAATGCGCCACTGCCCATCCGAACCAAGCTTCATCTCCACGGTTTCCTCATAGTCACCGGACTGGGGCTCATACGCACCATCAGTACCGAATTGACCAACGCTGCGACCTCGGGCAACGAAGGACTGTCGCGATCCTCCTTCATCCCTCTGGGCGATGAGGTTGACACCGTCGAGAATGCGGGCACTATCCTGCGGTTTCCAACTGGCCGCAAGTTCCGGGGTCATGAAGGCACGCATAGCTTGAAAATCATCAACCGGATGCGCGGCCGCGGCGAAAAAGTCGCGCAGGACAATGTCTGCATTGACATTCGGTCGTGGCTGAGGAACTTCAATACGAACTTGGGGCGGCTCAAACGGACGCAGCACCTGGGGGCTGGTGTTTCTCGGAATGGTGGTACATCCTGCGGCCGTGCCCAAAATGATCACTGAGCTAAGCGCCACTGTCTTACGCAGGACGCGACGAGCCTTTGACTGTTGCTGCGCCGTCATTTAAATATCCTCCTCTCGTGCCTGTCGGGATTCGCTATCGCTAGTCGGCTGCCCCTTACCCTGATCCTGGCTCTTGACTTGCGGTGCAATCGAATCCGATTCCAACTCCCGTGCACCAATTTCCTGCTGATGCGGAATCTGATCGGGCAGCGGCGGAACTTCCAGGCCGAGCGGATGCTCACCGAAGCTCGCATCAGGCTCCAGTGGCACAGTCAGGCGGAAACAGCTACCGACCGTCGGCACGCCAAATGCCTCCAGTTCCCCACCATGCAATTGTGCGTCCTCACGCGCGATCGCCAAGCCAAGTCCGGTCCCGCCGGTGCGTCGGACACGCGAGGGGTCAGCGCGCCAGAACCGGTTAAACACCAGCTCTTGCTGTTCCGGCTTTAGCCCCACACCGTGGTCAACGACCGTAAACGAGACCGCGGAATTGCTCGCCCGCACTGTGACATCCACCGGATTGCCCTCACTGTGGTCAACAGCGTTGGCCATAAGGTTGCGTAGCACGCGCTCGATACGACGCGAGTCGACTGTTGCCATTACCGGTTCATCGGGCAGGTGGAAGCGGATGGGTGTACCGGTCTCCTTAGCCACGACCGTTACCTGCTGATAGGCAGCATCCACGCAGCGACGGACATCGACCTTTTCTGCGGACAGATCAGCAACGCCGGCATCGTGGCGTGAGATCTCAAGCAGGTCATTGAGAAGCATCTCAAAACGCTCAAGCTCCTCATTCATCAGCTCAGCTGCGCGGCGAGTCGCCGGATCGAGGTCCTCAGCGCCGTCAGCAATAAGGTCGGCGGCCATACGCACCGTGGTCAGAGGCGTCCTCAACTCATGCGAGACATCGGAGGTGAACTGTCGCTGCAGACTGCCGTATTCCTCCAGCTGTCTAATCTGCGTCGACAGCGATTCGGCCATCTTGTTAAAGCTCATGGCCAGTCGCGCCATGTCATCTTCACCCTGCACGACCATGCGTTCGCGCAAGTGGCCGTCGGCAAAGCGCTGGGCAATCTGGGCGGCGGAACGCACTGGTGTCGTCACCTGATTGGAGAAGAACCAAGTAATACCGCCGAGAAGCGCCATGATGATTACTGTCGCACCGGCGAGGAGACCACGAACCAACTTAATAGTCGATTCCTCTGCAGCCATAGAGGTGACCAGATAGAGCTCGAGCCCATCAACCGAGGTAGAAGTAGGGCTACCGATAATTAACGCCGAGTACGTATCGCCGCGGTTATCAGTGACTTGGCGTACCTGATACGCAATTTGCCCTTGTCGGACTACTTCATGCAATCGTTCTGGAACATCGGCCTTAATCGGCGATGAAGCCAACACCGTGCCTCGTGGCACCGGCGCCACGAGCAGCGGTTCATAACTTGTCAGTGGCGCAGCACCGGAACCGGCTGCACGGTTCACAAGGGCATCGCGCCCCACGTTGAGAAGAGCTTGCAGCTCGTTGGACGAAGAGTTCTCAATCGCCTGCTCCACCACCGCGCGAGCACGGTCAATTTCCTCGTCGGCAGCGGTAACCTTTGCGTCGATAAGCCGCTGGGTAACAATAGTCGCCAGCGCGAAACCGAGTACCGCAATCACCATCGCGCTCAGTACCACCACAGAGGTCAGAATGCGCGCTTGGATAGACGTGCGCCAGAGCGTAACCGCCCAGGTCACTCCCCTGTTGGTGAAGTCTCGAAGCTTCGTTATTAATCGACGCAAGAATCGGCTCCCACTAAAGCTGACTGACCTTGATTAGTCACCCGTCTTGTACCCGACACCGCGGACGGTCAGCACAATCTGGGGGTTTTCCGGATCCAATTCAATCTTCGAGCGCAGACGCTGAACGTGAACGTTGACGAGTCGGGTATCCGAGGTGTGCTGATATCCCCAGACCTTTTCCAACAACTCATCACGGGAAAAGACCTGCTTCGGACGGGAAGCAAGAGTGTGCAATAGGTCAAACTCCAACGGGGTCAGAGAAATCTCCTTGCCATCGCGGAACACGGCGTGACCGGGCACGTCGATAGTCAGGTCGCCGACCTCGAGGGTCTCACTCGGGCTGTCCTCTTGACGACGCAGCCGAGCGCGCACACGCGCCACGAGCTCCTTCGGCTTAAAGGGCTTCGTGACATAGTCATCCGCACCGGATTCCAGGCCGAGGACCACATCGACCGTGTCGGTCTTCGCAGTCAACATGATGATCGGCACCGCCGATGTCTCTCGCACAGTGCGACAGACATCGACACCACCCATGCCCGGCAACATGAGATCCAGCAGAATCAAATCTGGATTCTCCCGCTCTGCTGCCTTGACAGCTTCGAGGCCATCGTCGACTACTACTGTGTCGAAGCCCTCGCGCTCCATCACCATCGTGAGCATTTCGGCGATGGCCGGATCATCATCAACAACCAGGATTTTTGAGCTCATGCGTCATATTCTAAACGTAAAGCTATCTAGTTCTGTAGTTTCCGGTTGAGGTGGCTAGCGCAGGCGTGCACTGATCCATTCCACAAGACGGTCCGCCCCATCATCCCCCGTAAGCATCAACCATGGTGACTGCCACGAGCCCCCCGCGAACTTCTGGTACGCCGCCAGCGTGCGCTCCTGCAAACCCGAGTCCTTTTCGTAGGTATCCCTAGTTCGCTGCACATCAGCGGCTTCCCGATTGCGTGCGCGGTCGGCTGCCACTCCCACCGACGTGGCCAGACAGACCTGAACGTCGGGAAGCGGAAGCTGGAAATCTCCGAATTCGGTCTTCTCAATCCACTCAACGATCGCCGAATCCTGTGTGCGAGCCAGGGAGTAGGCCGCGTTGGACGCGACGTAGCGGTCGATAATCAGAACATCGTTCTCGCGCGCTGCATCAACAATCGCTTGACGACGTTCTTTGCGGTCCAGAGCGAACAGGAGTGCCATTGCCCAGGCGGAGTCCGCAGTGTCGCCGAGCTGACCGTGCAAGGCTTGATCGGCGAAATCAGCGAAGATTGTCTGCCGGTACGCCGGAAAGGTCATCGATGAAACGGAGTGCCCTTGACTTCGGAGTTGATTGGTAACAGCTGTGACAAGCGTGTTCTTGCCAGCACCGTCGATTCCTTCGACTGCGATAATCAAATTTTTCTCCTCGCACACATGGCTACGGCCTAGCCTTGCTTAGAACTAGTAGCGGTAGTGCTCTGGCTTATACGGGCCCTCGACATCAACGCCGATGTATTCGGCCTGTTCCTTGGACAGCCGGGTGAGCTCGCCGCCAAGTGCCTCGACGTGAATGCGAGCGACCTTCTCATCCAGAATCTTCGGCAGACGATGGACAGAGTTGTCGTACTTATCACCGTTGCAGTAGAGCTCAATCTGCGCGATCGTCTGGTCGGCGAAGGAGTTCGACATTACGAAGGACGGATGTCCGGTGGCATTGCCCAGGTTGAGCAAACGCCCCTCGGAAAGCACGATCAGAGAGCGCTCTTCGCCGTCTGCATGCGGAAAGATGTACTCGGTGACCTGCGGCTTGATCTCCACACGACGGACATCATCGCGATGGTGCAGGCTATGCATGTCAATCTCGTTGTCGAAGTGCCCGATGTTGCCCAGCAGCGCGTGGTTCTTCATCTGCTGCATGTGCTCGAAAGTAATGACGTCCTTGTTGCCTGTGGCGGTGATGACAATGTCGACATCTGCGATGACGCTCTCAGTAGCGACAACGTCGAAACCGTCCATCAATGCCTGCAATGCGTTAATCGGGTCGGCCTCGGTGACCTGAACGCGAGCGCCCTGGCCAGCCAGTGCCTCTGCGCATCCCTTACCCACGTCACCGTAGCCACAGACCAGTACGTTCTTGCCGCCAACCAGCATGTCGGTACCGCGGTTGATGCCGTCCAGAAGGCTGTGACGGGTGCCGTACTTGTTATCGAACTTGGACTTGGTGACCGCATCGTTGACGTTCATGGCCGGGAATGGCAGCACTCCCTGCTCTGCGAAGTGGTAGAGGCGGTGGACACCAGTGGTGGTCTCCTCTGTGACACCCTTGACCGACTCTGCAATTCGGTGCCAACGGCCGGCATCCTTCTCCAGGCTGGCGCGAAGCATGTCCTTGAAGGCAATAAACTCATCCGAATCCGACTCTTCTGCAGGCGGCACCAGGCCAGCATCCTCGAATTCCATGCCCTTAATGACAGCCATGGTGGCGTCGCCGCCGTCGTCCAGAATCATGTTGGCATCTTCATCGCCCCAGTCGAAGATGCGGTCGAGGCACCACCAGTACTCTTCCAGTGTCTCGCCCTTCCAAGCGAAAACCGGAACACCCTGCGGGTCCTCCGGAGTGCCGTTTCGCCCAACGACGACTGCCGCAGCGGCCTCATCCTGAGTGGAGAAGATGTTGCACGAGGCCCAGCGGACCTGTGCGCCCAGCGCCGTCAACGTCTCGATGAGCACTGCGGTTTGAACCGTCATGTGAATGGAGCCGGAAATACGGGCACCGGCCAGTGGCTGCTGCTCCGCGTACTCTTCGCGCAGCGCCATTAGACCTGGCATCTCGTGCTCAGCCAGACGAATCTGGTGACGACCGGCCTCAGCCAGGGAGAGGTCTGCAACCTTGAAATCAATGTTCTTCGAGGACATGTAACGCTTTCTCTAGATTCTTTGACGTGAGATTCTTCTTAAAGAATTACTACTGGGGACGCGAGAGTTACTCTACCGCTTCGACGCAGTTTTCCAGCGCCGCCTGGTCAGACTCACTGAGTTCCCCCAGAAGACTATCGAAGACCTCGGATGCGATAGCCAACGCATCTTCCTCGCTGCCGTGCGCCTCGGAGATTCCCTCCCGGATGAAGCTGTAGTCCTCCACAATGTCACCGCCGCTAAATGGCGCACCATTCCAAATTGCAATGATCACAGCCGCCGCGAGTGCGCATGCTTTCTCATCGCTATTTTCGGAATCCACCCCAATGCGGCCAGCATCAATCAATGCACCAACACGATCCTGTGAGTCGAGATCCTGAACCTCATCGAAGAGTTCAATGACCGAATCGCTACCAAAAATCTCAGTATCCCAGATGGACATGATAGGTGGCCACGCTCCTTTCGCGCTTCGAACCAATAGCCAGTTTTCGCCTATCGACGAGCGCTTTCCAAAGAGCGCTTTTCGACGAGCCCACGGTAATCTGGCCGCCGACCTAAAAGCTGTCGCCTGCACGTACCGCTAGCCGGAAAACCGCATGTGGCCTTACCGAAGTTCTACCCGACTTTTCGTCACTTTTACAGTTCGAGAGACATATTTAATCCCTTCAACACAATTTTCACCCTAGAGAGAAGATAACGGGCATGTTAAGTTAGTTCCCAGACCTCGTAATGCAACTGTTATCTTTTTCGTTACAGGGCGACCTCACGCATGACACGAAAGGAGTACCTACCATGGTGAAGAAGGCTTTTGGAGCTCTTCTGCTTGCAGCCCTTCCCCTGAGCGCTTCGCTCGTAGGCTGCTCCGATAGCAATGCCGCCAAGGGTGCAAATCCGGAAAACGCCGGCTCTCAGTCGGAAATGGAGACCTCTGCTCCACTGCCTCCAGTTCCTAGTGATGCCGAGCTGCAGCAGACCACTGAACCGAATTCAGATTCCTCGCTGACTGAGACGAACGACAGTCTAGTATCTCGTCCGACCACGTCATCGAGCACCGAGATCGTTGAGGATCCGTACCTGCCACCGCAGGCGTACATCCCCCCGACTTCCACAAGCTCAAGTGCGACAACTCCGACGTCGACGACATCGACACCTCCGACGACCACGGAGACCACAGAGCCCACCTCTGACGACGTTTCTTCGCCGACGCCCAGCAAGCCGGTGCCACTGCTACCGGAAGATAACTCGGAAAAGCCGAACGACAGTCTTCCGGAAGGCGATGGTGGTGCAGCAGCTGAGCCGAAGCCGCCTTCATCGCAGGCGCAGTCCCAGTCGGGTACGCAAACCACAACTCCGTCCGAGACTCCTCAGAAGACTCCTTCGAAGGAGCCGACATCCCCGAAGGAGCCGACACCTCCGAAGGACCAGACCCCTTCGACGGAGAAGGACACCACTGGCGGCAATGGGGCTAGCAATAGCAAGATTTCCCCAATCCCGGAAAAGCCGAAGGACTCCGGATTCCTGGGAAATCTCTTCGATAACGACGAGGACTAACCCACCCGCGGGACGGTCGCGACAAAGACGGTTGCCCCGTCTTGGCGCGCAGTCAGCTCAATATCGACTGCGTCGACAGCCGGAACCCAGGCCGCATGGCCGCTGGGAACCTCAACCACGGAGTCGTCGTGACGCAACGCCACCGTGCCCGCTGTAGACAACACAACCGTGGCGGATTCTTCGTCGAGCAGAACATGTTCGCCCGGCTCCAGATCCCGCGAACGAAGGCGAAACTCGCGCACCGGCGCGTCATAGTCATTCCAGCCATCATCGGTCAGCCGCGACTGCAGCACCGGATCTGGCAGCGGTCGGAAAGAGAGCACGCGCAGTAGCTCCACGACATCGACGTGCTTAGAGGTCAGCCCTCCGCGCAGCACGTTGTCGGAGTTGGCCATGATTTCCACGCCCATGCCATTGAGGTAAGCATGCAGCTGTCCAGCACCAAGGTAGATGGCTTCGCCCGGCTGTAAGCGAAGGCGATTAAGCAGCATCGACCCCAGGACTCCCGGGTCCCCCGGATACTTTCGAGCCAATTCGCAAGTGGTCTCGGCTACTCGCGAGAACTCCTCGTCATCGCCACTGTAATCCGCGCACTTGGCAGCCACGGCCTCGACCAGCTCATCGAGGACATCCTGGGGCAACGTCAACCACGTTGTAAACAATGCCCGCAGAGCACTCTCGTCATCGGCGGCATCGAGCAGTCCCATGTAATGGTCGAGCTCCGGTACCGCCAGCGTCGCGAGCAACTCCTTCGTGCGCTCCACCGGGCGGAATCCGGCCAACGCGTCGAAGGTAGTCAGGGCGACAATAAGTTCCGGCTTGTGGTTGTTGTCCCGGTAATTTCGGAAATGTGCAGTGGCCGGAATGCCCTCCGCATTTTCGCGTGCAAATCCCTCCTGAGCTTCTGCCAAGGTGGGGTGTGCCTGCAGCGATAACGGCTCATCGGCTGCGAGCAGCTTCAACAGGAACGGCAGCCTGCCGTTGTCGGTGTCAATTGCATATCCGAGCGCAGCTGCCGGATCCTGCGCAATGAGCTCATCCAGCGGCGTGCCGGCCACCGTGGCCGATGCCAGTGCATGCGCACCAAACCACAGTTCCGCCCAGGGCTTCGATGTGGGAGCGTCCGCACCGGTGATTCTCGCCAAATGTGTACGAGACCCCCAGGGGTACGACTGCAGCACGGGGTCCAACAGCTCCATGCCCGTATCACTCCTCTAATAGTCACTTCTGGCGCGAGCACGCCAATCTCACCGAAGGCCCAAAAGCCTTCGGTGACACCCGGCGATTACGCAGAAAACGCCGCAATCGCACCAACTCTGGCTGCAGCAACACATACTTCAACCAATGGATGATGAGTCTCCGCATCGAGCGCAGGGCACTCCACACGAGCCCATCCAACCTCGCCGTAGTGGTCCCGGTAGTGGCCCACATTGTTCGGCGCAGCTAAAACAATCGCCCCCAACGGTAGCACTGTCGCCCCTTCATCCCCACCATCAATAAACGGGTCATAGAAAATATCGCGGCTTTCCTGGGGTTCTGCAGCGAGCAACGCGCCCACACTAAGAGACAATTCGCTTATCGACGACGCTGCCGAGACCACGCCTGCCTCAAGCATCTGTAACGATGCCAGTTCCGCTACCGGCGCCAGCGCCGAGGTCGTCGACACTGCAAGCATTCTGCGGCCTGCCACCCACTGCGCTACCTGCCGCGCGGGGTTAACTGTTTCATCTCGCTGCGGAGCACAGGCGGCAATATCGGCGTCCACCGCATCAGCGACTTCCTCCACTACCCCGGCCGGAGCCAGGGTGGTGGCACCGCATTCGGTGAGCGCGCTGGCGATGGCACCGACATAGGCGGTAAAGGACGCGGACTCCGCCATCGCCGGGCGCGGAACCACAACCGTATCGGGGCTACCGGCGGCACGCAGTGGCCCTTCACCGGGATCCACCACGACCGTGGCAGCACCTCGCCTATCAGCTTCAGCCAGAGCTGCCCCCAGTGGGCTGCCGGGGTTGTCGTCACAGACGATGACCAAGTCGAGGGCACCGACATAACTGGGCAACTGATGCGCAATTACCACCGGACAGCGGATATCGTCGGCAAGCGCGCGCACGGATTCGGCAGCGAGCTGCGCCCGACGATTTCCCACGAGGATGACCGCACTGCGCGGCAGTGAAAGTTGAGCAAACGCACCCCCGCGAGTCGCGGAAGCAGCAGCTCTGAGACCTGCACCGGCAGTGGCCATACGATAGAACAGGGCCTCTTGGCGCGGGTTATGGGAGGAGTCGAATGACGAGGTCATACTCCCAAGCATGCCTGAAAACGGGCGCGTGGGGTTGATTAACCGCGGATGATGCCGAGAACTTCGTCGACAAGAGCGTCGACCTCAGCACGCGTCGGAGCCTCGACGTTCAGACGCAGCAGCGGCTCCGTATTGGAGGCCCGGACGTTGAACCACGCCTTGGAGTCCGCCAGCTCAATGGTCAGCCCATCCATCCAGTCCGAGGACTCCGTGCGATCGGCAAACGCGGCCTCGATTTCCTTCTGCTTGGCCTGCTGCTCCTCGGCACTACCCAGGCGGGAGTTAATCTCACCGGAGGCCTCGTAGCGGTTGTACTCGGCCATGAATTCACTCAGCGGCTTATCCTGCTCGGCCAGTGCGGCCAGGACATGCATGGCAGCCAGCATGCCGGAGTCTGCGTTGAAGAATTCCTTGAAGTAGTAGTGCGCTGAATGCTCGCCACCAAAAACAGCACTGTGCTCGGCCATTTGCGCCTTAATAAAGGAGTGCCCAACACGGGTACGAACCGGGGTTCCGCCGTTTTCCACAATCATCTCCGGCACGACGTGCGATGTGATCAGGTTATGGATGATAGCCGCGCCCGGGTTCTGCTCCAGGTAGCGGGTGGTCACCAACGCACAGATGGCCGATGGGCTGACCGGGTTGCCCTTCTCGTCGACGACGAAGCAGCGGTCAGCGTCGCCATCGAAGGCAATACCGATGTCTGCGCCCTGCTCCACCGTAAACTTCTGTAGGTCAACGAGGTTGGCGGGCTCCAATGGGTTGGCTTCGTGATTCGGGAAGTTGCCGTCGAGCTCAAAGTAGAGGTCAGCAACATCCATGTCTTCCCCGAGCACTGCCGGGACTGTCAGTCCCCCCATACCGTTACCGGCATCGACTGCGATCTTCAGGCGACGGCCAGAGCGGATGTCGACCAGCCCATGGAGGAACGCCGCGTAATCCTGCAGAACATCCTCGTGATCAATTTCGCCCGGAGTGCCGGTGTACTCCGGGATTCCGTCGACAAGCAGATCCTTAATCTGAGCAAGCCCTGTCTCCTGCCCGATCGGGCGGGCGAGCGAACGGCACATCTTGATGCCGTTGTATTCAGCTGGGTTGTGGCTGGCAGTGAACATCGCGCCCGGGCATTCCTTTACTCCGGAGGCGAAATACAGCTCGTCCGTAGAGGTCAGGCCGAGCAGGGTGACGTTGAGCCCCTGCGCTGCCGCGCCGTCGGCGAAACTAGCCGCCAACTCCGGTGAGGACTCACGCATATCGTGGCCAACTACGGCACGTGTTGCGCCCTCTGAACGCATGATGTGTCCGAAGGCGGCGCCGATGGCTCCGACAAGGTCCGCGTCGATGCCCTCACCGACAACACCGCGCACGTCATAGGCCTTGATGACAGCATCCAAATCGGAACGATTGTAAGTGCCCACGAAAAACCTCTCTGGGTAAGTATCAGTTTTGTGAAAAATGATACTAGCCACAGAGAGGCTCTCACAAAGAAATGCCGCGGCAAGATGGCATGAGCTGGGGCACGGCGCCCGGCCCGTTAGTCGTCCGAATCCTCCGGATCGCGAACTACATGCAGGTGACCGCGCGCGGATTTCCGCGTCGACGGGTGACGACTGGAATCAATCTTGTAGGTCTGAGGACGGTTGTCGACCTCATCCCGCAGCACCAGGCCAGTCGCGTTGCGGCCAGCTTCACGGACGGCTTCCGCCAGTGCGGTCAAATCATCATCGTCCTGGGCGGGCGTCGGCACGTCGTAACGCACGAGCTCCCACCCCAGCGGTGCGGTGATAGAACGCGCGTGCTTCTCACAGAGATCCCAGCTATGCGGTTCGGACGCGGCGGCGAGCGGACCCACCACAGCCGTCGACTCCGCGTAGGCATACGTCAACGTAGCTACGGCAGGTTTGCCACAGCCGGGCCGGCAACAACGTCTAAAAACACTCACGGCATCAAAGTCTAGACCCTAACTTTAAGTTTCGATAGTTTTTCTCCCACTCGGGCGTTTTTCGCTTTCCGACGCTCCCCCGGGGCACCCCAGCCTTACCCAGTAAACCTGCGACATGGCCGGAAGCTGGCCTCACCCACGTTGACGATCCGACCGATTAAGCTCAACAAATATGAATTCATCGGCTTATACTCCGCGCTCTTTGCGACGCTCACTGCGACGCGGTCGCGGACCTCGGGGACCTCTGTTGCCGCCGGAGGTACCCCGCTGGAAGAGCCGTTCAGAAGCTTTTGACCAGGCGGTTATTGACGCCTACGCCCCATTGGATCAGCGCTGGTCCCGACAACTGTCACACCTGGACATCGCCATCGACACGATTCCTCGCATGCAGTTACGCCCGGACATGTATTTCCCGGAAGAGATTGTCGCTGACGGACCTATACCGCTGGGACGGCTTATCCCCGCTGGCATTGACCGCGTAGGCAACCCCACCCGCCCCTGCGTAGTAGTGTTCCGCCGCCCCATTGAGCGCCGTGTCTCGGGCCGAGTGGAACTCGACCAGATGCTGCAATATGTACTGACCCGCCTGGTAGCGGTATATCTGGGCATTGACCCGGTTGAGGTGGACCCTAGTTTCAACGAGAACTTCCTGTAGAAAGCTTTCTCCTAAGGAGCTCCCTAGAGACCGGGTTAATAGACAAACAGTGTGTGATTCTCAAGATAGTAACTGGTCAGGCCCCATAAATTACCGGCTGCACGCGTAAATATGGGCTGCAAATGTGAAACTGTGTGAGTTTATGACACTTTCAGGCCATTTTTCGGGCGATTTTTGTCATAAACGCAGTCAGTAACTCGCATTAAGAACTAAGCGACAAAAGGGCCCACCCAGCGACATGCTGAGCGGACATATTTTCGTCTATTAACCCTAGAGAGCAGGAAAAACTCGTTCACCGAAAAATCCCCCAGGGTATTACCCAAGGGGAAACTGCGAGGTCGAGCGAAGGATAAAATACAGACCCGGCTGCCCTAGCCAATCTGCCGCTTCAAACGGCGGCGCTCACGCTCAGAGAGGCCACCCCAAATGCCGAAGCGCTCATCATGCTCGAGAGCAAACTCCAGGCATTCATCTCGCACACCACAAGCACGACAAATACGCTTTGCTTCGCGAGTGGATCCACCCTTCTCAGGGAAGAAAGCTTCTGGATCGGTCTGGGCACACAGAGCTTGCTCCTGCCAGTCCTGATCGACGGCTTCAAACAACCCCGAAAGGTCATCTGCCCACTCTGTCAACGGCCGAGGCTGGTTTTCAGAGGAGCTATCATTCACAGCGATGTCACCCGCATTCGTCTCACTATCCACAGCAGAGCCGCCATCAAACATGCTGGACTTTTCCATGCCGAGGGCCTCCTGATGGTTGTTGCTGCGGGTCTTTAAATTGGGCTTAGTGTGCGAAACACACATTTGTGATTACACACGTGTAACCCACCATCGGTCAAGCCGAATAGAGAATTTGCCCCAATACTTTTCATTGCCCCTGAAGCCCCTCCCCCCGCGTTGGGGATTAAGTTCAGGTTGAAGGATGGCGCCCGAACCCTAAACCTGCCACCTGAACTCAATCACATTCGCCACATGCCTCTCACCAGCAACTTTGACGACACTTCGGCAACTCTAATCAGATATTGCCGACAAAAGTCTGACACGCCGAAGGCTGCAGACTAGACATCCGTCGAAAAACGTACTCCGTGATCGGGGATCTGGACGCCCGGCCACACACGGATACCGTTGATCAATTCACAGCGAGCACCAACGACGGCACCCTCGCCGATAATGGCATCACTGATGACCGTTCGCGGGCCGATATCGGCGCCATCGGCAATCACAGAGCGCTCGATCACAGCACCGGCACCGATGCGTGCGCCGTCGAAGATCACCGATTGATCAATCCGAGCTCCCGCACCAATCTCCGCCCCACGGCCGACAACAGAGCCACCGTAGAGAAGAGCACCGCCACCGACCGACGCAGATTCGTCGACAAGCGCTTCGCCGTGCTTACCCTCTAGAAGTGGTGACGGCGCGATACCGCGGACCAAATCGGAGGAGCCGCGGACGAAGTCACCCGGAGTCCCCATGTCACGCCAGTAGGCGTAATCAACGTGACCGTAGACGTTCATACCGCGGTCAAGCAGCGCTGGGAAGATTTCACGCTCAACGCTGATGGGGCGACCAGCCGGAATCGACTCGATAATCTCGCGGCGGAACACGTAGATACCGGCATTAATCTGATCGGTCGGCGGATCCTGGGTCTTCTCCAGGAACTCCAGGACGCGCCCATCCTCATCGGTCGGAACACAGCCGAACGCGCGTGGATCCGGCACACGGACGAGGTGCATCGTGACGTCCGCATCCTTCTCCGCGTGGGTGCCCAACACCGCGCGCAAGTCGGTACCGCCGAGGACATCGCCATTGAAAATCATTGCGGTGTCATAGCGCAGCTTGTCTAGGACGTTTCGGATACCGCCACCGGTACCCAGCGGCTCAGCCTCAAAGACGTATTCAATTTCGAGACCCAAATCCGAACCGTCGCCGAAGTGTTCTTCAAATACTTCAGCTCGGTAGGAGGTGCCCAATACCACGTGCTTCATACCTGCTGCACGAATGCGGCCAAGCAGATGCTCCAGGAATGGATGCCCTGCCGTGGGCAGCATCGGCTTCGGCGTATTCACGGTAAGGGGACGCAAACGCGTACCTTGCCCGCCAACCAGAATGACAGCGTCAGTCTGTTCAGCCAACGTGGCTCCCGCCTGCTGTGCAGCATCCGCTCCCGGCTGGAAGGCGGAGCCATGCCCAGCACTCGGACGAACTTCGGTAGTCATGAAATCGGTAACTTTCTTCGATGGATCATTCCAACAGTTAATTAATTCCTACGCTTTTTGACCGCGATTATGACTTTGCCACGCAGGAACAGCCCCAAACGCAATGCCAGTCGCACAGGTGCCAGCGCCGGCCCCGGCAGGCGATCTGACATAAAACGGTATGCCGACTCGTGATGGGCCTTTACGGTAATTTCCGGGTGCTTACTGGCAGAATGTCCCTGCGCGTGACGTATCTCTGCACGGGGACAGAAAACATTGCTCCAACCGGCCTTGCCCAGTCGGTCACCCAAATCCACGTCCTCCATGTACATGAAGTAGCGGGTATCAAAGCCATCAATCTGGTCGAACGCATCCCACCGCAGCAGCAGGCATGCGCCCGACAACCATCCCGCCGATCGCTCACGATCCATATCCGTGTCATCCCGGTAGTGACGTGAGAAAGGGTTAGTAGGCCAGATATCGGCAAGCAGCGCGTGTCCGATACCGCTGACAAGTTTAGGAACCGCGCGTGCCGACGGGTACACGCTGCCATCCGCCTCGCGAATCAGCGGACCAATCGCTCCAGCTTTGGGATTGCGCTGCGCGCATTCCAACAGAACATCGATTGCGCCAGGGGCAAACACCACGTCAGGGTTGACCAGCATGACGTAATCAGGATTGATTTCACCAGCACGGCGAGCCCGCCCCAGCTCCGCAATGCCACGGTTGGCGGCCGCGCCATAGCCAATGTTGCCGCCGGTGCGCAGAAGCTGAACATCCGCTCCGGTCTCCTTGGCCCGAGCTTCTTCCTTCTCCACGGAACCATCCGTCGAGCCGTTGTCGGCCATAATCAGACGCGTGGAGGCACTGGCGGCGGGGCCCAGCGAATCCACCAGCTTGCTCAGGTGCTCACCGGGCGAAAAGGTCACGGTGACCACACCGAGCGGAAGCTGCGAGGGTTGCGGGGAATTCGAGGTTTCAATCACAAACCTAGACCCTAGGTCAGGACTGCTCGCAAAGTGTCCTGCCACTCCGGAAGTGCATGTAGACCTACCTCACTCCATGCCGAACCATCCAACACGGACCAGGCCGGACGTGGGGCCGGACGTGGGAACTCACTGCTGGTACAAGCCACCACACGCTGCGGATCGTGACCGGTGAGCCGAAACACTTCGCGAGCCACCTCGAACCATGTCGCCTCACCGCTGCCCGTGACATGGAAGGTGCCGGTCGGTGCGCTGCTCGGTTCAGACAACACACGTTCGGACAACTCCCAGATAGCCCCGGCGAGATCACCAACAAAGGTGGGGTTACCGTGCTGATCGTCAACGACCTTAATAATTGCCGGGTTGCCCTGGTCGTCAGTCGCCGTCTCTGCCAGACGAATCATCGTGGAAACGAAGTCCTTGGCCTCCGGCTGTGTGGGCCCCGACCAGACCCACGCCGTGCGCAAAATAGCGAAACGCGCACCCGAATCATGCACATTACTCTCCCCCACTAACTTGGTACGTCCGTACATAGTCCGAGGCGCGGTGAAATCATCAACTCGCAGCGCTCGACGCTGCCCCGTCATCTCATCGATTGCTACATCACCAAAGACATAGTCGGTGGAGATGTGAATGAGATACGCGTCTTCCTTTTTCGCCCGAGCCGCCAAGTACTTCGGTCCAAGTGCATTGATAAGGTGCGCCGAACCGGGATCGGATTCTGCGCCATCGACATCGGTCGCCGCTGCCGCGTTAATGATGATGTCGACGTCGTCAAGCAGAGGCGTTGCCTCCACAGCAGCCGAATCAGTGATATCCAACTGTGCCCGAGTGAGAGCGCGCACCTCAACATCGGCGGCAAAAGGATCACACTGAAGCGCAGTACCCAGCTGTCCCGCCGCACCAGTTATGGCGACAATGGGACGCCGCGAGTTGCTGTGGGTTGGTCCAGGAGTGGCGAAATGCGAGACTGAAATTTCGGACATATTCTTCTTTATCACTATCGTAGATACGATTGACACTGTGTTGAGGTGTAACCGGATACGGATTGACACTGTGTTGAGGTGCAACCGCACACGGTTGGACGGTTAAGGTTTATGTAGTTTCCGCAGCCGCTTACTGCCCTCCACGATGTGTGGAATGCCCACGCAGACATGCAGCACAAATTATATTTTCGAAAAACGGTTTAAGAGGAGCCCCGGTTTGAGCAGCCACACGCCACGCGCGCGTCACGCACGCGATATTCAAGCGCCACCGTCCTCTGCAGAGAGTACAGCCCAAGCTTGGCCGCCGATGCTGCGCAATGCGCTTGTGCTGCTCTCAGCCATTATCCTGGTTATTTCCGCAGTTGGCTGGTGGACACTTGGTAGGACCACCGACAACTTGGGTTCGGGTGGCGACTTCGGTCTAGGCAGTGAGAAGGACGGTGCAACCGATATTCTGCTCGTCGGCTCCGACTCCCGCACCGATGCCCAGGGCAACCCGCTGACTCCGGAAGAAGTTGAGCTTCTGCGTGCCGGCGACGAAGAAGCCACGAATACAGACACGATTATTGTGATTCGTGTTCCTGCCGATGGTTCTTCAGCGACGGCAATTTCCATTCCGCGCGATACCTATGTCCACACCAATCGTCTAGGCAACACAAAGATTAATGGTGTCTACGGCAACACAAAGCAAATGGTGGAAGAGGAACTCGCAGGAAGCGGGGCCTCGCCGGAAGATATTGAGCGTCGCTCGACTGAGGCCGGGCGCAGAGCTCTGATTGAAACCATTAGCGACCTCAGCGGTATCACCGTTGACCACTACGCAGAAGTTGGCCTGCTCGGCTTCGTCCTGCTCACCGACGCCATCGGCGGTGTCGATGTATGTCTGAATGAGGCTGTCTACGACGAGTTCTCGGGTGCAGATTTCCCAGCGGGCTCACAGACGTTGAAGGGTGCCGACGCGCTCTCATTCGTCCGCCAGCGCCACGGCCTGCCCCGCGGTGACCTCGACCGAATTACTCGCCAGCAGGTCTTCATGGCCTCGTTCACCAATAAGCTGCTCGGCGCTGGCACGCTGTCTAATCCCGCGAAGCTGTCTGAACTGGGCAACGCCGTCCAGCGCTCGGTGGTGCTCGACGACAACTGGGATGTCACCGGATTTGCCACCCAGATGCAGGGCCTCAGTGGTGGCAACGTGAAGTTTGAAACTATCCCGGTGACCTCGATTGACGGTGTCGGTGACTATGGCGAGTCGGTGGTCACAATCGATAAGGGCCAGGTTCACAAGTACTTCGAGACCCTGCTGGGCACCAAGGAAGAAAAAGCTCCGGCGAAGGAAGAAGACGAAAAGAAGGCTGACCCCAACGCGGCTGAAACTACAGTCAGCGTTTACAACGCCACAGGCATTGAAGGTTTGGCCAGCGGTGTCTCAGGCTTCTTAACGGAAAAGGGCTACACCCAGGGAGAGGTCGGCAACGCTGAGTTCGCCGGCGTTGCCTCCAGCCAGATCAATGCGGCTGACCCAGAGGATCCGGCAGCGCAGGCCATCTCTGAAGCACTCGGTGGCGTACCGATTGTCCACGATCCATACCTCGATCCGCACCACATCTCAGTGACAATTGCCGGTGACTACGAAGGCCCGGGATTGACATCAGAGGGAATGGCCGCTGATTCGGGCGACGGTGCCGAACCCGCGCCTGAAGTCGAAGATGGTTCCAATGGCGATGTCATCGGCCAGGAAGGCGGGGCAATTCCGCAGGAAGATCGCCCCGCTATCGACGCCGCCGGCGTGACCTGCGTGAACTAGGCCCGTCCCTTCGGGGAGACCTCAGCGACATGTTCGATGAGGTTATATTCCTCAATTGCGGCCAAGGCCTCCTTGGCCTCCTGTTCGTCCAGCACGTTCATGATGAACCCGTTCTGGACGAACACCCAATCACCTGCCACCAGCTCAGGCACGTACATTGCCGAGCATTGCCGCTTCTGCCCCGCCATATCCACCGTCGCCATCGGCAATGGACCATCGGCGATTGCCAAAACCCGGGCAGGAATTCCAAGACACATCGTGTTACTTCGTCCTCTCCACTACAGTCGGGGCGTCCGCCGAACCAGGGCTATCCGTTGTTATATTGTCCGCAGGTGCACCGGCATGTTCCTGCATCGTGAATGTCATCACTCCCGCAGGTACCGAACTACACGGTAGGCACGGATCAGCGGCCCAAATCGACTTCTCGACCCCCGCAGTCTCCCCGCCACCGCACAGCTGCTCGGTAAGCATACGCGTCAGCCAGGGTTCATTCTGCGCAGTCGGTGTCATAATCTGACAATCCGTAATGATGCCGTCAGCTCCTGCCGTATAACGATGCACTAACAGCCCACGTGGCCCGTCAATCATCCCGACACCGCTGCGAGGTTCTTCAAAGTCAGCATTCTCAATCGCCGTCGCAGCATTCGGATTGCACACATGGTCGCCGAGCAGCTCCCCGTCGGCAAGCACCCGCTTCGCCCAGGCCACGGTGTCGGCGAGAAGCTGGCGTTGGGCGTCGCGTGGGCTGATTCCACGCTTATCGACGACAACCTGCCTGGAGACCGGCCCCACCCGGTAAAAATCTGCCCGCTGACCTTCACAACCATCCTTGCCCAGCTCCTTCGAGGCATCAAACACCGGCCTGGGAGCGGCATCGCCCGGACGGGATTCCCGAACACGTGTAGGCCAATCAGCAGCCGGGAAAATCTGCGCTGCGGTATCGGTGTCGTGCCGCGCGACTGCCAGGTAATTTCCCAGCGGAGCAAGTTCACCGTCAGCGTCGACGACTGCGACGTCGAGACCGTCAAAAGTATCCGTCCAAGCACCAGAAGCATCGGGGGCGGCAAGAAGCTCCACTTCCTTGATTACCGCCGTCTCAGCCAGCGCCTCCAGAGCACTTTCGGCCTCAGAAACAAGCGTCTTATCCACTGCCGCGCGCACACCGCCGGGGACGGCGACATCCGGGAAGTGCGACGGTGCCCCCGCTGCACGCATCAGAGCTTTTCCCGCACGCTTCATTGCCCGCGCCCCCTCGCGGTCGGCGGCCACAAACTTGGTCGCTAGATTATCCAAGGTCGACCCGGCCGCCAGCAGCTCTCGAATCAACTGTGCGGTGCGGGGAATATCGGAAATCCCGTAGAGGTCCTCCACCGCCCGTACACCTGCAAGATGATGCACAACCGGGCACAGGCCACACAGCCGCTTGGTGATATCTGGCACATCTAATGCCTGCTTGCCCACGAGCATCCCGTCGATACGCGGCAGCCCTGAAAGGTCGAAGGACACCTGTGTGATGGCGCCGTTGTCATCGCGATAGACATCCAGTCGTGCCTCGAATGGGTCAACAAGCTCATCGAGCTGGATGTGCTGGGTAACCGGAACGGATTTGGATGACATGGTCCGCCTGCGCCTCCTTCGCGCTGAGTGCTTCGCCATAATGGTATCTGTGCATGAGCTTGGATTGTTGACCAGCGTGGTGGAAAAGATTGCCGAGGTCTGCCCGGGACGTACCGTGACAAAGGTGTCAATGCGTGTGGGCGACCGCTCCGGGGTCGTCTACGATTCCCTCATCGCCGCATGGCCTGTGGCCAGTGCCGCGACGCAGTGTGAGGGCGCCGAGTTAGATGCCGAGCTCATTGTCTCGACGGTCTACTGCCCCACCTGCGAGGCTGAGCATGAAATTGATGAATTCTATGCTCTAACCTGCCCTGTCTGCGGCACCCCAACTGCGGATTTGCGGCACGGCCGCGAGTTTGAAATCTCCAGTATTGAGGTCAGCGCTGAGGGCGAGGGTTAGACGTCACTGTCGCGCTCGTCGGCAAGCCAGCTGTCGATGAGCTCGCGCGCAACCTCAGTCGCCTCCTCAATGCCGCCAAGTGCCGTGTTGCTGAGCCCCACCACCATGTCGGCAGACTCGTAGACCACTCCCACCACACCGACGCGCTCAGGCTCCTGCCCCAGCAGTCGCGCCGCGGTGAGCAAATCCAGCAAGCCGACCTGATGCGCGGACAGCTTTGCCGCCAATAGTCTAGGGATCTGGTCACCGACGAGCTTGACGACGGTACCGGGATCCCCCGGACCAGCGAGAGCGTCGAGCAACAATAGGTTCTTGGCCTCCTGCACGATGGGCAGCAACTCCATACCGCAGGTGCCACCATCGATGTAGGCAACCGCACCCGTCCATTCGTCCCCTCGCCCGGCGAGGTTCGCAGGATCATCGAGGTTGGAGGGCGACCAGACCAGATGCGCAGAATCCCCGGCCTGCGTTGTCTGCCCCATGCCTGCAGATTCCAGTTCTGGGGCAAGGCGCCTCAGCAGCTCGAGACCAATGCCGTCGTCGCCCATGACGGGGTTGCCGATGCCAAGAACCGTCACCAACGGAGTGCCAGCATCAGCACCGGTGACTGCGTCGGACACCTTATCGTTACCCAATGATCTCCTATCCAATGCGTGGAGAGTCAACCGGTTGCGTGCCGCGCGGTAGCCAGACAGAGCCACCAATCATCGAGGACAGACCACCGTGGTTGTGTACCGCATCAGAGCGGATAACCAGGTAGACGTGAATGATGGCGAAGAGCCAAATCAGGTACATGATGATTGTGTGAATCAGGCGGAAGTAGCCGATGCCAATCCAGTGCGTGGGCATAGCCAACAGCTGGAAGAACCAGTTGGACTGGTCCATCATCGCGTATAGCGACAAACCTGTGAGCATCTGGATGAAACACATCGCGTAAATGCCGGTGTACGCCAGCTGCTGCAGCGGATTGTGTGCGAAGTAGAACGGCCCTTCCTTGCGCAGGAAGAGGTAGTACTGCATCGTGTGCCAGAGGTCTTTAACATCCTGCTTGTTATAAATCGGCCATAGCGCACGCCATCGTGTTTGTCGGTCGTGGGTAACAAACAGCAGAATGACACGCCATAGCCCCACCGCGATCCATAGGAATCCGGCTAAGAAGTGCGCGAAACGGACATATCCCATCGCGAATCCCGCGGCCGAGCCGTCATAGGTGCGCTCAGTCAAATAGGGCTGCATGATGTACCAGCCAGTAAAGGTCATCACCAACATCAGCGCCAGGTTCAACCAATGTTGAACGCGCAGCGCCCATCCCCACAGGTGAACCTCGACCCACGAACCGGAGCCCTTCTTGTTCTCCGCAATGGCCTCGTCGAGTTTCCGCAGCCCCATTGCCACGAATCCTTCGAAGATGAACTCTCCGATGATATTTCCGTCTTTGTCAATGGGCGCAAGCGCGACGCCCATGCTGCGGTGCCCGCGACCATGATGCATGTTCGCGTTACGACGAAGTAGAACGCCTTCCTCACGGGACATCGTGGATGCCTCAACGACCGCATTCAATTCACCGCGCATGATGGCGACATCGACCGTTTGATCCGCAATGTTGAGGCCGTGCACCTTGGCAATGGAGTAACGGCGGTCAGGCGTCGCCGGGTCGTAGGAATCCGGGGTCAGTTTCATCAGTGGCGTGCCGTCGAGGTGGAAAAGATCGTCACGACGACGACGCAAGCTGACCTTTAGCGCAAGGTCGACAGGATCGCGGGAGTCGTCCGGGACAATTGCTGCGGCCTGAATGACCTCGGATGGCGACAACCAGTGGCTGGTGTGTGCGTCAATAACCGCAATAACCAGGGGGTTGCCCTTGGAATCTTTTAGTCGCAGTTCCGGATTTTCACTCACTGGGGGTGTCATGCCGTCGTCACCTTAAACATTTCCTGACCAGCCGGATCCAAAATGTGGACTGCGCAGGCCATACATGGATCGAAGGAATGAATCGTGCGAAGTGGTTCAAGCGGCTGCTCGGGATCAACCAGCGGATGTGTGCCATCGCCAGCCAGCGCGTGCTCGTATGGGCCAAGCTGCCCCTTCGAGTCACGGCCACCGGCCAGCCACGTGGTGGGAACCACGGCTTGGTAGTTGGTCACCTTGCCATTTTCAATTTTGACCCAGTGGCTGAGCATGCCACGAGCGACCTCGAGGAAGCCCACGCCCTGGCACTTTTCCGGCCACGTGGTCGGCTCCCAACGGCTGTTGTCGAAGACATCGATGTCGCCGTTCTTCAGGGCCTCAACGAACTCCGGGAAAATGTGATCTGCCAAGTAATTGGCGGTGGTCACAGACTCCACAGCACGTGCGTAGGTGCGTCCCGCAGTGGAGTTCATCTGCTCAATGCGCAGGTCGAGCTTATCCATGACCTCGTCGACCAGGCGCATTGTCTCCGGCTCCTTCTGCAGGTATGCCAACAGCACACGAGCAACCGGGCCAACTTGAACAGCGCGACCGTCGTAACGCGGCGCCTTCGACCAGGTGTACTTTTCATTGTCCGACAACCACTCGTACGGCGGCTTCGGGCCGGTGTAGTTCACAGTTGTTTCGCCGTCATACGGCTTGAGGCCGACATCATCGCCGGCTTCCTGCGTATACCAGGCGGAGTTGATGAATTCCTCGATCTTTTCCGGCTGGAATGGGTGGAGCTTGGTGTAGTCACCGTCGAGAATGACACCGGGCTTGATGTCTGGATGCACGGTCTGGACACGGGACTTAGCCGGGTCGCCGGAGTAAGTGGCGCCGGCCATGCCTACCGCCAGGAAGCTGTCGGAGGAGCGACCGATGTCGAAGTAGTCCTTGTAAACGCTCATGATGGCGACTGCATCTGGGTAGAAGCAGTCATTGACGAACTCCACAATCTCGTCGATCCAGGACTTGATCTGATCAATGCCGACTTGGTTGACCGTCTCAGAGCGTTCCGGGTCGATGGAGCACGCCATGCCTCCGACCAGGAAGTTCGGGTGTGGATTCTTACCGCCGAAGACGGTGTTAATGCGGATGATAGAGCGCTGGAAAGCCAAGGCGTCGAGGTAGTGCGACACTGCCATCAGGTTGGCCTCAGGCGGCAAGCGGTAGTCCTCATGTCCCCAGTAGCCGCCGGTGAAGATGGACAGCTGGCCGGAGTCCACAATGCCCTGCACGGTCTCCTTGACCCGGGCGAAGGTTTCTTCGTTGTTGCCCTTCCACGTCGAGCCGATCGACTGCGCGAACTCAACGGTCTTCTTCGGATCTGCCTCGAGAGCCTTCGTGACATCAATCCAGTCCAGACCGTGAAGATGGTAGAAGTGCACGACGTGGTCGTGAATCTCCTGCGAGCCAATCACCAGGTCGCGAATACGACGTGCCTGCGGGGGCGGTGTCGAGCCAATGGCATCTTCGACAGCGGCAATGGACGCCACCGAGTGAGTACCCGTGCACACACCACAGATACGACCAACGAATGCCCAGACATCGCGAGGATCGCGGTTTTTCACAATGGTTTCGATACCGCGGAACTGAGTAGTCTCACTCCACGCGGTTTTGATCTGGTCTCCCTCGCGTTCCAGCTCAATGCGAAGGTGTCCCTCGATTCGGGTAATCGGGTCGATTACAACTTTTTCCGTAGCCATGTCCTATGCCCCCTTAGTTGTCCTTCGAATCGGATGCTGTCTCGCTCTGCGTGCCTGGTGCGTTTGAAGGAAGGTCGACCATCGGTGGCTTCCGGCCTTCCACACCACCAAACGCAGCCAACACCTTTTCTTCGCCGTTGGAGCGCCTTATCTTCAGTTCCTTCACCAGTGTGAGTCCGCCATGGACCGCGGCACCTGCGGCAGTGGCAGCCAGCAGTCCAACGCCGACCGTGTTCACGCTGGACTCCACTCCAATACCCGGGATTCCCGGCAGCTTGTCGTAGAACGGAGTGAACTGGTCGAAGAAGTCCTTCTCAGTACAGCCAATACATGGGTGACCAGCACCAATTGGCCAACCGGACTTAAGGTTCCACTGCACGATTGGGCATGGGCTAAACGTGGATGGCCCCTTACAGCCGACCTCGTAAAGGCACCAGCCGTTTCGTGCGCCTTCGTCGTCGAAGGTTTTCACGAACTGACCGGCATCGTAATGCGCGCGACGCGGGCAGGAGTCGTGAATACGCTGGTCATAGGCAAACTTTGGCCGCCCCTCAGCGTCGACCTCCGGTGTCTTGCCATAAGTGAGTACGTACGTCAGGGTGGCCGTAATCACCTCACCAATCGGCGGACAACCAGAGACGTTAATCACCGGCTTGTCCTTGATAATCTCATCGACACCCTTGGCACCGGTCGGATTCGGCTTAGCAGCCTGGACAGAACCCCAGACTGCGCAGGCACCAACGGCCAGGATTGCCGTGGCCTTCTCAGCAGCCTCGAGCAGCACCTGTTCTGCCGACTTACCGCCAATGGTGCAGTACGCACCGTTCTCGCCGGTCGGAATCGAGCCATTGACCACCAGAATGTGATCCTCGGCATTCATGTCGTCCAAAGCCTTTTCAGCCGCATGCCCGGACGGTGCCATGAGCAGCTCGTTGTAGTCCATCGAAACCAGGTTCAGCACCACATCTTCAGCAGTGGTGCCTCCGGAACGCAATACGGATTCCATACATCCGGTACATTCCTGCAACTGCAGCCAAGCCACCTTCGGCTTCTTTACAGCCGAGAGCTTATCTGCGATTTCCTCCGCCGAGGGAGTCAGTGACTGCGCCGCAGCCTCACCGACATTCGGAGTTCCGGCGGCAAAAATTGCCGCCATAGTGCCACAAAACTTCATGAAACTGCGCCGTGAGACACCAGCTCTAGCGAGGTTTTCGCCGAGGGTCCCTTCCTGCCAATTCGCGCCACTAATCATTTTTTCGCTGCGCCTTCTGCTTAGTTATTAGGAATATTGGTTTCGAGGTTTTACAACTACCAAGGCCCATTGCCTATACATGGCCAAGTATAGCGACCTAAGAACAACCTGAATAATGGTGCTGCGCTGCGGTTATAACAAAATAATATGCAAGATAAATGTTGCGTAAATATAGCTCCAGGTACAGGTAGTGAACGTGAAAAACCGCCGCAGATTACAGCGGGATATCACCTATCCCCCACTAAGGTGGAGCGAAGCGAGGGGGGGGGTAACGGGGCCGTCGTCAAGCATGCCGTGACGCCCCCATTGCTTCACGACGGCCCCCGGCGCGCGCTTAATCAACCAGCGCAGGGTTGACCCAACGGAGCCATTCGTCGATGCCCTCCCCGGTCTTAGCGGAGACCTCAATCACCTTCACGCCTGGATTGACCTTTTCCAGGTTGGCGCGGAAGAGCTCCATGTCGAAGTCAAGGTACGGGGCAAGGTCCATCTTGTTGATAACCACCACCTGTACAGAGCGGAACATCACCGGGTACTTGACCGGCTTATCCTCCCCCTCGGTGATGGAGTAGACCATTGCCTTGCGAGTCTCGCCGACCTCAAACTCAGCCGGACAGACAAGGTTTCCCACATTTTCAATCATGACCAGGTCAAGCGTGGCCAAATCCAGCCCCTCGAGCGCGCGGGAGACCATCGGGGCGTCCAAGTGGCATTCACCACCGAATCCGTTGCCCGTGTTCAGCAGCGAAATCTGTGCCCCGTAACCCTCCAGGCGGTCGGCATCGAGAGCCGTCTCAATATCACCCTCGATAATGCCGACGCGCAGCTTTCCCTGCGCAGCCGCCAGTGTCTTCTCCAACAGCGCAGTCTTGCCTGAGCCCGGGGAGCTCATCAGGTTGATGGCTTCCACGCCATGTTCAGCAAGCAGCTCGCGATTATGCTCCGCGCGATGGTCGTTTTCGCTGAAGATGTCCTCGAGGATGGTCACGCGTTCCACGCCGGTTTCATAACCCGAATGGTCGCCGTGGCTAGTGTCATCGGGATCGGCGAGATGAACGTGGTCATGGCCGTGATGGTGGTCATGGTCGTGGTCATGATGATGGTGGTGATGGTGGTGTGCGTCATCGCCGTCATGCCGGTGGAAACGTCCCATGATAAAACCGTCTTTCCTACTTGTGCGTGTCGACGTCGATGTCGACGATTGTGAACTCTTCCCCCGAGATTACGCGTCCTGGCTTTCCGCACGTGGGGCACAGCAGGCCATCGAGTGGCCCCACCTGTTCGCGATGCCCGTGCGCGCATTCGACAACCGCAGGTACCCAGTCAATATCCAATTTCGCGTCCCCCAAACCGGTATCGTGACTGACGAAATCCCACGCGTATGAAAGGGTTTCTGGCACAACCTGCCGTAGAGCGCCTATCCGCAGGTGCACAGTGCGTACAGTTCGACCTTCGGCTGCTCTCGTGACAACCTTCGCTAACTGCATGCTCAACGCTACTTCGTGCACAATCTCCAAACTAGCAGTGCGAACGGACCCGAGCCGCTTACGTAAAGTTGAATGCATGGAAAAGGCAGGCGCGACCGGGGCGGGGATGGGTACGAGTATTCAACGCATTCGCTGGCGTATCGAAGGTATCGTCCAGGGGGTCGGATTCCGCCCTTTTGTCGCCACCATCGCCCGGCGCGCGGGTCTCGTCGGCTTCTGTGGCAACGATGAGCAGGGCGTATTCATCGAGGTAGAAGGCCCACCGGACGCCCTCGCTGCCTTACGCAGCCAGCTTTTCACCGAACTGCCGGCGCTTGCCCGCATCATCAATCACTCCGCCGAGCACATCGCGACACTGGGCCATGAGCGCGAGTTCACCATCGTGCCCTCTCGCCACAGCTACTCCGGCCGCGCACTGCTTCCGCCCGACACTGCACTGTGCCCGGACTGCCGCCGTGAGTTTTTCGACCCTACCAACCCGCGCTACCTCTACCCTTTCATCTCCTGCACCAACTGCGGACCGCGCCTGTCCATCATCACTGAACTGCCCTACGACCGCCCGCGCACCACTATGGCGGCCTTTCCGATGTGCACCCCGTGCGAGCGCGAGTACACCGACCCCACCGACCGCCGCTATCACGCTCAGCCAATCAGCTGCTTCGACTGTGGCCCGCGTCTGAGCTGGCACGATGCAGGCGGCACCGCCACCGCCACCTCCCGCGAGGAGGTTCTCGCGCTCTTTCGTCGCGCACACGCACTGCTTGACGACGGCGCCCTGCTCGCCGTCAAAGGTATTGGTGGTTTTCACCTGGTCTGCGATGCCACCAATGACGCTGCCTGCGAGAAACTACGGATGCGCAAACGTCGACCCGACAAACCGTTAGCGGTAATGGCCCCCACTGTTGACACCGCTGCCCAACTGGTTGAGTTAACTGAGCAGGAGAAGCGTTTCCTCGACTCCCCTGAGGCACCGATTGTGATTGCACCGAAGCAGCGGTCGGGGCCGCTTTCCAATCTCATCGCACCGGGCCTCGACAGCTTCGGGATTATGCTTCCGTACTCAGGCATTCACCTGCTGCTTTGCGATCGCCCGCTCGTGGTCACCAGCGGCAACCTCAGTGGCGAGCCCGTCTGTACCGACAATGCCGACGCGCTGAAGAAGCTCGGTCACATCGCCGACGCTTTCATCCTCCACGACCGCGAAATCCACGTACCCGTTGAAGATTCGGTTTTCATCGGCACCGCCCCATCGCGCCGGTCCCGCGGCTTCGCTCCCGTCCCCGTTTCAATCACGCCCACCGATTCTCGTAGCCACACTGGCCCTGGCCCTGGCACTGGCCCTGGCCCTGGCACCAGCGCCCGGAGCACGTCCCAACCCACCATTTTCGCGACCGGCGGAGAGCTGAAGAACACTTTCGCTATCGCGCATGGGGACCTCGCTCACGTCTCTGCGCACATTGGCGACATGGGTTCGTGGGCCAGCCAGAAGGCCTACCAGAGAGCAGTTGACCAGCTCCTTTCCATGCGCGATGCGACCCCGAAAATTGTCGTCTGCGATCTTCATCCGGGCTACGCCACTACCACCTTCGCCGAACGCTTCGCCGCCGAGCACGACATCGAACTCCTCGCAGTTCAGCACCACTTCGCACACGCGCTCTCCCTACTCGCGGAGCACCGTCTCCTCTCCCCCAATGCGGGTCGCGCCGTCGTCGCCACCCTCGACGGCACCGGCTACGGCACTGATGGCACCATCTGGGGCGGCGAGATCCTCACGCTCAGTCGCAGTTCCGCAAACTGGGAACGCACCTGGCACTGCCCATCTTTCCCGTTGGTCGGCGGCGATCGTGCCGTCACACACCCGTGGAGGCTCGCCCTCGGTCTCACTCACGCATGGGAGCTTGACGACGACCACCTCCTGCGCAATCTCTCCAACGAGCGCGAAGTAGCCCTGGTTAAAAGCCAGTTGGCGACGGGAGTTGGCACAGTGCAAACTTCTTCTCTCGGCCGCATATTCGATGCCGCCGCAGCACTGCTGCTTCCTCGCTGGCGCGGTGGCGGAGCCATCAGCTACGAGGCGCAAGCGGCCATGGAGTTGGAGGCAGCGGCGACTCGCTACGTGAGGTCACATGCGGAAGCGCTTGGAGCGGTCAGTTCAGAGACCAAGCCAGTGCCCTTCCAGGACGTCATTCGGGAGGCGGTAGCTTCGCCTGACGCTGAGCAGGCCGCATTTGTGTTTCACGGTGGGGTCGCGGGTGTCGTCGGCAAGCGATTGGTGCAGGCTGCGGAGGAAGCCGGCACCGATGTTGTCGGCGTCAGCGGGGGTTGCGCGAATAATGCGCTGTTGATGGAGCTGCTGCGGCGCGAAGTTGCAGCTGAGGGCATTACTCTGTTGCAGCATCAAATTGTGCCGCCGGGCGATGGCGGATTGAGTCTTGGTCAGGCGGTGGCCGGCCGCCTGCTGGCGGCAACGGGCATGGATGTCTAGCAGATGCGCGGCAGCGGGTCGCCGACCAACATGTCCACCATGCGGGTGCCACCGAATCCGGTGACCAGTACCACGGAAGCGGCGGGCTCGTCCTCGATGGAGCCGATATCACAAGCCTCGGAAGCCCCGGCTGCGTGGAGTGCACTGAGCGCTGCCTCGGATTGCTCGGCGGGGACAACGGCGACGAAGGTACCTTCATTGGCGACGTAGAGCGGATCGATGCCAAGCATGTCACAGGCGCCACGGGTCATGTCACGGACTGCAATGGATTCGTCGTCAAGCACGACACCAAGACCGGTGCCACGGGCGAGCTCGTTGGCGACCGTGCCGAGGCCGCCGCGGGTGGCATCGCGCATCCAGCGAGTGCCGGGGGCAGCTTCAAGTAGTGCCTCGACCAGGCCGTTGACGGCACGGGTATCGGACTCGATAGGCGCGGCCAGAGCCAAGTCGCCGCGGGCGAGCATGACGGCCATGCCGTGATCGGCGATTGGACCGGAGACGAGGATGCGGTCTCCGGCCTCGATGTTTGCGTAGACAGATCCTTCCGTAGCGGCACCGGCGTAGTCGCCGCGGACCACGCCCACCCCGGCCGTGGTGATGTAGACCTGGTCACCTGCGCCCTTCGGCACAACCTTGGTGTCGCCGGCGACGATGCTCACCCCTGCGGCATCGGCAGCGACGCGCATACTCGCCACAATGCGGCGCAGAGTCGCAATCTCCAGCCCCTCTTCCAGAATGAACGATGCGGTCAGCGCCAGGGGCCTGGCTCCAGCTACCGCTAGATCGTTAATCGTGCCGTTGACGGCCAAATCCCCGATGTTGCCGCCCGGGAACTCGATGGGATTGACCACATAGGAGTCGGTGGACATTGCCAACCGCGCCCCACCATGTGCAGAAGCTGCCGCAGCCTCGACGACGGCTTCGGCAGCGAACAGCCCGGAGTCGCCACCCTGCCCTAAAATTTCATTGCCATAGGCGTCGAAAAAGACCTGTTCAACCAGAGCTGCGGAGGCCTTTCCACCGGAGCCGTGTTGCAAGGTGACGTAGTCGTCGAGAAGCCTGAACGGACGTGCCCGAACGCGACCAATATTGGTGTTTACCTTGGCTTCGTTGGTGTTCAGACGATTCTTCGGCTGCATGCTCACTATCCCTAACTTCACAGCTGGTGGCGGACAAAACTGCTTACGTCACTCGTCCTTCGAAAACGAGGTTCGCTGCCTCTGATGGTAGTCTCGATAAGTATTGCAAACGAGGAGAAGCGTATGTGTCTTGGTGTCCCTGCCGTCATCACAGAAGTCCACGATGCTGCCCGTGCAACAGTGGAAATTGGTGGCGTCGCACGCATGATTTCCACCGATTTACTTGTTGACGAGAACCTCACCGCCGGTGACTGGGTTCTCGTACATGTCGGTTTCGCCATGAGCAAGATCGACGAGGAAGAAGCCAGACTTTCGCTCCAGCAAATCAAACAGCTAGGCGGCGACACTTACGAGGATGAGCTGGAATCCTTCTCATCGTCACAGATCAACTGAGGGGCTGGACGGCACCATGAAATACGTTGACGAATTCCGCGATCCCGCCGCTGCGAAGAAGCTGCTCGCACGCATTGAACGCGAGGCCACCAAGCTGGAGAAGCCCATCGCGCTGATGGAAGTCTGTGGCGGGCACACGCACACCATTTACCGTTACGGCTTGGAAAACCTCCTACCCGAAAACATCGAGCTGATCCACGGGCCCGGCTGCCCCGTCTGCGTCATCCCCATGGGTCGCGTCGACGATGCCATTTGGCTGGCACAGCAGGAAGACGTCATTTTCACGACCTTCGGCGACATGATGCGCGTGCCGGGGTCCGAAACGTCGCTGATGCAGGCACGTGCGCGCGGCGCCGATGTGCGCTTTGTCTACTCGCCTCTCGACGCGCTGAAGATCGCCACCGATAACCCCGATAAGCAGGTCGTTTTCTTCGCCGTTGGGTTTGAGACAACCGCCCCGTCGACTGCCGTGACCATTGAGGCCGCGCGCCGGCAGGGAGTGGAAAACTTCTCCGGATTTTCCAACCACGTACTCATCGAGCCGCCACTGCGCGCCATCGTCAACGGCGGCGAAACCAAGGTCGATGGTTTCATCGGCCCAGGTCACGTGGCTACAACCACCGGCACGGACGCCTTTGAGTTCCTGCCGCGCGAGTTCAATCTGCCAGTGGCTGTCACCGGTTTTGAGCCATTGGATGTGCTCCAGGCCGTCGTCATGCTGCTAGATCAATTCGTCAGCGGCGACGTTGCTGCCGGTAAGTCGCGGGTGGACAACCAGTACGCGCGCGTTGTGCGCTCCTCCGGCAACACCACCGCGCAGAAACTTATGGACCGCGTCTTTTCCCTCCGCGACACCTTCGAGTGGCGTGGTCTCGGCTGGATTGAAAACTCCGGCCTCGGCATCTCTGAGGAATACGCAGCATTCGACGCCGAGCGCCGTTTCCAGGTGCCGGGGCGCCGTATCCCAGACCCCGTGACCTGCGAATGCGGATCTGTGCTCACCGGCCACATCAAGCCGTGGCAATGCGCGGTCTTCGGCACCGCCTGCACCCCGGCAACCCCCATCGGCACCTGCATGGTCTCTCCCGAAGGCGCTTGTGCTGCGTACTACAACTTCGGCCGTATCGACCGGAAGGTCACCGAGAACCTGGCGAAATCCCGTCGCTAGTTACTCCGTAATTCCCGCACGCGCGAGCGCTGCCACCGCTTGCTTTACGACGGGCGCGTCAATCATCTCGCCATCGAGCTGGAAGGCGCCAGTGTGCGTACCTGCGTAATCGACAATCTTCCGGGCGCGGGCGAGCGTTGCGTCCGACGGCTTATATGCCTTGCGCACCGGCGGCACCATGGCCGGGTGGATGCAGGCCGTAGCCAAGAAACCACAGCCCACGGCATCGAGAGCCTCTAGATACTGGCCGCGCTCATCGCGAAAGTCGGTATGAACGGCATCAATGGCGGCAATACCCGCTGCAGCTGCATGCACCTGAACGAGTGCACGAGCCAATCGCTGCGGATCGCGGTAATGGCGACGAGGGTTTTCATCCACACTCTGACGCGAGGACGCCCCACCGAGTTCGGCGGTCAGGTCTTCGGCACCCCAGAACAGACCCACAACGTCCGGGTGCGTGGCAATCTGCTGGATATTAATCATGGCCTGCGGGGTTTCAATCATCGCGATGATCTTCAACCCTCCGAGCTCTGCGGGGATGGAGTCTCGAATCTTGGGCACCATGACGATGTCGTAATCACATGCACGGGCAAAGGCGACATCCTCCGCGAAGGTCGGAGTCCCGGGACCGGTGATCCGAAGAATAGTCGTCTCCGGGTCGAGCGGATTGTTGATGATGTTCGCACGTGCCTGCTCGTGATTGTCAACGGCAGCGCCGTCTTCCAGGTCAATGATGACCATGTCCGATCGTTCAGCAGCTTTCTGGAAACGTTCCGGACGGTCAGCCGGGGCGAAGAGTAGCGCCGGGCCAGAGGGAAGCCAAGGGAAGGTCTGTTCACCATCGAGGGAGCTAAAGCCTGTCATAGCTCCTAACCTAATTGAAAACTCGAATCACCTTCGCGCAGGGGCTCCCCCAGGAGACAACAAAACCCGCGTTGTGGCATCCATAGAGTGGAAACCACAACGCGGGCTTGCTGAGTTTTTCAGCCTTTCGCGATTAGTCGCGGTACAGCAGCAGCGCATCGCCCTGACCGCCGCCACCGCACAGGGACACACCAGCGCGACCCGAACCGCGACGGTTCAGCTCCATCGCAGCGGTCAGAGTCAGGCGGGCACCAGAGCAGCCAATCGGATGGCCGAGGGCAATCGCGCCACCGTGGATGTTGGTCTTCTCCAGCGGGTAGTCCAGCTCACGCAGGGACTTGACGGCCACCGCACCAAATGCCTCGTTGATCTCGATGAAGTCGAGCTCCTGCGCGTCCCACTCAGCGCGACGCAGGGCCTCCTTCAAAGAGTCCGCAGGCTGAGCGTGCAGGGAGTTATCCGGACCTGCGGTCTGGCCAGCCTTGCCCACAACTGCGAGGTAGTCCAGTCCGTGCTTTTCTGCGTAAGCACGCGATGCCAGCACAACTGCTGCGGCACCGTCGGAAATCGGCGAGGAGTTACCGGCAGTGATGGTGCCGTTTTCCTTCAGGAAGACCGGGCGCAGCTTAGCCAGGGTCTCCACCGTGGTCTCCGGGCGAATGCCCTGGTCGGTGTCGACAACTACCGGGTCACCCTTGCGCTGCGGAATCTCGATTGGAGCGATTTCCTGCGCGAAAATACCGTCTTCCTGCGCCTTAGCCGCACGCTGGTGAGAAGCGGCCGCAACCTCGTCCTGCTGCTCGCGGCTAATGCCGAGGTCGCTGTTCGGACCGTCGGTAAGCGTACCCATGGACACACCATCGAAGGAGTCGACCAGACCGTCGCGCTCCAAGGTGTCCTCCAGCTTCAGCGCACCGAAGGACTTGCCCTGACGAACACCGCGTGCAACGTGCGGAGCGTGCGTCATGGACTCCTGACCACCTGCAACAACGACGTCTGCATCACCGAGACGAATCAAGCGAGCGGCGTGAATGACCGCGTTTAGGCCCGAGAGGCAGACTTTGTTAACGATCTCAGCGGTCGTATTCCATGGCAGACCTGCCTTAATGGCGACCTGTCGGGCCGGGTTCTGGCCAGCACCTGCGAGAATCACCTGGCCCAGAACGACGTGCTGAACCTCTTCCGGGGCAACGCCGGAACGCTGGACAGCGTGCTTGACAGCATGTGCGCCGAGTTCAACGGAAGTAAGCGGTGCCAGCTGGCCGAGCAGCTTGCCCTGCGGGGTGCGGGCACCGGCGAGGATAACGACATCATTCGGGCTGGGAGCTGGAAGGTTACTCATGGATGGATTCTCCTAAGTCAAATCTGATGAGTGTGGACTGACCATGATTGCTGCGTATTTAATTCTCGAGGTCAACCACGTATGCGGCTTCGGTGTTGGCCTCGATATCGGCCAGCGTCACCCCAGGTGCCAGCCTGCGTAGCACCAGGTGATCATCAGCGACATCGAAGCTTCCCAGGTTGCTAATAATCCTTTTCACTACTTTTGCACCTGTGAGGGGCAGTTCGCAGGCTTTTACCAATTTTGGTTTGCCATCTTTGGAAACGTGATCGGTCAAAACCACCACTCGAGGGGTACCAGCGACTAAGTCCATCGCGCCGCCCATGCCCTTTACCATCTTTCCCGGAATCATCCAGTTGGCCAGGTCACCGCACTGGCTAACCTCCATTGCACCCAACACGGCCATTTTCACAGCACCGCCGCGAATCATGCCGAAGCTGGTGGCGGAGTCGAAGATTGCCGCGCCCGGCACCAATGTCACGGTCTGCTTACCCGCATTGATAAGGTCGGCGTCCTCTTCACCTTCATATGGGAAGGCGCCCATTCCCAAAATTCCGTTTTCACTCTGCAGCAGAACACGCACACCTTCGGGAATATGGTTTGCCACCAGTGTCGGAATGCCGATACCCAGATTCACATAGTCGCCATCGCGCAGCTCTTCGGCGGCCTGCTGTGCCATCTCGTCACGGCTCCAGCCCTTGTCCATAATTGTCTTCGCAGGTGCCATTTAAATCTCCTCCCCTGCTGCCGCGTCACCGGCATCGTGGCTGGAATCGGTATTGCGTTGCCGAGTTGTGCGCTTTTCAATGAGCTTCTCGCGGCCGTCACCGCGGACGATGTGCTGGATATGCACACCCGGAGTCATCACCAGATCCGGGTCGATCTCACCGCGGCCAAGCAAGTGCTCCACCTCCGCAACGGTCACCCTGCCGGATGCTGCACACAGTGGGTTGAAGTTCTGCGCGGTCCGGCGATAGACAAGGTTGCCGTCGATATCGCCGTGGTAGGCGTGCACCAGGCCAATGTCGGCAACGATGCCACGCTCCTGCACGTAGGTCTGCCCGTCGAAGTCGGCGTGGGGCTTGCCCTCTGCAACGAGCGTGCCGACGCCGGTTGCGGTGTAGAACGCCGGAATACCTGCGCCCCCTGCGCGAAGCCGCTCAGCCAGAGTTCCCTGAGGGGTGAACTCCACCTCGATTTCTCCTTCGAGGTACTGGCGGGCAAACTCCTTGTTCTCGCCGACGTAGGAGGCCACTACCTTTGCCACCTGTTTGTTCTCCAACAGAATGCCGAGCCCAGTACCGTCAATGCCCATGTTGTTGGACACGATGGTGAGGTCTTTTGCCCCGGAGTCGCGCACGCCTTCGATGAGGGTATATGGCACACCACACAGGCCAAAGCCGCCAACTGCCAGGGTCATTCCATCAGTGACAAGGCCTGCGACAAGCTCACGGCCGGTCTGATCAGTTGTTTTTGACATTCTTCTACACCCAGCCCAGGATTCGCGGAGCCATCTCACGCATCTCGACCTTGCGGACCTTGCCCGACGCGGTCATCGGGAACTCCTCGACGACGTGGACGTAGCGCGGAATCTTGTGACGCGACAGCTTGCCGTGGGCAAAGGCCGCCACATCGTCAGCGGTGAAGTCTTCCACATCGTCGTGCAGAATTACCCATGCCATAATCTCTTCGCCGTACTTGTCATCCGGCACACCGATGACCTGCGCATCGACGACAGCCGGGTGGGTGAACAGGAACTCTTCAATTTCGCGCGGGTAGATGTTCTCACCGCCACGGATGAGCATGTCCTTAATACGTCCGGTGATGGACAGGTAGCCCTCGTCGTCAAGCACACCCAAGTCGCCGGTGTGCATCCAACCGTCGGCGTCGATGGCCTCGGCGGTCTTTTCCGGGTGCTCCCAGTACTCCTTCATAACGGAGTAACCGCGAACGACAACCTCGCCCTGTTCGCCTCGCGGCAGCGTCTCACCCGTTTCTTCACAAATGATGCGGGCTTCCAAGTGCGGCATAATCTGGCCGACGGTGTTGACGCGCTTTTCCAGAGGAGAATCTGCGCGGGTCTGGAAGGACACCGGCGAGGTCTCCGTCATGCCGTAACAGATGGCAATCTCGCGCATATTGAGTTTATCCATCACATCACGCATGGTCTTCGACGGGCACGAGGTACCTGCCATCACTCCTGTGCGCAGGAGCGACAGGTCGTAGGGGGATCCGTATTCCTCCTGATCATGAGCTTCTTCAAGCTCATTGATGAACATCGTCGGCACGCCGTAGAGGCTGGTGGCCTTGGCCGAGTGCACAGCCTTGAGTGTTTCACGCGCCTTAAACGACGGGGCCGGGATGACAATAGCGGCACCGTGGGTGAAGGCGGCGAAGGTGCCAATCACCATGCCGAAGGTATGGAAGAACGGCACCGGCACGCAGATGCGGTCGGTCTCGGTGTAGCCCAATAGCTCACCGATGAAGTATCCATTGTTCAGCAGGTTGCGGTGCGTTAGCGTAGCGCCCTTGGGAAAGCCTGTCGTGCCTGAGGTGAACTGGATGTTGATCGGATCATCCGGTTTCAGCTGGGAGGTGTACTCGCTCAGGTCGTCGATTTCGCTGTGCATGTGCTCGTACCATTCGGACGAACCGAAGTAAATGACCTTGTCCAAGCGCACACCGCGCTGCTTGGAGGCCTCGATCAGCATAGTTCGGTAATCGGAGTCCTTGTAGCGGCGAGCGGCAAACACCATACGCACACCTGCCTTTTCCAGCACGTAGTTCAGCTCGTGCTGGCGGTAAGCCGGGTTGATGTTGACCAGCACCAGGCCGATGTGGTGGCAGGCGTACTGCACCACGGTCCACTCCCAGCGGTTTGTGGACCAAATGCCGATGCGGTCTCCTGGACGGTAGCCCTCCCGGATGAAAGCGCTGGCCAGGCGCAGAACTCGGTTGTAGAAACGCTCAAAGGTAAAGGAGACATCCGCGTAGACGTCAACGACGGCGTCGCGGGAAGGGAATTTCTCCACAATCGCACGCAGATTCTCACCGAGGGTCTCATCGCGAAGTGGAGCGGCACCTTGCTCGACACCGGCGCCGAACACGTGGCTCATCTTGTTGCCATCGGCATCGACAACATCCTTGCCGTATGGTGCCGGCACAGTGGTGAAGCCCTCCGGCAGCTTCGAAGGATCAGCAGTGCGCTGTTCTGCGTGGTTCTTCAATGTCGCGGTCATGGGGAGATCTCCTTGGTTTAAGTGACTCCGCAGAGTGCAGAGTGTGTGAGAGGAAAATGTGTTCTTTAGGGGGATAAATCAGTGGTCGTTACCGGCTGTGGGACTAACCGGTTACAGCAGCTCGCCGAGCAATGGCTTCTGCTTGACGGAAGAGCGGCGCATCCACCATCTGGCCGTCAAAGCTGAAGGCACCGGTGTTCTCTTCCGCTTCCGCCAAGAGCCGACGCGCCCAGTCAATCTCCTCGTCGCTGGGGCGGTAAGCCTGGCGGATTGTCGGGACCTGACCGGGGTGGATACAGACGGTGGCGGCAAATCCCAACGCAGCGGCATCTGCGGCCTCCGCAGCTAGCCCATTTGCGTCGGAGATATTGACGTAGATGGAATCCAGACTGGCCTTACCGTGCGCCGCTGCAGCCAGGTGAACGTGGCTGCGGGTATGTACCGCCACACTGCGGTAGCTACCCGCATGGATACGGCCCGGCGCGAGTGCAGCCTCTGCTTCGCTAAAGCGTGATGACGTTCCCGCCAATCCCGCCACCAGGTCCTCTGCGCCCCAGAACAGTGCAACGACACCATCGGCCTGCGCCAGCTCTTCGGCGCGCATGACCCCAAGCGGAGTTTCAATAAGGGCAATGACCTGGGTCTTCTCCCCCAGTGCCGCTACCAACTCATCCACTTGCTGAGCCGAGGAAGCCTTGGGCAGCATCACCTGGCGGAAAGCGGTGCCACGCAGCATGTCAATATCCGCTGCGTAGTCCTCAACCTCCGGTGGATTGACACGCACAATCGTGCGGGCCGGGTCGAGGTCACAGGAGGCGATATCCTCGCGGGCAGCCTCACGGTTTTCTGCGCGACAGCCGTCCTCCAGGTCCAGAATCACCATGTCGGCACGGTCAGCAGCTTTAGCGAATCGTTCCGGCCTGTCTGCCGGCGCAAACAGAATTGCAGGGCCCAGCGGCTGCCAGGATTTATGCGTAGACATGAGCCACTCACTTCCCCGCTGAAGCTGCGTTCTCGGAGCCGTCGTCAAGCGAAGTCGGTGCGCATTGGACGAGCGTGGACCGGACGGCGCGGCAGACGATCGTGCCGTCCTGATTGCGACCGATGTGCTCGAGCTCGACAATGCCCTGGTTGGGGCGAGACTTGGACCGACGCTTGTTACGGCAGACGGTCTCTGCATACAGGGTGTCGCCGTGGAACATCGGTGCGGGAAACGCCACTTCGGTGAAGCCGAGGTTGGCGACGATGGTGCCGAGCGTCAGCTGCCCGACGGACAGCCCGACAACCGTCGACAGCGTCCACATGGAGTTGACCAGACGCTCGCCGCCGAATCCCGGCTGCTGGCTCGACCAGTGCGCATCCAGATGCAGTGGCTGGGTGTTCATGGTCAGCGTCGTGAAGAGGACGTCATCGGTTTCAGTGACGGTTCGCCCCGGACGGTGCAGGTAGCGCGCGCCGACCTCGTACTCTTCGAACCACAGTCCGCGCTGGACGACGTCGTGGGTGACTTCGGTTGCGTTGTTGTCAGCCATTTTTACAGCCCCAATCCACGTGCGATCAGCATGAGCTGAACTTCGGTGGTGCCCTCGCCAATCTCCAGAATCTTGGAGTCGCGGTAGTGACGTGCCACGCGGTACTCGTTCATGAATCCGTAGCCACCGAAAATCTGTGTCGCGTCGCGCGCGTTGTCCATCGCTGCCTCGGAGGCGATCATCTTGGCGATGTACGCTTCACGACGGAAATCTGCGCCCGCGGCCATCTTTGCGGCTGCGTCGTACCACGCCATGCGTGCGGCATGCGCACGCGCTTCCATTCGTGCGATCTTGAAGGAAACAGCCTGATACTCGCCAATTGCACGGCCCATGGACTGACGTTCCTTGGCGTGACGGACCGACTCATCGACACAGCCCTGGGCGGCACCGGTGGCAAGCGCTGCAATCGCGACTCGGCCCTCCGCCAAGATGGACAGGAAGTTAGCGAAGCCGCGTCCACGGGTGCCCAGCAGGTTCTCCTGGGGGACGCGGACATCGGTGAAGGTCAGTGGGTGGGTGTCGGAGGCATTCCAACCGACCTTGTCGTAAGCCGGTTCCGCGACAAAGCCCTCCGTGCCACTCGGGACGATGATGGTAGAAATCTCCTTCTTTCCATCGTCCTTCTGGCCGGTGACTGCGGTGACAGTAACCAGCGAAGTAATATCCGTGCCGGAGTTGGTGATGAACTGCTTGGCACCGTTGATGACGAAATCATCGCCGTCTTCACGGGCGTTGGTGCGGGTGGCACCGGCGTCGGAACCTGCATCCGGCTCGGTGAGACCAAAACCGGCGAGCTTCTTACCAGCAGTCAGCTCGGGCAGGTAGGTCTCCTTCTGCTTGTCATTGCCGAAGTGGAAGATCGGCATGGCACCTAGGCCAACGCCCGCTTCCAGGGTGATAGCGACCGACTGATCGACCTTAGCCAGCTCCTCCAGAGCGATACCGAAGGACAGGTAGTCGCCGCCCATGCCACCGACTTCCTCAGGGAATGGCAGACCGAACAGGCCCATTTCTCCCATCTGCGAGACAATCTCGTACGGGAAGGTGTGGTTGCGGTCGTGCTCGGCGGAAACCGGATCGACAACTTCGTTGGCAAATTCGCGAACTACTTTCTGCAGTTCCACGTATTCGTCGTCGAGGATGGCGGTTGCAATCTTGGTGCTTTCGGACATGATGAGTGCTCCTTAAAGATTTTGTAGGTGTAGGACCTGATTGGTGCGTTTTGTGTGGGCTTTTATTCTTCGGCTTCGGCCACGGTGATGACGGCCAGCTGCTGGTCACCGGCGACCTGATCGCCCGGCGCGACGGTGAAGCTAACCTCACCTGCAATTTCGGCAGTGAGAGTGTGCTCCATCTTCATGGCCTCCATGACCAACAGAGCCTCACCAGCTTCGACGCGGGCTCCCTCCTCCACCGCCAACGCGATAATCGCGCCGGGCATCGGAGCTTGGATGACGCCAGAGCCGCCTGCATCGGCTTCGGCACCGGTGGTGACTACCTCGGTGCGGGGCAATACCCAGGTGCCGTGGGCACCGGCGACGACGTACTCTTCGTGGTTCGCCGACCCCGCATTGTCGATGGTCTCGACCAGGAAGTGCTGTGCGACTCCGTCGCGGACGATGCGCAGATGTTCCCCGTCGCGAAAGACCGAAACTTTGTAATTTCGCGGTTCTGGAACGTCGATATCTTCGTTCTCCGCTTCGGCCGACAGACCTGCGACTACGTCACCGACAACGACGTCAGCACTCGCCGGGGTGCCCACAATCGAGATCAGACGCGAGTCCTCCCCTGCCCCAAAGCGAATGCGCTGCGCGGCAGGCGCACTGGCACGCCAGCCATCCGGGGTCAGCCACGGTGAGTCGGTGGCTTGTTCAAAGCGGGAAGTCAGCCAGTCCATCGCAGCGGCGAGGTAGACATCGTCCGGTGTTTCGGAGGTGGCGAAGCCTTCCGCCACGCGGTCGAGCAGACCGGTATCAAGATCGCCGGCGCGAACCTCGGGGACGTTCAGCAGGTAGCGACAAAAGTCGATATTGACTCCGACACCTGCGACAACGGTGTCTCCGAGCGCTCGGTCCAACCGCTCGAGCGCCTGCTCACGGTTTTCCCCATGGGAGATGATCTTCATCAACATCGGGTCATAGAGAGATGAGACCTCGGAACCGTCGACAATGCCGGAATCCACCCGGATTCCCGCCCCGCTCGGCTCGACGACACGTGTGACCGTGCCACCGGTGGGCAGGAATCCCGCCGCCGGGTCTTCGGCATACACGCGAGCTTCAATCGAGTGACCGGTGAGAGTTACATCTTCCTGAGCAACCGGCAGTGGGCGTCCCGAGGCAATGTCAACCTGCAGCGCCACCAGATCCAGGCCGGTGACCTGCTCAGTCACGGGGTGCTCAACCTGCAGGCGCGTATTCATCTCCATGAAGAAGAACGACGACGGGTCCTTCGCCGGCACAATGAACTCCACCGTGCCCGCGCCGACGTAGCCGACCGAGCGGGCCGCGTCACAGGCCGCTTCACCAATTGCGCTGCGCGTTTCCTCATCCAGCAGAGGGCTCGGTGCTTCCTCGATGACCTTCTGATGGCGTCGCTGCAGCGAGCACTCACGCTCGCCCAAGTGGATTACATTGCCGTGTTTATCTGCGAGAATCTGCACCTCGATATGCCGCGGGGTGTCGACGAAGTGCTCGATGAACAGGGAGTCATCGCCGAAGGCACCCGCCGCTTCACGACGGGCCGTCGCGAGCGCAGCCGGCAGGTCAGCAGCGTTTTCCACGCGGTGCATCCCCTTGCCGCCACCGCCTGCCGACGGCTTAATCAGTACCGGAAAGCCAATCGATGGGGCTGCCTCAATGAGGTCCTCGTCGCTAAGCCCGGGGCGAGACAGACCCGGCACGGTGGGAACATCGCGGGCTTCGACGGCAGCGCGGGCGGAGATTTTGTCACCCATGGTGTTGATGGCACTGGCCGGTGGGCCAATGAATTCAATACCTGCTTCCTCACAGGCGGTCGCGAAGTCTGCGTTTTCAGACAGAAAGCCGTAACCGGGGTGGATTCCGTCTGCGTCGCAGCGGCGAGCGGCATCGATAATCTTGTCGATAACCAGGTAGGACTCACGTGCCGGAGATGGGCCAATGTGGATGGCCATATCCGCCATGCGGACGTGAGGGGCGTCGGCATCGGCATCCGAGTAGACCGCGACGGAGCGAATTCCGTTGTCACGAAGGGTTCGAATAATGCGGCAGGCAATCTCCCCGCGGTTTGCGACCAATACGGTACTCAGGCTGCCGCCAGCTGCGTGGGGCTGCGTGTTGTGCGCTGTCATGTGCCCTGTGTTTCCTTTCCAGAAAATGCGGTGTCGAGAGTTTTTAGCTGGTTACTACATGCGGAAGACGCCGAAGCCCTGTTCATCCAGGGGCGCGCCACTTGCCACATCGAGGGCCATGCCAAGAATTCGGCGGGTATCTGCGGGATCGATGACACCGTCATCCCACAGGCGAGCCGATGAGTAATAGCAGTGCGACTGGCGCTCAAACTGCTCGCGGATCGGAGCTTCAAACTCCTCCTGCTCTTCCTGCGACCAGCTCTCACCTGAGCGTTCAATCTGGTTGCGACGAACCGTCGACAGCGTCATCGCCGCCTGTGGACCGCCCATGACGGAAATGCGAGCATTCGGCCACATCCAGAGGAAGCGCGGCGAATATGCGCGACCGCACATGGAGTAGTTGCCGGCGCCGAAGGCACCACCGATGACTACGGTGAACTTGGGCACGCGGGTGGTAGCCACGGCGTTGACCATCTTGGCGCCGTGCTTTGCGATACCGCCGGCCTCGTATTCGCGACCAACCATGAAGCCCGTGGTGTTCTGCAGGAATACCAGTGGGATGCCGCGCTGATCACACAGCTCGATGAAGTGCGCGCCCTTCTGCGCAGATTCCGCGAAGAGAATGCCGTTGTTGGCGATAATGCCGACGCGGTGGCCGTGGATGCGGGCGAAAGCAGTGACCAGGGTCGTACCAAATTCGGCCTTAAACTCCTGGTATTGACCTCCATCCACAATAATTTCAATAACCTCGTGAACGTCGTAAGGCACTTTGGCATCGACGGGGACGACATCGTAAAGATCGGTCTGGTTGCGAGTCGGCGAGACGGTGGATTCTGTGTCCCACGGAACTTCCGGGTCCTTGGGGAGCGTTGCGACGATATCGCGGACACGACGCAGTGCGTCGGCATCGTTAACCGCGAGGTGGTCAGTAACGCCGGAGGTCTTGGAGTGCAGTTCGCCGCCACCGAGTTCCTCTGGTGTGACATCTTCACCAGTTGCAGCCTTAACCAGTGGCGGGCCTGCCAGGAAGATGGTGCCCTGGTTTTTCACAATGACCGCTTCATCGCTCATCGCCGGCACATAGGCGCCACCGGCGGTACAGGATCCCATCACGGCGGCAATCTGCGGAATCCCGCGAGCGGAAAGGTTGGCCTGGTTGTAGAAAATGCGACCGAAATGATCGCGATCAGGGAAAACTTCATCCTGGTTGAGAAGCATGGCCCCGCCGGAGTCGACCAGGTAAATGCACGGCAAGTGGTTAAGGCTGGCAATCTCCTGTGCGCGCAGGTGCTTCTTGACAGTCAACGGGTAGTACGTTCCGCCGGAAACGGTTGCGTCATTGGCTACAACCAGGCAGCGACGACCTTCGATGATGCCAATGCCGGCGATGACGCCAGCAGCCGGAACCTTGCCGCCATACATTTCGTGGGCCGCTAGCGGTGCGACCTCAAGGAAAGGGCTGCCGGGGTCAAGCAGTTGGTTGATGCGCTGACGTGGCAGCAGCTTACCGCGGGAAATATGGCGAGCACGGGCACGTTCGGAACCACCGCGTGCTGTTGTGCTAAGCAGCTCTTTGAGCTCTGCGACGAGCTCTTCGTGGCGCTGTCGGTTGGTCAATGCTGGAGCGTGAGTCATGGGCGAAATACTTTCCGTTAATGACTATTAACTTTCTTGACGAAAAGATTAATGTGACCCCAGTCACCTCACAACAAATTTTGTTTCTTAGACCACACTTTCACCCCCGGAAGTCTTTTATGCAGCTTGAAATACACACCTCTCCCCGAGGTCGCAACATGTTTCCAATAGAGATTTATGTTTCCCCTAGAAATCTGTTTCGGGGGTGAATTCAACTGAATGTGAGCGCCCTGCACCGCACAACAAAGCCGCCTGACCTCACACTGCTGAGCACAGTGAGGCCAGACGGCAGAAGAATGAATACGGATTATTGGTTGTTAATGCCCAGCGCAGCGAGGGCCATCTCAAAGGCATTTTCCCTTGTCGCCTCGGGGCCCGCCCATTTGAGCACATGCCTGGAAGAGTTAATCAACCCAGCGGTGAGCTGGACTTTAAGCTGCGCCTCGTCGGAGGTGAGTTCGGGCTGTAGTTCACGCAGAGCGTCCACCCATAAGACCATGTAAAGACGCTGCAAGGAACGCACTTTTGCGCTCTGCTCTGGCGCCAGATTTCCCCCTTCGCGCTCTTGGACACGAATGCGATCGGGCTCCGTGACTGCAAAATGCACGTGATGCGCAAGGAGGCCCCGAAGAGTCTCCTCTGGCTCCCAATCATTGCTCTTTGCTCGATCGAGAACTGCTCGCGCACCATCGACAAGTCGGATAGAAATATCGATGAGGATCTGCGCCAACAGCTCTTCCTTGCCGCTGAAGTAACGGTAAAGAGCTGGGCCAGAAATGCCGACAGCGGAGCCAACATCCTCCAACCGAGTCTGATGAAACCCTCGGTCGGCCAGGATCGCAGCAGCAGCGGAGAGAATCTCTGCTTCTCGACGCCGTCGCGCTTCGGTTCTACGTGACATAAGCCCTTATGTTAAACGCATTGGAGCCATTTCGTCTGCATAATTATCACCAGCGCCTGCCCTCAGCGTGTGTTCACATAGACCACGGCTCGACAACAGACACACATCCTCGCCCACAGGTCCCCACACGTCCGGGTAGAGAAAAACCGCCGAGGTGACAGTTAGCACCGCGGCGGTTAGCCCCTAATCCAGTAAGGAATTAGTGGAAGAAGTGACGAGTACCTGTCATGTACATGGTGACGCCAGCTTCCTTGGCAGCAGCTATGACCTCTTCGTCACGGATGGAACCACCTGGCTGGACAACTGCCTTCACACCGGCATCAATCAGGACCTGCAGACCGTCAGCGAACGGGAAGAAGGCATCGGACGCAGCGTAGGCCCCCTGAGTACGGTTTTCTCCGTCGGCAAGCGTATTTGCGCGCTCAACGGCGAGCTTTGCGGAGTCCACGCGGTTGACCTGGCCCATGCCGACGCCGACGGTGGCGTTGTTCTTGGACAGCAGGATGGCGTTGGACTTCACAGCGCGGACGGAGCGCCATGCAAACTCGAGCTCAGCCAGCTCTTCAGCATTCAATGCCTCGCCGGTGGCCAGCTCCCAGTTCTCCGGCTTATCACCCTCTGCCTGGTAAGTATCCGGATCCTGGGTGAGCAGACCACCCGAGATAAACTTGTTCTCGGTGGTCGGTGCTTCGTACTCGGCGACGAGAATACGCAGATTCTTCTTGGCCTTCAGCACCTCAACGGCACCGTCTTCGTAGGACGGAGCGACGATGACCTCGGTGAAGATGTCCTTGACCTGTTCGGCCATCTCAACGGAGACCTCGCGGTTGACGGCAATGACACCGCCGAATGCGGACATCGGGTCACATGCGTGAGCTGCGCGGTGAGCTGCGGCGATGGACTCATCCGAGACTGCGATGCCGCACGGGTTAGCGTGCTTGATGATTGCCACACACGGGCGCTCGTGATCCCAGGCGGCACGCCATGCGGCGTCGGCATCCTGGTAGTTGTTGTACGACATCTCCTTGCCGTTCAGCTGCTTGGCGTTTGCCAGCCCCTTGGTACCAATGCGGGTCAGAGTTGCCGACTGGTGAGAGTTCTCGCCGTAGCGCAGCGGAGTCGGAGTGGATCCCTCAGCGCCACCGAGCTGCTCAACAAACCAGTTGGACACAGCTGCGTCGTAATCAGCGGTGTGCAGGAATGCGTCGCGAGCGAACTCACGGCGCTGCTCGAGGGTGAAGCCGCCTTCCTTCACGGCGGTAGCGACATCGCCGTAACGAGCCGGGTCGACGACGATGGCAACCGACGGGTGGTTCTTCGCCGCAGCGCGAACCATCGACGGGCCTCCAATGTCGATCTGCTCCACGCATTCGTCGTAGGAAGCGCCCGAGGCAACGGTCTCCCGGAACGGGTACAGGTTAACGACAACGAGCTGGAAAGCCTCCACACCGAGCTCCTTCAGCTGAGCCAGGTGGTCTTCCTTGCGGGTATCAGCCAGAATGCCGGCGTGAACACGCGGGTGCAGCGTCTTCACGCGGCCCTCGAGGCACTCCGGGAAACCAGTGAGATCCTCAACCGGGGTCACAGGCACGCCAGCTGCAGCAATCTTGCCAGCCGTGGAACCGGTGGAAACGATTTCCACGCCAGCCTCGTGCAGGTCGCGAGCCAGCTCCTCGAGCCCAGTCTTGTCGTAGACGCTAATCAGAGCGCGCTTGATCGGTTTACGCTGCGTGTTGTCGTTGGTCATTTCAGATAAGCCTTTCGTCCGTCACGCTCAATTCCGTGATCGGCAATCGAGTGCAATACATCAACCAGGAGTCGGCGTTCGACAACCTTGATTCGTTCGTGCAGGGTCTCCACCGTGTCGTCGTCCTCGACGGCCACTGGCTGTTGCGCCAGAATCGGCCCGGTGTCCACTCCATTATCAACGATATGCACGGTCGTGCCAGTGACCTTCACCCCGTAGTCAAGTGCATCCGGTACCGCACGCGCCCCTGGGAAGGACGGCAGCAGCGCTGGGTGCGTATTAATGATGCGATTGCTGTAGGCCTCCACAAATGATGGCCCCAGAATGCGCATGAAACCCGCCGAGACAACGATATCCGGCGAAAAACTGTTCACGGCCTCTAAAACACGAATATCCCAACCTTCTCGGTCCTTCTTTGCCTCAGCATCGAAAGGCACCCGAAAAGTTGGGATATTGAGGTTTTGAGCCCTCTCCAGCGCCGGACAATCCTTGTCCGAACCAACCGCGACAATCTGAACCTTTTCAGCGTCCAGCAGTTCCAGCATCGACTGCAAAAGGGAGCCCAGGCCAGAGGCCAGGACTACGATGCGGAGCTGCTTGCTGGAGGAATTATTGTGCGAAATTTCTGCGACGGGCTGTGCTTCAGTCACGGCGTTTAGCTTACCCAGCCCGGCAGAGACCCCAAATTCCGCTCCCCCTAAGTTGGCTTAGCTCTTTTGGCTTGACGACGGTTCCCCGTCGCCGCCTTCCTCCGAGTCTTCGGTGTCCTCATCGGATTCGTCCTCGTCGGTCGCATCTACTTCGCCCGATGCTTCTCCGCCTGCGGCGCTTTCTGAATCCTCTTCAGAGTCGTCCGATTCCTCAGCGTCTTCTGAAGTGTCTTCAGACTCAGCACCGGACTCTGATTCCTCCTCTGTGTCGGACTCGGCTTCGTCTTCGGAGGTCGCTTCATCTTCGGAGGTCGCTACGACTTCCCCGTCGACAATCTCCTCCGACTCCTCCGAACCGCTCCCGTCATTGTCGGACTTATCGGCGTCGCCGGCATCCTCAGCCTCAGCATGACCGTTTCCATCTCCCGCAGGCTTCGGCGGGAACTTCTCGGCGGCCACTTCCGAGACTCCCTTGTCCCTACCAAGTGACGGCACACCGGTCATCGCAACAACCACGATGGCCCCCGGAACAACCAGCCACATCGAGCCGAGCAGTCCAGTCAGCCACCAGGAGGCACCGGCCCACCCAAAGATGCCAACCTCACCGCCGAGCAGCCAAGCCAGCCCCATGAGGAAGATGATCGACCACACGGCAGCGAGAACGACGACCAGGTAGGGCTGCTTCGGTGCAGATTTCTTCAGGAATGCCACGACGCGCCAAGCCGCAACGGCTGGCGGTAGCACAATCAGCACTCCGAAAGCCCAGTGCACCAGCGACTGAGGCATGGCAGCCAAAATCGGCAGCGGTGGCAGCTGAGCCGGGTGCACTGCGAACAGCCCAGCCTCCGCTGGCCCAAACGTCGATTTTCCGCCCACCAGCACACCGACAGCACCGAAGGCCACATTTGGCAGGTACAGCAGCGAGAGGCCGCTGACCGCAACACTTTCACCGACGGTATCCGTGATTGCAAATGTCTCTGCCAGCAACTCTCGATGCCAAATCAGCGAAACGAGTGTCACCACAACACCGGCCAGCCACAGCCATGCCACGTAGCTGCCCGCCAGACGGGCCGACCCGAGCAACCACTCCGGCAGCTTCCGGCGCAGCAGTAGTGCACGCAGCAACCGCTGCCCCATTCCCAGCACCAAGGCCACGAGATTTACAAGCAGCGCGGCTGCAATCGCAAGGCCGAAACTAGGGGTCTGAACGCGGGGAAACACCTTCGACGCGTCGTAAAGCATGAGCCACGCGATGATGGTGAGAACAATGGGCGTGCCCAGATACGCGCCGACCAACGCGCGGACATCCTTGATGCTGATGCGGTCAGCGACTTCGCGGCGTACACGCCAGGCGATGAACAACACCATCAGCACCGCGGGCAGTGCTGGTGTGAGCCCCAGCGTCGTGCCGTTAAAACGGAACGGCGCGAGGTTAAAGATCATCCACATCGACGCGATACTCGCTGGAAGCGGAGACATTCCAGCGCCACTGACGATGACGCCAATCAGAGCTACCGAGATGATGAACAGCAATACGACGCCGTAAGAACCGGCAACAGACAGCCCAAACCGGCGTGTACGAGGCGAGTTAATGAAACGACGGAACCCCGAGGGACGCCCCTTGCGTGACGACGTTCCGGAGCCCCCCGCTTTCATCTTCGTCGTGGCGGCTCGATTGCTGTCGGCACCGACGCTGCGCGCACCGCCAGTCTGACCGGCCTGCGTATTCTGCCATGCGCGGGCAGTGCGCTCGCTGCGGACGCTACGGGAACCCCCGCCGCTGCCACCGGCACCGGTGCGGCTTCGCCGATTTCGATCGCTACCGGAGGAACCTCTCCGCGAATCCGCGCCTTTCACAGTGACATCGTCCTTCCCGCGTCTAATCATTGACAGCTGATTGCCCACCTATATAGATAGGGTGCCACGCAAGGGTGCGTCACAGCCATGGCCATATAGTGCCATACATACAACGCCTCTTTGTTTAGGCATTGCAGAGTCTAATTTGAAGGTACGGATCCCAGGACGGACGGTATCCGTTGAGTCCGATCTCCTTTTGCCCCCTCTCCCCCCCCAAAGTGGCTTCACCTTTGGTTTCCATTTGTCAACGCCGATGGGTTACTTTTTGCCACCCCCGCGACCACACCCTTAGTTCACCCGGAAACTACTTGCCGATCCCCCTACCCAGCCCCTCGATTAAGGGGCATCCGCCATAAATCCCCTGGCAACACACCGGTTGCGCTTCACCGGATCCGTGATACAAGACAACAGCCCCACGGCCACAGCACGGCCCTATTGAACTGAAACTGACGAATCAGCGAACAAGTTCTCTAAAAACAAGTTGCTTGCCCTATATCGAACCGTTATTATCGCAGAAGTTAGATAACAGTTGGGTTACAAAGAGTTTCGTTGGCAGGGAGATTGAAGTGACGTTTTTCAATGCTCGTCGCGGAGGCGGAAAGCACCGCAAGGTAGAGGTTTCCGCAACTTCTCGCGCAGCACTGGTCGCACTGTCCGCATCGACGATCGCTTCCTCCAACGCGGTCGCCCACGCAGCTGAGACCGAGAATAAGGCTCCGGAGAACTCAGCTTCGACTCAGACCCGCGCTGCTCAGCCGAAGAACAACGCTCCGATGGTGCTGGCCTCCAGCTCCTTCAATCCGAGCACTAACCTCAGCGACCACCTCGCTACGGCGTTGCAGTACAACCAGGAGCGCGTTGCTCGCGACCAGGCTGCCCGCGCTCCGAAACTCTCCATCCCGACCGTGGGGCTGCTGACCTCACCGTTCGGCTCACGCTGGGGAACCTTCCACTACGGTGTCGACCTGGCTAACGTCACCAACACCCCAATCATGTCCGTCATGGACGGCACTGTTATCGATGCAGGCCCGGCTCAGGGCTACGGCCAGTGGATTCGCGTTCGCCATGACGACGGCTCTGTTTCCGTCTACGGCCACATCGAGTCCATCTACGTTGCTGTCGGAGAAGCTGTCCGAGCTGGTCAGGTCATCGCCGGTATGGGCAACCGCGGCTTCTCCACCGGTACGCACCTCCACTTCGAGATCCACCCGGATGGCACCACTCCGGTCGACCCGGTGACCTGGTTCATCCAGCGTGGTCTGAACCTGAACTAATCAGGTATCGGCACAGGTACGAGCAAGCCTGGCCGCTCTGCGAAGGCCCTACCTGTGCACCGGCCCCTGTTTGACCGCGGCTGCAAGCCTCCCCTGATTAATTTTTTCAGAAACCGGCATCGCCGCCGGTACTGGGGCTTTACTCTTGACACATGGCAGAGACTCAAACATTCCGCATGTGGAAGAAGTTGGCTGCGACTCCAGTCGTCGGCAAGCGTCTATTTTCCTTAACCGCCGCATTGACGGCGCCATATTTCCGCACAATCTGTCCCAAGCTAGAGACGATGCAGCCTGGACTGGCGGTAGCGCGCATGCCCGCTTGGTGGGGCGTGCGTAATCACATTAAGTCCGTGCATGCGATTGCTGCGTGTAACCTCGCTGAATTCGCGATGGGCATGCTCTGTGAGGCCAGCGTACCGACAACGCATCGCTGGGTTCCAAAGGGCATGACGACGAACTACAAGCGCATCTCCGTTGGTGGCCTGACGGCTGTGGCCAAGGCTGAGTTGCCGGACTTCTCCACCATCACACCGGAGACTGGTGGGGTAGATTTTCCCGTCCACATCGTGCTGACCGATGCCAACGGCACCGAAGTACAAGATGCCACCATCAACTGCTGGGTGACAGCGAAGAAGCCTAAGTAGCCTCCACGCGATAGTGGCACGTGCACGGCCGCGGGTAGGGACGGCCAGTCGGGCGGTGGTTGTTCTTTTACAACTTCTCCATGGGCACGCCGCCGATAAGCATCATGCGGACCTTACCTGCGGATCCAAAGTCAATCATCGCAGTTGCCCGGGGCGCGGCCCCTTGGACCTCAAGCACAGTGCCTAAGCCGTACTTGTCGTGAACAACCTTGTCACCGGGCTCTAGGTGCAAGACCTGATTCTTCTTTCGGGATGACGCACCAGAGTTAGAGGATCCACCAGAGCCGAAGCCCGAGCTGGAACCGAAGCCCGACGAGGCACCATGGCCACGACCAAACGCGCTGCCCGCGCCGTAGCCACCAGAACCAAAACCACCAGAACCGGCGCCCCAGCTGCGAGCCGGAGCCTCGCGCAGCCAATCGATCAGGTCGCTTGGGACTTCCCCCAGGAAACGTGAAGGCGGATTATTCTGCGGCGAACCCCACGAGGACCGAGTCACAGCTCGCGTGAGATACAGCTGCTTGCGAGCTCGGGTAATACCCACATAGGCCAGACGTCGCTCTTCAGCCAGCTCCTTCGGATCGCCCAGGGCGCGCAGGTGCGGGAACAGTCCGTCTTCCCAGCCAATGAGAAATACCACCGGAAACTCCAGGCCCTTAGCCGTATGTAGCGTCATCAACGTCACTACACCGGTGTCATCATCCGGAATCTGATCCGCATCGGCCACCAGAGAAACTCGCTCGAGGAATGCCTGCAGACTTCCCGGTTCCGCTTCCCCATCGTTGTCGAAGTCGGCCGCGAAATCACGCGCGAGGTCATTCGCGATTCCAGATTCCACCTCGGACTCGCCACTAGTATCAGCACCGCTTTCAGCATCAGCTGCAGCGCCAGAGCCTTCATTTACATCAGCGCTAATATCCACCGACGACATCATCCGCGCCTCTGCAGAGAACTCCCGCGCAACGCTGACGAGCTCATTGAGGTTGTCCAGGCGCGTGGCATCTTGCGGATCATTGGAGCGCTCGAGCTCCGACTTGTACCCACTGCGATCAATAATCGCGTTGACCAAATCACCGATATCGGCCAGTTCACCGGATGCCATATCCGCCGCCAAGCCATCAATCATCTCGACGAACGCCGCCATCGCGTTTCGACTCCGCGCCGCCACCGCCGGAACCTTACCCTCCGCTACGGCACGTAGCGCCGTGCCGAACGAGCACCTCTCGTCCTCGGCATAGAGCGACACATGAGCCACCGCACGGTCACCGATTCCGCGGCGCGGCGTATTGATAATGCGACGCAGCGAAACATCATCGTCGAAGTTCTCAATAACGCGCAGGTAGGCGACAATATCGCGTACTTCCTTACGCTCATAGAACCTGGTGCCACCAACCACCGTGTACGGAACGCCCATACGAATGAAGACATCCTCTAGCGCACGGGAGGAATTATTGGTGCGGTAGAAAATCGCCACATCTGAATACGAGTACGGCCCGTAGTCGACCAATTGCTCAATCTCGTTAGCGATAAACCGAGCCTCATCGTGCTCATTGTCCGCCACGTAGCCCTTGATCTTGCCGCCCTCACCGAGATCGGTCCACAGCTTCTTCTCCCGGCGGTTCTCATTGCGCGCAATCAACGCATTGGCCGCCGACAGAATCGTCTGCGTCGAGCGATAGTTTTGCTCCAGCAGAATCGACGTGGCCTCCGGATAGTCCTTCTCAAACTCCTCAATATTGCGAATAGTCGCACCACGGAAGGCATAAATGGACTGGTCCGAATCGCCCACCACACACAGCTCACTCGGAGGCACATCTCCACCGGGCTTGCCGACGAGCGTCGAGACCAAAACATACTGCGCATGGTTGGTGTCCTGGTATTCGTCCACCAACACATGCCGGAAACGGCGACGGTAATACTCTGCAACCTGCGGGTGATTGGTGAAAATCCGAACGACCTCACCGATTAGATCGTCAAAGTCCACGGCATTAGCCGCCCGTAGCCTGGTCTGGTACTCCAGGTAAACCCGTGCAACGACGTCATCAAAAGGATTGCGCGTCGTCGACGCGTCCGCGAGGGCCTTCTCCGGGTCAATCAACTCATTCTTGAGATTGGAGATACGCGACGAGAGCACGCGGCCGGTGAACTTCTTGGCATCTAGGTCCATGTCCTTAGCGATAATGGACAGCAAACGCCGGGAGTCGTCCGAATCATAAATAGAGAAATTGGAATTAAGCCCCGGTACTAGCGCATGCTGCATGCGCAGTATGCGCACACACATGGAGTGGAACGTGGACACCCACATACGCCGCGCCTGGTCACCGACCAGTCCCGCCACACGCTCGCGCATCTCGGCTGCGGCCTTATTGGTAAAGGTAATAGCCAAAATTTGGCTTGGCAGGACCCCACGCGCACCGATCAGGTATGCAATCCTGCGCGTCAGCACAGATGTCTTTCCTGAACCCGCTCCAGCCACAATCAACAGTGGTGAACCAATGTGCTCCACTGCTTGGCGCTGCTGCGGATTAAGCCCCTCTAGCAGCGACTCTGAATCAAAACTGGGCTCGAAGCCACCGCCAAAACCGCCGCCAAAGCTGGCAGCGTCACTCGGTGCGCTATTGCTACCAGCGCTGGCGAAGTGGCCGAACCCACCACGGCCAGGCGTAGCACCGCCCGCCTCACCGTGGTTCGAACCAGCATGGCTATCGCCACTACGTCCATCGTCAGCATTGAAGGACCCGAACAGCATTCCAGTTTCATTTCCCATGATGGCTACTACAGTAGCCGAGCCCCCGGATTGGACTGTTCGAATCCTTTGGCACAATAAGAACTATGAGCGAAAACCCTGCGGACACTCGCGCCGCACACACCGACAACACCGACGGCGCCGAGCACAGCCAGCAGGCGGCGGCAGTATCCCCTTTTGAAGTCCGCACCCCCACCGGTACCGATGACCCGTTGAGCTCCGCGGAGATCGAACAGTACCGCAAGGAAATCAACCGCCTTGACGGGCTGATTATCGATGCCATTCAACGCCGCACCGCAATCAGTAAGGCCGTCGGCAAAACCCGCCTGGGATCTGGCGGCACGCGTCTCGTGCACGGCAGAGAGGTGCAGATCATCAACGAGTTCCGCGACGCACTTGGCCCAGAGGGCCCGGCAATCGCGTCGGCGCTGCTGCGCATGGGACGCGGTCGCCTGGGCTAACCCTCGCCAGCTACCTGTCCTGCTAGCCTTCCAGGGAAATCAGCTTTTCCTCTAGGAACTCATTGATACCGGTGAAGCCGCCCTCACGGCCAAGACCGGACTGCTTGACACCACCGAACGGCGCCGACGGGTCCGACAGCGAGCCCTTATTGACCGCAACCATGCCGGACTCCAATGCCTCTGCCGCACCAAGTGCCTTGGTCAGGTTCTCACTGAACACATACGCCGCCAGACCAAAGATCGTGTCATTTGCCTGCTCAATCGCGTGCTCATCGTCCGTGAAGGTTGTCACTGCAACCACCGGACCGAAAATCTCTTCGCGGACAATATCCGCATCCTCGGGCACATCGGTCAGAACTGTGGGCTCGAAGAAGTAGCCGTCGGAAAGCGCGCCGCCGAGATCTGGGATCTTGCCGCCGCACTCTACTTTCGCACCGCGCTTGACCGCATCGTCAACCAGATCACGAACCTTTTCCTGTTGATCACGCAGCGCGAGTGGCCCAAGGTCCGTCGCCGGATCGGTACCCTCGCCCAACTTCAGCTCCGCAAAACGCTTGACGACGCCTTCGACGAACGCATCCTTCTTGGATTCATGAACAATAAAGCGATTCGGGGCGATACACACCTGGCCGCCATTGCGGAGCTTGGCGTCACTGACTGCCTGCACAGCCTTATCAACATCACCATCAGAGAGAATGACAAACGGAGCATTCCCGCCGAGCTCAAGGGAAACTTTCATCGAAGTTTCCGCGGCCTTCGCAGCGAGCATCTGGCCAACTTCGGTGGAACCGGTGAAGGTGAACTTGCGCAGGCGGTCATCGGAAAGCAGGGCTGAGACATTGGATGAGTGCCCCGTCGGCAACACGGAAACGACACCTGCGGGAACACCGGCCTCGACAAGAAGTTTGCCCAGGTAGAGCATGGTCAGCGGAGTCTTGGACGCGGGCTTAATAATGACCGGGCAACCGGCGGCCAGTGCCGGGGCAATCTTGCGAGTCCCCATAGCCAGCGGGAAATTCCACGGCGTAATAGCCAAAGCCGGGCCGACCGGCTGCTTAATCACCGCGACGCGCGAGGTCCCGCTCGGAGAAATTCGGTAATCGCCGGAGATACGCACGGCCTCCTCAGCGAACCAACGAAAAAACTCGCCACCGTAGCCGACCTCAGCCTTGGAATCCGGCAACGCACGGCCCATTTCCAGGGACTGCAGCTGGGCCAACTTGTCTGCATCCCGACGGATGAGTTCAAAAGCGCGGTAAAGAATCTCGCTGCGCTTGCGGGGCGGGGTTGCCTTCCACTCCTTCTGAGCTGCGACGGCGTCGTCAAGCGCCTGCCTGGCGTCCTCCTCTGTGGCGGAAGCGACCTGGACCAGCGGCTTATCTGTCGCGGGGTTAACGACATCGAAGGTCTCGCCATTCGACGCGGGACGGAACTCGCCGCCGAGGAGAAGGCCTGTGGGGACGTCTTTGAGGATGTTGTCGTAATCAGGGGTGAAATCAGTCATATTTTCCAGGGTAGGTGCCTTTGCTGAAGCGGGCTAGGGGCTCGTAGATGGCGGATAGCCGATGGATGGTCGGTGCATAGGCGAAGCATAGGCACCGCGGAATCTAGTTGCTGGCAGATTGCGGTCACGCCTGGTCGCATCCTGCCGCCCGGCGAGAGCGCCAAAACGTAACTAGTCTGGGGATGTATAAAGTGCATTTCGTCAAAAATCACCTGGGAGCAGGAATGACTGTAGATATCACTGGAACCGAGCAGTGGGCTCAGCTGGCTAAGCGCGTGGACAATGTTCGCGCCACCTCGCTGCGTGAGCTCTTCACAAATGAAGAAGGCCGCGCTGAGAAGCTGACTTTCGATGCTGGCACTCTCCACGTTGACCTCTCCAAGAACTTGATGTGCCTCGACGGTTTTGCCGAGCTGGTTGAACTTGCTCGCGCCGCTGGTATCGAGGAAGCACGCGAAAAGATGTTCCGCGGTGACAAGATCAACACCACTGAAAACCGCTCCGTGCTGCACACAGCGCTGCGCCTGCCAGCAGAGGAGAATTTGACCGTCGGCGACCAGGATGTCGCTGCCGACGTGCATGAGGTGCTCGGCCGCATGCGCGACTTTGCTCGCAGCCTCCGCAGTGGAGACTGGCTGGGATACACGGGTCACACCATTAAGACTGTGGTCAACATCGGCATCGGTGGCTCCGACTTGGGCCCGGCAATGGTGACCAAGGCGCTGCGCACCTACGCCACTGCCGGCATTGATGCCCGCTTCGTCTCCAACGTTGACCCGTCTGATCTGCAGGCAGTTCTGGATGAGGTCGATCCGGAGTCCACGCTGTTTATCGTCGCTTCCAAGACCTTCACCACTCAGGAGACGCTCTCCAACGCTCACGCAGCTCGCCGCTGGCTTATCCAGCAGCTGGGTAGCGAAGAAGCCGTCGCCAAGCACTTCGTTGCCGTTTCCACGAATGCCGAAAAGGTCGCCGAATTCGGCATCGACACTGAGAACATGTTTGGCTTCTGGGACTGGGTCGGCGGCCGCTACTCCGTCGACTCCGCCATCGGCCTGTCCATCATGGCCGTCGTTGGTCCGATGGACTTCATGCGCTTCCTGCAGGGCTTCCGCGCAATGGATGAGCACTTCCTCAACGCTCCGCTGGAGCAGAACGTGCCAGTGCTGATGGGCATGCTGAACGTCTGGTACTCAAACTTCCTCGACGCTCAGTCGCATGCCGTGCTACCCTACTCTGAAGACCTCTCCCGGTTCCCGGCGTACCTTCAACAGCTCACCATGGAATCGAACGGTAAATCCGTGCGTACCGACGGCAAGAGGGTGGACTACAACACCGGAGAAATCTTCTGGGGTGAGCCGGGAACGAACGGCCAGCACGCTTTCTTCCAGCTCCTTCACCAGGGAACTCGCCTGGTTCCGGCTGATTTCATCGGCTTTGCCCGTCCACGCCAGGATCTGCCGACGGCATCCGGCGAAGGTTCTATGCACGACCTGCTGATGAGTAACTTCTTCGCACAGACCAAGGTGCTGGCCTTCGGTAAGACCGCAGAAGAAATTCGCGCAGAGGGCGTTGACGAGGAACTCGTAGAGCACAAGGTCATGCCTGGTAACCGTCCGACCACGACCATCATGGCCGAGGAACTGACCCCGGACGCTGTGGGTGCACTGATTGCACTCTACGAGCACATCACCTTCGTCGAGGGCATTGTTTGGGGCTTGAACTCCTTCGACCAGTGGGGTGTCGAGTTGGGCAAGCAGCAGGCCGGCGACCTGCTGCCTGCGGTCACTGGTGAAGTAGCACCGGATTCTGGCGATGCTTCCACCGATGCGCTGCTGACGTGGTACCGCGACAAGCGCTAACGGCCCTGAGATAGCTGGCTAACTAGCTAACAGCCCGCCCTCGGCTTCTCGCTGCGGGCGGGCTGTTGTTATTTGTATCCCTCTAAATCTTCACCGCATAGCCGTCCACACGGTAGCCCTTCACAATGTCCTTGCCGAATGGGAAGCAGGTCACCGGAATCATCTTGACGTTGGCCACCGCCAGTGGAATTCCAACGATGGTGACAGCCTGCGCCGCCGCAGTCATGATGTGACCGATGGCCAGCCACAGACCGGCGATGAGGAACCAGATTACATTCATCACACCGGCGCTAACGGCACCGACCGCGCCCCGTCCGGAACGCTCCACCACGGAGCGTCCGAACGGCCACAGTGCATAAGAAGCCATGCGGAACGAGGCCACGCCAGCGGGAATTGTGACAATCAAAATACAGGCAAGAACGCCGAAGAAAATGTAGCCCAAAGCAAGCCACAGGCCACCGAACAACAGCCAAATGATATTCAGCAAGGTCTTCATGCCACTTAAGTGTAGTCAGGATGCGTAGTGGGCACCTGGAGTTAGCGCAGCTCACCTAACGCCTGCGCAAAGTGAGGCATTAAGCCCATAGGGCCACTCGGTTGCGGTGAGGATGGGGCGCGGCATCCCGTCGCAAAGCGGGGTTGGGAAAAAGTGAATAGTATCTAAGTCATGTCTGCCTACATTGAAGATGATGTTCTTGCCTATCGACTTGCCGTGGGCGCCAGTGAAATTCTCAAGGGTGTCCGCAACGTAGGCCTGCTGCGTGGCCGCATTCTGGGAGATGCCGGCGACGCACTGGCACAGGAGTGGATTGCCCGCGTACTGGAGCAGCACCGTCCGGACGACGGACTGCTGTCGGAGGAAGCCGCGGATAACCGTGAGCGCCTGGACTCAAAGCGGGTGTGGATTATTGACCCACTCGATGGCACGCGTGAGTTCGCTTCGGGCCGCCAGGACTGGGCAGTTCATGTCGCTCTGGTAGAGGACGGTCAGCCGACCCACGCTGCTGTTGGTCTGCCGGATCACGGCCAGGTTTTCCACACGGGTGAGGCCAAGGCTGTCCAGGGGCCGTGTGCGGGCAAGATTGTCGTATCGCGTACTCGCCCACCGGCTGTGGCGAAGTACGTCGCTGACAAGCTGGGCATGGAGCTGGTAGAGATGGGCTCCGCTGGTGCGAAGGCAATGCACGTACTGCTCGGTGACTACGACGCCTACATCCACGACGGTGGTCAGTACGAGTGGGACTCGGCAGCGCCGGTTGGCGTCGCTAAGTCCGCAGGACTTTTCGTCAGCCGCCTAGACGGCTCCGCGCCGACCTACAATAATGTCGATACTTTCCTGCCGGATATGCTGTTCTGCCGACCGGACCTGTCGGAGGAGATTCTGGCAGCGGTGAAGGAATTCAAGAATCAAGAGCAGAAGTAGGTAAGCTAGGGCGGCTATGACCGACTCCACTGACATCACGACACAGGCTCATCAGGGCATTCAGACTCCGTACGAGGATTTGCTGCGCGAAATTCTCGCTGACGGAGCAGCTAAATCAGACCGCACAGGCACGGGCACTCGCTCAGTGTTCGGCCGCCAGCTGCGCTTTGATCTGAGCGAGGGCTTCCCACTGATCACCACTAAGAAGGTGCACCTGAAGTCCATCGTGTACGAGCTGCTGTGGTTCCTCCGCGGCGATTCAAACGTCCAGTGGCTCCAGGACCGCGGAGTGACTATTTGGGACGAGTGGGCAGACGACAACGGCGACCTCGGCCCGGTCTATGGCGTGCAATGGCGCTCCTGGCCCACTCCGGATGGGCACCACATCGACCAGATTGCACAGGCGCTGGAGACTTTGAAGTCCAACCCGGATAGCCGCCGCAACATCGTCAGCGCCTGGAATGTCTCCGAGATTTCCAATATGGCGCTGCCACCATGCCATCTGCTGTTCCAGTTCTACGTCGCAGATGGCAAGCTCAGCTGCCAGCTCTACCAGCGCAGCGCGGACATGTTCCTGGGCGTACCATTTAACATCGCTTCCTATGCACTGTTGACGCACATGATGGCGCAGCAGGCGGGCTTGGACGTTGGTGAGTTCATCTGGACCGGTGGTGATTGCCACATCTACGACAACCACATTGAACAGTGCGAACTGCAGGTCTCCCGTGAGCCACGCCCCTACCCCACGCTGAAGCTTCGGAAGGCCGACAGCATTTTCGACTACGCTTACGAGGACATCGAGGTCATCGGCTACGACCCGCATCCTCTGATTCGCGGTCAGGTGGCTGTCTAAGTCAGCGAAAGGTGAGTGTAAACATGAACGAGTCCACCGCTTCCACCAGCGCAAGGCCCCCGTTTGTAGGGATGATTTGGGCGCAGTCTCGGGCCGGCATTATCGGCGACGGCGCGACTATGCCCTGGCATCTGCCTGAAGATCTTCAGCATTTCAAAACAACGACGATGGGCGCACCGGTCATCATGGGGCGTCGCACGTGGGACTCGCTGAATCCCAAGTTCCGTCCACTCCCGGGTCGTCGAAACATCGTCCTTTCGCGCTCCGTGTCCGATTTCCCCGGCGCTGAATCCGCAGCCAGCCTCGAAGCGGCACTCGCAGCCGTCGCCGACGAGCCCGCAGCATGGATTCTCGGGGGCGGACGTGTCTATCGCGATGCACTTTCGCTTGCCGACGAATGCGTGGTCACCGACATTGATACTGATGTCAATGTCCCGGTACCGGTCATGGCTCCCGACCTCTACGACTGGGTTCGTGTCGAGGATGGCCCGTGGCAGACGTCAACGACCGGCCTACGCTACCGCTTCTGCACGTGGCGGCGTCTAGAGGATTAGCTTCCTTTAAAAGCCTCGGAAGGAAAGCCTCCGAAGAGCATCTGGGAAGGGTTCCGAGCAAGGCTCTGAGGTGGGGCTACTGCCCGGCGGACGTATTGCGCAATGGAATATCGGCCTTGGTCCGCGCGTTGGACTAAGTATGACTGATGTGAAGACTCCACAGACCACCGAACACGTGACCATTTACGCTGCGGCCTGGTGCCCTTTCTGCCAGAACCTCATTGCTGGCCTGAAGGAAAACGGCACTCCGTTTGAGGCTTGGGACGTCGAAAAGCACGACGACCTTTCGAAGTGGGTTGAGTCCGTCAATGACGGCAACCGCGTTGTGCCGACTGTGCTGTACTCCGATGGCGAGCACGCCACGAATCCGTCTGTGGAGGAAGTCACCGCTAAGTACGCTGAACTCTCCAGCAAGTAAGCGCAGCATAAGCGCATCGGTACGTTCTTATTGCACAGCCAAAAAGCCGAGCCCCACTTTCGGGGCTCGGCTTGTTTTATTTACGAGTGCGGCCGGTCATGCTGCCAGTCGCGATACCAGCATTAGTCCAGATCGTCGTGTGCCATCAGCTGACGAGCAGCCTCAGTAATCGAGCCAGACAGCGACGGGTAGACAGAGAAGGAGCTTGCCAGGTCATCGACGGTGAGCTGGTTGGAGACACACACAGCAATTGGCAGAATCAGCTCCGAGGCGGTCGGAGCGACCACCACACCACCGATAATCATGCCGGAATTCTTACGGCAGAACAGCTTGACGAAGCCGTGGCGCAGCGAGCGCATCTTCGCACGCGGGTTACCTGCCAGCGGGAAAACCTCAACACGAGCGGAGACCTCACCGGACTCAATCTGAGCCTGGGAGACACCAACAGTCGCAATCTCCGGGCGGGTGAACACTGCCGAGGAAACGGTGCGCAGGCGAATTGGCGAAACACCTTCACCGAGGGCGTGGTACATCGCAATACGACCCTGCATAGCTGCAACGGAAGCCAGCGGGAACAAGTCGGTGCAGTCACCGGCAGCGTAGATACCCGGCACGTTGGTGCGGGAAACACGGTCAACGTGAATGTGGCCAGACGGGGTCATTTTCACACCACTTGCGTCCAGACCCATATCCGCAGTGTTCGGAATCGATCCGACGGTCATCAACGCGTGGGAGCCGAAGACCTCACGGCCGTCGGAAGTGACGACGCGAACGCCGCCGTCCTCAGTGCGTTCGACAAGATCACAGCGGGCGTTCTTCACAACGTCCACACCGCGCTCCAGCAGGACCTCCTCCAGGGCATCTGCAGCGTCAGCATCCTCGTGCGGCAGGATGCGGTCACGCGAAGCGACCATGGTGACCTTGACGCCCAACTCGGTGAACGAGGATACGAACTCAGCACCGGTAACACCAGAACCGACCACAATGAGGTGCTCTGGCAGCTCCTCCAGTTCGTAAACCTGACGCCAGGTCAAAATACGGTCACCATCAGGAATCGCACCCGGCAGAATACGTGGGGACGCACCGGTGCTGACCAGCACCAGGTCGGCTTCAAGAGTGACCTCGCCGCCCTCGAGCAAGTCGACGGTGACGTAGTGAGTTACACGGCCCGGGTCGTGGTCATCGAGGCGACCGCGGCCCTGCAGCATCTTGATGCCCTCACGCTCCATCTGCGCGCGAACATCGTCGGACTGCTGCTGAGCCAGGCGCTTAACGCGCTCGTTGACCGCAGTGAAGTCGATTTTGCGCTGGGAAAAGTCCGGACGCAGACCCATCTCGTCCGCACGACGCATATCGGTACGAACGCCCGTCGCCGCGATGAAGGCCTTAGAGGGAACGCAATCCCACAGGACGGAAGAACCGCCCATCCCGGCATCCTCAACCACAGTGACTTCAGCACCGTACTTGGCGCCAACCAGCGCTGCTTCGTAGCCGGCTGGGCCGCCGCCAATGATTACGATCCTCTGTGCCACAAATCCTCCAAAGTTGCCGTGGATATCACAATGTAACTACCGCGGGAGGCATTTTCCCCGCTTTGCCCCCATAGTCTAACGGACAGTCATGGTTGACTGCGCGCCGTCCTCATAGCGAGCAACAATGCCAGCGAAGAGTTTCACACCAACGCCCAGGCAACGCTCGTCCACGATTAGGTCATCTCGGTGCAAATCGTGCTTGTCTCCACGACCGGACCAGCAGCCCAGACGAGCCATCGCGCCCGGGACATGCTCGAGATACCAACCGAAGTCCTCGCCACCGGACGACTGTGGGGCCTGAATGACAGCATTCTCGTCCACTCGTCGCACCGCTTCCGCAATCAGGGCGGTGCAGTATTCGTCGTTAAGCACAGGCGGCACGCCACGCTCGTAGTTGATGGTGCAATCAGCGCCGGTCGGGGCGAGGACCTGTTCAATCAGTTCACGCACCAGTGGATCGATGTCGCGCCAGGTCTTGATGTCCGCGGTGCGCAGGGTGCCGCTGACGCTGCCTTCCGACGGAATCGCGTTGTGTGCATACCCGGAGTGAACGGAGCCGAACGTGAGCACGGTGCCAGTGCGTGGGTCGACGCGTCGTGACAGCAAGCCCGGCAAATCTACAATCAATTTACCCAGCGCATAGACAACATCGGCCGTCATCTGCGGACGGGAAGTATGCCCGCCCGGGCCATGCACCTGAATCTCCAACGTGTCGGCCGCAGAGGTGATGGCACCTGTTCGAACGCCGACGTGACCGACGCGCAGCTTCGGCTCACAGTGGACGGCAAAAATACGCTCAACGCCATTGAGCGCACCGGCAGCGATAACCTCGGGTGCACCGCCAACCATGACCTCCTCGGCGGGTTGGAAAATGAAACGCAGCGGCGTCGGCAACGTGTGCTTCTCGTGGTACTCAGCCATAGCCAGAGCCGTCGCGAGCGTAATCGTGGTGTGAAAATCATGCCCGCAGGCGTGCATGACGCCATCGTTGGTGCTGGCAAACTCCAGCCCCGTGGTCTCTGTAATTGGAAGCGCGTCTATATCGCCGCGGAAAGCGAGACGCCCCGGCAATTCACCTCCGGCTTCGCTACCGGCGAGTTCATCTTCACCAATGTCGACCATCAAGCCGGTGTTGGGAAACAGCACTGGTTTCAGCCCTGCAGCACGCAGCTTCTCCTCCACAAAAGCCGTGGTGGCGTGCTCCATGTGAGATAGCTCTGGGTGCGCATGAAGATGCCGCCGCCACTCGAGAATCTCGTTCGCGTGCTCGGCCCACCAGTGCTTAATAAACTCCTCAATCACAATTCTCCAGTGTAAGCGCTCCACCGACAGGCCGTAACAAGAGGCCTACCGACGACTGCGCCAGCGACAGCAGTGGCCGGCAAGCGTTTGAATATCAGCGCCAGACGTACACATGACCAGGGGCCACTTCTTTCACTTTGACCCCTTCAATTATCAGATGTTTCACATTTTGAGGAAGTCTGCGATGATATTAGGCATGTCCGGCAATGGCACACCTAAGTCTCTCAGCATCCCCATCATCATCGTGGCCACCGCACTCGTGGTCGTCATCGGCATCGCCATCGGCCTGTCGCTGAACAATAGTGATGAGCCCCAGCGTCCGGAGGTCCCCTCCTCCTCGCAGCCGACGTCGCCCAGTTCGACACCGCCGTCCTCGACGAGTTCGACTTCTACGAGCAAGACGACCACCACGACGACAACTACGTCGAAGTCCTCCGAGACGTCGTCAAGCACGCCGAGCACTTCGACATCGTCCTCGTCGTCAAGCACGCCGAGCACCACGTCTTCGCCATCCACGACGACGAGCTCTGAGCCGACAACAGCTCCGGAGGGACAGGACTTCGGCACTGGCCGCTCCGACTTGGACGGCCTGGGCTTCGTGGGCAGCTCCGCACGCTGCGACAACGGTGACCGCGCCTTTGCTGTTATCGCCGCTGAACAGGGAATTAAGGCTGCTGCTTGTGAGACGCGCTCCGGCGAGAAGTACTACCGCTCGGATACACCACAGGGTTCCGGATCGATGGACATCATCGTCGATGAGGGCGACCGCGTTGTTGCACAAAACGGCTCGTACAAGTACCAGATGTCCCCCGACGGAGTTCTTGTGACCAAGGACAACGAGGTCGTCAAGAAGTACGCGGCAGAAGCCTGGGGAACTGCCTAAGAGATTAATTTAAAGATCAATGTTGCGGGGACCGTAGAGACGGTCGCCCGCATCTCCCAACCCCGGCACAATGTAGGCATCCTCGTTAAGATCCGGGTCCACCACAGTGGTGACAAGACGCACCGGGAAACCGGATTCCTTCAAGGCGTCGACACCCTGCTGTGCAGAAATGATGCACACGGCCGTGATGTTGTCCGCTCCGCGATCCGCCAACAGCTTCAGGGCATGCAGCAGTGAACCGCCGGTTGCCAGCATCGGGTCGACCAGGAAGACAGTGCGCCCGGACAGATCCTCCGGCAGCGCCTCGAGGTACGGCACCGGCTCATGAGTTTCCTCATTACGAGCCAAGCCAATAAAGCCCACCTGCGCATCCGGAATCATCGACAGCGACGGATCGATCATGCCAAGCCCCGCACGAATGACGGGAACAATAATCGGCGGATCCTGCAGACGGTAACCCGGCGCGGTAGTGATTGGGGTCTGAACATCGAAGTTATCGACGGGCAGCTCCCGGCTTGCCTCGTAAATCAGCATTGCGCCCAGATCGGCGAGTGCCGCACGGAAGCCCGCGTTATCAGTGCGCGCGTCGCGCAGAATGGTCAAACGTGACTGTGCCAAGGGATGGTTGACAACGGTAATCTCCATGCCTTCCAAAATACATTGCTTTGCTTTTGCCGCTCTGGTGCCGGCATCGCAAGTTTCTGAAAACGCGTTCCCAAAAAAGATGGAACCGAATCGGCCTTTTTCGCGCCTAACAATACGAGGGCTTTTTACTGCGCCCCATTTGCGTAAGCCCGCTTACTACCAAACCACTTGCCGCTCAGCCGCCGTCCGAACCCCGCTAGCCGTTCAGCCACAGCACTGAGTGTTGAACCACACGCGAATTTCCTAGAGAGGCCGTCAACATTGTCCCGTCCATCACCACACAGTTCCCACAGCCAATCGTTTCTCTCTCCGACCACTAGCGGGAATGACTCAGTCTTTACGCTGGCGCCAGAGCTTATTTCTGCCGATGCCACGCGCCTTGACGCGTTGTCGCAGCAGGTCAGCGGCGCTGACTTGGGCATCAGCGCACTGCTCTCGCTTGGCGACGTCCCGTTTGCTGGGCCCTTCTGTCACGCTGCAGCCACTGCTCTACAGCGCCAGCATGAGCATGTAGCTGAGCTGAATGAGTACGGCACCAGCGCTGCTCGTGCACTGAACGCTCTTGTCTCTGCGGTGTCCACTGCTGAAGATGCCGGCGCATATGCGCTGCAGTCCATCTCACCGAAAATGGGAGCCGTTGCAACTCGCGGAATGGGCGGTGCGTGATGCTTCCCACCAATCTACTTACGGAGGTCCCCACCGCGATTGCACAACAGCTAAGTCCTGCCATCGCACCCGCACTGGCAGGACTTGCCGGGGCCGCAATACCCGCCGCGAGTACCGCCTGGCGCTCAGTGGCAGATTCCGTTGACCGCAACTGGGGCGATGGTGCTGGTTCCGGAGCAGGGGCCGCGGGAACAAGTCTCAAACGGGCTGCAAATGCGGCAGCCGACTTGGAAACTCGCGCCGGAACCATTGACAGTGACATTGCCAAGGGGCTGGCCTCAGTAATGTCAGCGGCCACTGATTTGGCCCGGATCGCCATGGATTTTGTCACTTCCGCCATGGGCTCGTTGACTGCGACGGCTGCGGGGCCCGCTGGTCTCGCCGCGACCGGCGCCAGCCTAGCCTCAGCGGCCAGTTCCGCGATCTCCCAGGCCATTGCGCGGCTCATGAAACTAGAGCAAGAACTGCGACCTCTGGTGCAGTCGCTGATACAGCAAGCGAGTACCGCGGTGGACACCCCTACCCCACCTCACTCGGCACAGTTGGAGGCCCCAGGTACCACTCAAGCCGCCCTCGCTTCTACGTCTACGAACACCCCAGGATCGGCTAGCGCTACCGACGCTGCAGATGGTTCGGAGGCGTCGTCCGATTCGGGCAGCGCGCCGGTACCTGCGGATGCTGGAGCTGGCGCGCCCACACCAGAGGCCCAAGCTGCGGTGAAGGCTGCACTGAGTGCCGTCGGAACGCCCTATGGTTGGGGCGGAAATACTCCGGGGCAGGCGCTCGATTGTTCAGGCTTAACGCACTGGGCCTACGGGCAAGCTGGTGTTGATATTCCCCGCACGGCAGAAGCACAGGCCGTCGGCAGACAGGTGAGCCAGGATGAACTGCTACCTGGCGATCTTGCAGTGTGGGACGGCCATGTCGCCATGGTCATCGGTGACGGAAAGATGGTCGAAGCGGGCGATCCGGTGCAGGTAAACCCCGTGCGTACGACCAACATCGGCATGCCGTTTAAGGGGTTCTACCGTCCGACCGGATAGTGCGGTGGGTATCTGCGTCGTAAAACTTCTAAGATAGGAATACGCAAACTTGCCACCCGTGGGGGCGCTGCAGGTATGACAATTTTTGAGTTTTAATAATCACCGACAAGCAGAAGGGCTGCGACGAAAACTATGGCCAGGAAAGGCATCGTTCCTATCGAACTCGAGCTGACCTCGGGCACCTTTTACACGTTGTGGGCTCCAAGCTGGCGTGAGGGTGGCTCCGAGTGGCAGGCTCTGCTCGGCCGCGGTGATGACATCTATTTGTTCTCATCGGCGGCAAAGCTCCTGGCTTTCCTACAGTCGGATGCTCCTCACGACTTCACGCAGCACCCCAGCTGGCGCAACTTCAACCAGCAGCTACCGGGAGCTGCCATCGCGGCGCCACGCCACCGCTATGACCTGATTGGGCTGCCAGAGATTCTGGCCGGCCGGGCCGACTACGACCATGTTTCGCGCGCAGATCGCATTCTTGCCATCACTCGCGCGATTGGTGCAATCGCGGATCTCACTCCGATCAACCAGATGTTCGCCTCTCACTCTGTCCTGGCTGCCACACAAAATGGTGCTGATCACTTCCAGGGCAGTGGCGCCGCTCAGTGGTCGGCTATCGGCAATGTCATCTTGACCAACTGGGACAATTGCATTGACGCTATCGACGCCATCGGCGCAAATACTCCGAGCATCGATGAAGAGTCTGAAACCGCTGCTGCAGCCGCATTAAAGGAAGCGGAGGCCGCGGAGCGTGAGCGTCGTGAAGCAGCGGAGAAGAAGCGCGAAGAGGAAAAGAAGTCCGCAGAGGAGACCGCCGGCGATCCGTACGACCAGACGGTGTGGGCCAACGCTGGCATCGACCCGATCAAGATCTCCATCGCTGGCCGCACGCTCTACACCTTGCGTTGTTACATGGGGCGTCGCCCGCTATTCCTGGGCAGCGCCGGTGAGATTCACACGTTCTCACAGCCCCGCACGATGGTGCGTTGGCTGCTGGAGCACAAGCATCACGACATGTCGGCGCTGACGACGTGGGACGAAATCATCACCGCCGCCAACGCAGGTGAGCTAGAGGCCGTGGTGCACGAGGACAATGAGTACTCGTTTACCGGCCTGGCCGAGGACATTGAAAAGGGCCCGAACGCCGTGGACACCGCCCAGCTCGCCCGCGCGTACGAGCTACTCGCAGACGCCGCTGACTGGGCTGGCGATGATGCCGTGAACGAGGTACTGGCGGGCAACCAGCAGCTGCAGTGGCTGCTGAACTTCCTGCTGGACACCGGCGAGCTGTCCGAGCCAGTGCCGCCTTACGACGATGAGGCTGAGGGCTGGAGGCAGCTGGAGAAGGACTTGGCCGCTCGGTTCACGACCAAGATCTAGCTCCTCCCAGCAAAGCTGGCCGGCGCTGGCTAGTCCAGCGTCAGGTTCAGCTCATCTTCGGCACCGAAACCCGCACCGTTGACATCAGTCTCGATGTCTTCGTCGCTGTTGTCGATAAGCTGCAGGTAAGCGGGGTAAATAATGGTGTCCATGATGTGCTCGCGGGTCGGCAGATCCACGAATGCATTGTTTAGCGCATTCGAGGTCAGTTCGAACAGCTCGCTGTAGCCGTAACCGAAGTTCTCCACCAACTCCATGCACTCCCGGGTCATGGAAGTCGCACCAATCAGACGGTTATCCGTGTTGACCGTGCAGGCGAAACTCATATCGTCGAGAAGCGAGAACGGGTGATCCGCAACACTGTCACAAACACCAGTCTGAACGTTGGAGGTCGGGCAGATTTCCAGCGGAATCTGGCGGTCACGAATAGCGGAGGCAACCTCCTGGCATTCGATGCCCTCGAGGGAAGCACCGAAGTCCTCGTAGATGCGTACGCCGTGACCCAGGCGGCGAGCACCTTGCACGACAGCATCCTGCAACGAATCGACACCGGCGTCTTCACCTGCGTGAATGGTGACCGGAATGAGGTTTTCCCGCAGCATGGTGAATGCTTCGGCATGGTTAGCCGGTGGGAAGCCGTTTTCCGGTCCAGCGATGTCAAAACCGACAACGTACCCGTCGGAGTTCTTCCCGTAGTTGTCGATGACCAGCTGTGCGACTTCCTTGGAATTGTCATTCTGGCGCATCGCACAGACCAGCAGACGTGCGGTGATGTGCTTTCCCTCAGCGGCGGCATGGGCTTCACCCTGCGCCAGGCCTTCGACCAGTGCGTCGATGACAGCCTGCATATCCAGGCCCTTTTCCAAATGGTTTTCCGGAGCCAGGCGCAGCTCAGCGTAGACGACGTTGTCGGCGGCCAGATCCTCGACGGCCTCACGCGCAACGCGCGTCAGCGACTCAGCGGTCTGCATGACGGCGCAGGTGTGCGCGAAGGCGGTCAGGTAGCTCGGCAACGAGCCAGAGTTGCCGGTGTCAATGAACCACTTCTCCAGTTCATCCACGTCGGTGGTGGGCAACTGATCGGTGTAACCGCAGTCCGCGGCCAGGTCGATAACGGTCTGCGGGCGCAGGCCGCCATCGAGGTGATCGTGAAGCAGTACCTTGGGCAGGCTGGCGACAACCTTGCGCATCTCATCGAGATTCGATGCCGAAGACTGTGTGTCCAGAGACTGAGCATCACTGTGCAAAGAATTAGTCATAATGGCCAGACTATCGGTACTGTGCCCTCCGCTTCTACTTCACTGCCGGTGAATCGTAATTCTGCTTTGTACAAAGGCTTCCGCTCCCCCGTTTTCCCCCATCCACACACGACGAATACGTCATTTCGGGTGACGTTTTACTACCCTTATTTCATCATGTTTCCCTCTCGCCGCTTCTCATCTGCCGTTACGCTGCTAGCTACCAGCGCTCTGCTTCTGCCGAGCACCGCCCCCGCAGCCATGGCGCAGAGCACCTCGCTTACCGACGACGCCCCGATTGTCGGTCCCGCACCTGATATCCGTGACACGGAGGGCTGCCCCTACAAGACCCTTCCACCAGCACCAGTGGATTCCTCTGAGGTTCCGGCTCCCGGCGAAACATCTCCCGCTCCACTTCCGGTTCCTCAAAAGCCGGCTGGAGGTAGCAAGATGTCCGCCTGCGGCATTGTCAGCGGTGAGGGGTTTGACGTTCCGAAGGACCTCTCCGCCTCTGCATGGACGGTGTTCGATTTGAAATCCGGCGATGTCCTTGCGGCGAAGGACCCGCACGGCCGCTACCGTCCGGCATCAATTATTAAGGTGCTGCTGGCGATGGAGGCAATCGAGAATTTGAAGCTCGACACCCCAGTCAAGGCGACCTTCGAGGACGCGAACATGGAGGGCTCTCGTGTCGGCATCGTCGAGGACGTGAACTACTCGGTAGAAACGCTCCTGACTGGTCTGTTGCTTAACTCCGGCAACGACACCGGCCACGCCTTGGCTCGCGAACTTGGTGGCATGGATAAGACCACAGAGAAGGTCAATGCCCTGGCAAAGAAGTTGGGGGCGACGGATACGCGAGTGGTCAACCCGACTGGTCTCGATGCTCCGGGACAGATGACGTCGGCATACGACATGTCACTGTTCTTCCAGCACGCATTCAACAATGAGACCTATCGCAAGCTCTCGGCCACCCGCCTGGCCACCATCCCCGGAGACAAGGCTCTCGAGGTCGATGACTTCGAAATCGCCAACGACAATCAGCTGATTGCCCAGGACTACCCCGGCGCCCTTGGAGGCAAGACTGGTTTTACCGACGATGCCCGTCACACCTTCGCTGGGGTGGCTGAGCGCGATGGCCGTCGTCTCGGCGTCATCGTTCTCGACGTCACTGTGGAGGATTCACCGCGCCCCTGGGAGCAGGCGGCATCGCTTCTCGACGCCGGCTTCGCGGCACCGCAGGACAGCTCTGTCGGTGTCCTCGAAGCGGAAGCGACTGAGGATAAGTTGGTAGAAAAATTGCCCGATATCCTGGACAACGAGTCAACAGGAACCGGGCTAAAAATTACTGTCAGCGCTGCCATCGTAGGTGTCATCGCATTGATTGCGATGGTCACCTACCGCTTCGGCAGACGCGATCGCGGCTAATTATTTCGAACCGAGCAGGCGGTTCAATCCGGACGGGTTGGCCGCTTCCGCACGGACGTTAATGACAGCAGGAGCAGGTGCATCCAGCTCCTCGTCGGCAAGCGCTTCTTCGGTCGTCGCCGTCCAGGCGGTGGCGTACATAGTGATGCGCCAGATGAGGTAGAAAACGACCATCAAACCGATGACCGGACCGAAAACTGCACCGGCCGGGTTCGACAGGGCGTTGGAGAAGAAAACGCTACCGAGCTGCTTGACAACCTCAAGGCCAATCGCACCGATAATCGCACCCTTTGCCGCAGAGCGGAACGGGGCGCCCCCGCGCGGCAGGAAAGCGAGCATCCAGAAGAACAGCAGCCAGTTGGCAACGAGACCAATGGCGATGGCAATCAATCCCGCAATAATTGTGATTCCCGGGACATGAGCCAGACCAATCTTGTCCAGCAGGGACTGGGTCAGTCCGGAAGAGCCGGCTGCGGTGACAGCGAAGGTCAGCAGGATCATAACCAGCATGCCCAGCAGACGCAGCAGGTCGCGAACCTTTCCCACCACGAAGTTGCTAGCGCCCAGCGGGCGCTTCCACAGCTGTGTCACTGCGTTGGAGAGGTTGCCCATCCAACCAAGACCCGACCACAGGGTGGCAATGAAACCGACGGTGAAGACGCCACCTGCCTGATCGATCGCGCCTTCGATAATTGCGTTGATGGTGTCGCCCATCGACCCATCGATGGAGTCGGTGATAGCGGACTGGATTTGCTCAAGCAGCTGCTCATTGCCACGCAGCACAAGCGCGAGGATGGCAAATGCCGTCATGATTAGGGGGAAAATCGACAGCACGGAGAAGTACGTGACAGCGGCGGCAAAAAAGTTACCGCCCTGCTCGGAGTAGCGCTCCTGCATCCGCATAACGTGATCGAACCACGCCCACTTTTCGCGGAGGCGGTCGATTGCGCTCGGTTCATCGGCGTGTACACGCTCGATGCCATAGCGGTCCGTTCTCTTCGGATCTTTTTGAGTAGAGGTTGCCATGTCCCCTACCTTAACGTGCCAGCTTTCGGTACGGAGACTGAAGCGCAGAGTCTACAGCTGAATTAACGGTTGGCGGCCTTCAGGAACCCGACTCGCTCGTACACATCTGCAAGTGTCTTGGCGGCAACTTCACGGGCACGGTCAGCGCCTTCGGCCAGGATCCGTTCCAACTCACCGCGATCAGCCATGAGCTCCTCATAGCGAGCACGCAGTGGCGTGGTGAATGCTTCCAGCGCATCTGCGGTATCAGCCTTCAGCTGGCCGTAGCCTGCGCCTTCGTAGCCGGCAACGAGCTCGTCGACAGGCTTGTCGGTCAACGCCGACTGAATGACCAGCAGGTTGGATACGCCCGGCTTGTTCTCACGGTCGAAACGAATTTCGCCATCGTTGTCGGTAACGGCCGAGCGAATGCGCTTGGCAGAGACCTTTGGGTCGTCCAACAGATTAATAATGCCCTTCGGGTTTGCACCCGACTTGCTCATCTTCGAGGTCGGACCCTGCAAGTCATAAATCTTGGCGGAGCCTTCCATGATGTGCGGATCCGGCACAACGAACGTTTTCTTGTAGCGGGAGTTGAAGCGCTGCGCCAGGTTACGCGTCAGCTCGAGGTGCTGGCGTTGGTCCTCGCCCACCGGCACCAGCTGTGGGCGGTAGAGCAGAATGTCGGCGGCCATCAGCATCGGGTACGCAAACAAACCAGCGGAGGTGTGTTCCGCGCCCTGACGAGAGGACTTGTCCTTAAACTGCGTCATACGGCTGGCTTCACCAAAGCCAGTCAAGCAGGTCAGCACCCATCCGAGCTCCGCGTGCTCGGGCACATGCGACTGCACGAACAGCACCGACTTCTCCGGATCAATACCAAGTGCAATCAGCTGTGCGGCACCTGCGATAGTGCGCTGACGCAGCTCCTTCGGATTCTGCTCGACAGTGATGGCGTGCAGGTCTGGAATGAAGTAGTAAGCGTCGAAGTCATCCTGCAGATTAATCCAGTTCTTCAATGCTCCCAGGTAGTTGCCCAGGTGGTAGGAATCTGCGGTCGGCTGAATGCCGGACAGAACGCGCTGCTTACGAGCACTCGGTGCAGGATTAGTTGCTTCAGGACCCTTGCTTTCACTCATAGCCAATAAGTTTAGCGCGAGCTTCATAGTGGAGAGTCGGCGACGTACCCATTTCGACGACATCGCAGGCTTTACAGGAACGCCAATCCTTAATATCCGGTCTTTAAATCGACGTCGACTACCGGGAAAGCGACCACCAAAAACTAGTCCTGACGGCCCTTGTACCCTTGCTCCACAAGCATTCGATCGGATAGCAATTTGACGGTTCGCGCTGCAGCGGCTGGCGATTCCTCGGGGTACAGTGCGCGCACCAGCGTGACAGCCGGGCGGATGCCGTGTTCAGAGAGAACACGTCGAACACGCTCGCGCTCCCCCTGGGTCAACTCCAGTGGAGCTACGGGAGGCCTGCGGGTGTAGGACACGACCATGACGACTCCCAGCAGAACAATGAGTCCGAGGGAAATCCACAGTGGCCACGCGTAGGCAAAAGACAGCACGATAAACGCAACGATGACACCGGAAGTCACGACCACCGGGACATTGACAGCAGTACCAGGATCGTTCTGCAGGCTCCGTGCGATGGCTTCCAAATCGGCCATCTGGTGCCGCTTGTTATCTCTCTCGCCGTTTTTCACTGTGAATGTCCTCTCCTTTCCGGGTCCGCACCGAGCTCGCTTCAAGTCTCGCGCAAATTCGCGCTTGGGCTTTACAGCAGCTGAAGTCCCATCAGCCCTTCTTCAAATCTTAGGCGCTCGCGTCCCAAGTGCCGAACTAACCCACAGGTATTATTGGACTAATTCAATTCTCTTATCCGTCAGGAGTCCCATGCTCGCTGCCATTGCGGTTGCCGTCTTCATCCTGCTGATCCCAGGCACAGTTCTCGGTTGGGTCAGTGGGCTACGTCCCACGCTCGCGTTGGCATCTGCCGGCCCATTAACGATGGGTGTGATCGGTTTTTCCGCATGGTCGTCTCACGCGCTTGGGCTGGATTACACCTGGCTCTTCGTGGCCGGCATGTGGGCATGGTTCTGTGCCATTGGCTATCTGGTGCGCAGATTCATCCCCCGGGCAACGCCCGAAGACGGCTTCGATTCCGGCGTTGTCACCGCGATGATTGTCGCCGGGGTCACGGTAGTCGGCTCGATGCGCGCCATGCTCGTGCTTAACGACGTCCCCGGTGGCCCCGGCGCTATCCGCGAGGCCTGGGATATGCTCTGGCATACCAACTTCCTCCGGTTCATTGACGAGCATGCAATAGCCTCGCCCACCGCGGCCGGTGACCTGATGAATCAGGAGACCGGAGCCGAAATGTTCTACCCCACCGGCTGGCATGCCGTGGCGGGGCTGCTGCCCGGCTCGGTTTTCCTCGATTCCAACGTGTTTGCGTTCTTGGCCCCGGCGCTGCTTCTGCCCGCAGCAACTGCGGTGCTAGCCCGCACCGCAGTTGGCCCTAAGTGGGCGGCCTATGCCGGTCCCGCAGCTGCCGTCGCGACGCTGATGCTTCCGGAGATTTGGGTGGCTCTTTGGCGCACATCCTCCATGCCGTATCTGCTCGCGGTGGCCACTTTGCCGATCGCTGCGGCTTTGACCATGCGGGGCTATATTGTCCCCGCTACGCTTGCCCTGGTCGGCACGTTTATCACCCACCCGGCCGGCGCAATTGCTGCTGTGCTCTTTGTTGGCTTGTGGTTGATCACCCAACCGAGTGTCAGTGGCCTCGCTCGCACACTAATTATCGGAGCGCTCTCACTGGTGATGACTCTCCCGGCAGCATTGTCCGCTAGCGGGCAAGGTGAATCCGTTGCGGGCTTTACCGGCCAAATTGAGATTTCCCGCTCCGAATCACTGTGGCGGACTCTTATCGGGTTTTCCCGCTATGCTGACGAGCCCATCTTTTCCCAGACTGTTCTGGTTCTTGTGCTCATCGGCCTGGTGGTGGCGCTGGTCTCTCGCCTACCAGACAGCCCGTGGGCGCCGTGGCCGGCACTGGCTTTCGGGCTGCTCTTTGTGGTGTCCGATAGTGCGCAGTCCCGTTGGGATGAGCCGTTCGGCACCTATCTGAAGTTTATTGGCACTTTCTTCTACGACATGCCGTACCGTATGCAGGCGGTTATGGGAATTCTGCGCGCAGTGCTGGTCGGCTACGCAGTCGCGGCTGCCGTTGTCGCGATTGTGGCTGCGGCGCAGTGGATCGTCGCAAAGCGAAATCAGCCGGTCAAGTCGTGGAATCCTGCGCTGGCGATGGGGCTCGTAGCGGCACTGGCGATTGTGCCTGCGACCTGGGTGAGTGGGCCTGCTCAGCGCGAGGCAATTCGTGGAAGTTTCGGAAGCACGTTTGTGACCGCTGCGGACATGGAAGCTATTGATTGGCTGTCCGAGCAGCCGCATGCGTTTGAGGGGCATATCCTCAATGACCGTCGTGACGGTTCTGCGTGGATGTACGCCATCGCTGGACTGCCGACGCTGTTCCGCCATTTCTCCTTCTCCGACAAAACTGCCGAGGCAAGCAAGAAGCTGCCGACAAACGTTGACTTGCTGGGCTCACATCCGGAATTCGATGCCATGGCGAAAAAACTGGGCGTGCATTACATCATTAGTTCTCCGCCAGGTGTGAACACGGATGGCACGGAGGCGCTGTCGATGCGTTCCTGGGCATGGCACGCGCCGGGGCTCACGCCCGTGTATCACGACGGTTCTGTGATGATTTTCGCGGTCAACAAGATGTTTTCACCTGAAGAGTTGCACGCTGTTGTCAACAGTTCCCCACACCGCCCGGCGCGCCCCAATCCGCTGTGGATGCCTCCGCGCCAGCCGATCGTCCCCTCCCCCGACGAGGCTGTCGATCCGCTCGCCGGCGCGCGCATCACCGTCGACTCTCGCCGCGAGGCCATCGAGGCTATCAACGCCGACCTGCCTCGCGCGCTGCGTTTGAGTGGGGATACTTCCGCTCACATCGACAGCATCGTGCAACGTGCCAACGAGAAGCTCCGTCAGCGCGGCGCAATCGTTGGCGCGCATTCGCTTGCCGACGGCACGGAGAGCGCAGCCACCGTAATTGTCGGTCGCTCATCAGAGGACCAGACCCTTTCTGGGGATAACATCGGCGATCGTGGCTTTTCGGTATCCGCTGTGGTGAAGTCTCTCGAACCTGAGGACGATGCTCCTGCCGATTGGCAGTTGGCGGCGGGTGTGCGTGACGGAATGGTGTTCCGAGGTTTCAATCCGCACAGCAGTTACAGCACAAACGGGGTGCCAACAGAGTTTCGTACCGGTCTGGCGCCGGCAGTGGCGGTGAACCAGAGTTCGCGGTCGCATGCGCCGACGGTTGCGCTATCGCTGGGAGCGGTGGGCGCTGAAAAACTCACCCGCGATTTGGCCGACCCGGCTATGCAGGACAAATGGGCCGACGCCATCGTTGACGGCATCGCCTCGATGTTGCGGCAGAACCGGCATCTCGTAACTGCTCCCGAGCCGGAGTTGATCCCAGAGTTCGCTGACGTCGGAGCACACTAGTCCACTCGGGGTTAGGCGTATGCCGGGTTTAGGCGTACTCCACGATCACCGGCGCGTGGTCCGTCCAGCGAAGGTCGTAGGCGGCAGGCTTATCCACTACCGAGCTGACGGCACGCTTGAGCATTGGTTCGGTTACCGCCTGGTAGTCGATGCGCCAGCCGGCATCGGTATCGAACGCCTTACCGCGGTAGGTCCACCAGGACCAGGGGCCGTCGGCCTCTGGGTGCAGACGGCGAGTGACATCAAACCACACCGGATCTGCATTGAGCTTCGGGGCCTCCCACACAGAACCATCGGAGAAGGCACCGGATTCCAGCTCCTTTTCGCTGGCCTGAACCTGCGAATCCTGGGGAACCTCATCGGGCCAGCAGCCGAAGACCGAGTCCATCCAGGCACGCTCCTGCGGTAGGAAACCGCTCTTGCGGCGGTTGGTCTTCCAGTTCTTCAAATCCTGTTCGCGGTGGCAGATGTTCCAGTCGCCGCCGATGACTGCGTGGTGACCGTCGCGCCCCTTGGCACCCAGTTCCGCCAGGTAGTCGGAGAAGGCATCGAGGAAGCGGTACTTCTCATCCTGCTTCTCGCTCAGGGCAGCACCAGAGGGCAGGTAGAGGCTGGCAATCTGGACATCCACATCCAGGCCGGTGTCCGCTGCCGGGGCAATACCACTGATAAACCGACCGGATTCTTCGAACTCCTCGGAGCCGATGCCCACCTGGACGTCGTTAAGCGGAAAGCGCGAGAGAATGCCCACGCCGGCGCGCCCCTTTGCACCCAGGTTTTCAGCGCCGACCCAATGCCATCCGGCATCAAAAGCGGGCGCGAGGGCCTTGCGTGCCTGGTCGTCGGTGGCGCGGACTTCCTGCAACAAAACGACATCGGAACTGGTGTGCTTCAACCACTCCAGCAATCCCAGGTTGGTTTCGCTGCGCTCCTTGACGGCGGCGCGGATGCCGTTGACATTGATTGTCGCGATTGTAAGGCTCATGCCCTCATACGTTACCTATGCGTGCACTACGCCTTGAAGACCCCTAGCGCAGTTCGATGCGCTCAGCCTTCTTCGCCTGTGAGCGGCGGTAAAGAACAATGGTCGGCAGAGCGATGAAGATAGCCAACATCGCCAACGTCGCGCCGCCCAAAGCCGGTGCGCGGTAGCCATAACCGGACGCAATGACCCAACCACCGAGCGCCGCTCCAAAGGCGTTGGCCATGTTCAATGCGGCCTGGTTGAGAGCTGCCGCCAGCGTCTGTGCGCGACCGGCGACATCCATCAGACGGGTCTGCAGATTTGGCACCAATACCGATCCCAGCAGACCGATAAGGAGGAAGTTGATCGTGCCCAGCACAGCATTCTGTGAGGTGAAGTAGAAGACGCTGAGCATGATTACCATCAGCACCAGCGCAACCATGATGCCCCACTCCCCGATGCGGTCGGAGAGCCAGCCACCGATGTAAGTACCGACAACCATGCCGATGCCGTAGGCCATCAGCACAATCCAGATGTGGTTTTCGCTCATGCCCGCTTCGCGAGTCATGGTCCAGGTGATGTAGGTGTAAACCGCGAACATGCCGCCGAAACCAACGGTGCCGATTGCGACGGTCAGCAGCACCTGCGGTGTCACCAGAGCCGAGAGCTCATCCATCGGACGTGTCTTCGGCATGCGGTTCATATGCGGCACGGCGAACCACAGCGAAACAAATGCAATCAGCCCGATGACCGCGACAAACGCGAAGGCGCTGCGCCAACCGTAAATCTGTCCCAGCACCTGCGCGGCCGGCACACCAATCACAGTCGCCACCGACAACCCCACGCCCGACAGAGCCACCATCTTGCCGCGCTGTCCCGGCTTAGCCAGGGAGGCAGCCACCAGCGCCGCCACCGAGAAATACGCACCGTGCGGCAAACCGGCAATGAAGCGGGAGACCATGACAGCTTCGAAAGACCCCAGTGTGCCTGCCCATACCGTGGCACCATTGCCGATGGTAAATGCCGCCATCAGCAGCAGGAGCATGCGCCTGCGCGGAATCGAGCCGGTCAGCACGGTAATTAGGGGTGCGCCCACGACAACACCGAGTGCGTACATCGAAATCATGCGCCCTGCGGCATCCTCATCACGTCCGAAGGCATCAGCGATGTAAGGCAGCAGGCCCATGGCCACAAACTCGGTAACGCCGATGCCGAATGCACCGACCGACAGAGCCACAATCACCAAGATTCGGCGTAGATCAGAGATGTCGTCCTGCACCGGAACAGGACGGCGATGCGAGCTAAACGCTCCCACACGACGTGCACGCGGTTTGTGATCGTCGTTGTGGGTTGTTACTTCGCTTGACGACGTCATTGCGACCGTCTCCTTTTCTCTTCTTACGCCAGTTGGTGGGCTCTCAGTTCCCCTCGATTTTCGACCCAAGACGGGCTCGCAAAACCGTGAGGGGAGCCGCAAGGGAAAAATGAGACTCTACTCCGCAACACAAAAATTTCGCTATTTAATCCGCCTGTTCCCCGGGTATTTGTGCGCGGAATAACATCTGCGGCCATTAGTGGAAGTCGCTCACTCAAGTTCTTCCCAATGCATTTTGTAATCGGCATTGTTTGCCGAGGACTACGAATTCCCTTCGAGCGTGACGGACTTCCTACCATCGAGCGCTCCGGGTCTTCGATGCTGCCGTACTAGCTACCGGGTAAATTGTTTTAAAAGATATTTCGAACTGCAATACCGATAGGATCTTGATTCACTATGGGCGACCGCTATAACCTCTACGAGTCTCTGACGCTGGATAGCGAAGCCAGCACCGAAGAGCTCCATGCAAATCTTTCTAATCAACTCTCCGAACTGCGAGATGCTGGCGTCTCGGAGTACTCCGGCGAGTTCCAGGAGAAGCTCACTGCGCTGCAAGTGCTTGGCGATGAGGGACGTCGTCGCGAATACGACGCTTTGCTGGCCGATGAGAACGCCACCATCACCATTGCGACGCTGCGCGGGCTGGCAAATCGCCCGGCACCCACTGCGCAGGAATCCTCGTTCCAGACGCAAACCCAACAAGCACAGTGGTCCGCCCCAACTCAAACCAGTCCTGCGACAGTAACCACCACGGTGACCACGGATGTACCACCGCTGCCTGCAAACGCCACACTGCAGAACATGTGGCAGCGCATGCCACTCATCCCCCGAATCACTACCGGCTTGGTCGGTTTTTCAACTCTGATTGGCATCATCGCAGTTCTGTACGCAATCACGCTCGGCATCCAGGGCGCCAACGATCTCGGCAGCCTAGAGTCATCGTTGGGTGATTCTTGGGATGACATCGGCTACATTATGGGCGCTGCAGCCGCCCTCGTTCTTGTTCCAGTCCTCTTACTGATGGGAATGATGCTTGTCACCTTGACCGCATACTGGATTCACTCCATCCTCCGCGGTGAAGACTCGACGGCACCAATCTTTTTCTGCGTCACCGTGGCACCACTGGCGTTGGCTATGACCATCATCCCCCTCCTGTTCTTGAGCTCCTGGGTGGATGTAGTCCTCTTCCTCGCAGGTGCCATGCTGATCGCGGCTTGCGTTCTTATGTTCCTCAAGGACATGCGCGCATGGTTCCGCGGCCAGAAACTGGTCAGGACTACCCAGTCGGCCCCGGGGCAGGGCTATGCTCCGCAGTACCCACAGTCTCAGAACACTCAGGGCTACCAGTTCGGCCAGAACAATCCTCCGAACAATACACAGAACTAAATAGGCTGCCCTGAACAACCGCGCCGGCGTGCACGACACCCCAGCGCGGTTTTTCGTATTTGAAGGGTTTGAGCGCGGGGGCCGTCGTAAAGCGAAAAATGGAATGAAAAGCGGCGAATAAGCGACAAATAATTGCGCATTTCGTGACTTACCTCACATAATTGCGTTATTCATATCACTATCACTGTTTTTGCGCTATGCCCCGACACAACCCAAGATTCAAAACTGGGTTATCGTGGAACAAAACAGATAGGAGACATGAATTATGGCGACAATTATTTGGACCCGTACTGACGAAGCCCCTCTGCTGGCGAGCTACTCGCTGAAGCCAATCGTGGAGGCATTTGCAAGCCAGGCTGGTGTCAATGTTGAAACCCGCGACATCTCCCTCGCAGGCCGCATTCTGGCTCAGTTCCCGGAGCGTCTTTCGGACGAACAGAAGGTAGAGGATGCGCTGGCAGCCCTGGGCAAGCTGGTCAAGGAGCCGGACGCCAACATCATCAAGCTGCCGAATATCTCTGCATCCGTCCCGCAGATTAAGCGCGCTGTCGCAGAGCTGCAGGAAAAGGGCTATGACATTCCGAAGTACAAGTCGCAGCCGGAAGGCGACGAGGAGACCGCCGACCGCGCCAAGTTCGACAAGGTCAAGGGCTCTGCCGTTAACCCGGTACTGCGTGAGGGCAACTCCGACCGCCGCGCTCCGGAGCCGGTGAAGAACTACGCCCGCAAGCACCCGCACCGCATGGGCGCTTGGTCTGCAGACTCCAAGACCAACGTCGCCACCATGGCCTCCAACGACTTCCGCCACAACGAGAAGTCCGTTGTCATGCCGGAAGATGACAAGCTGACCTACCAGCTCGAGGCTAACGACGGCCAGATCATCACCCTGAAGAAGGACATGCCGGTCCTCAAGGGCGAGATTATTGACGGCACGGGCATGAACGTCCACATCCTGGACAACTTCCTGCGCGCTCAGATTCGTCGCGCACAGCGCGAGAACATCCTGTTCTCCGTCCACTTGAAGGCCACCATGATGAAGGTCTCCGACCCGCTGATCTTCGGCGAGGTTGTCAAGGCCTTCCTGCCATCTGTTTTCCCGAAGTTCGAGTCCAAGCTGGCTGCCGCCAACCTGACTCCGGACAACGGCCTGGGCGCCATGCTCGATGGTCTACACAAGCTTGACGACGCTACTGCGGCGGCCGTCAAGTCCGCTATCGAGAAGGACCTGAAGGAAGGTCCGGCCCTTTACATGGTCAACTCCGATAAGGGCATCACCAACCTCCACGTTCCGTCTGACGTCATCGTTGACGCTTCCATGCCGGCCCTGATCCGCAACGGCGGCAAGGGCTGGGGTCCGGATGGTGAGGAGCGCGACACCCTCGCAGTCATCCCGGACTCCTCCTACGCAGGCGTCTACCAGGCTGTTATCGAGGACTGCCGCGCCAATGGCGCTTTCGACCCGGCCACCATGGGCTCTGTCCCGAACGTCGGCCTGATGGCTCAGAAGGCTGAGGAGTACGGCTCCCACGACAAGACTTTCCAGATTCCGGTTGACGGTGTCCTGCAGGTCATCAACTCCGCTGGCGAGGTTCTGATTGAGCACCACGTCGCCGAGGGTGACATCTGGCGCTCCTGCCAGACCAAGGACGCCCCAATCCGCGACTGGGTGAAGCTGGCCGTTAACCGCGCTCGTATCACTGGCGACCCTGCAGTGTTCTGGCTGGACCCGCAGCGTGCGCACGACAACAACCTGATCAGCAAGGTCAACGAGTACCTGGCAGACCACGACACCGAGGGTCTGGATATCCGCATCATGGATCCGGTGTCCGCTACCAAGTTCTCCCTCGAGCGCATCCGCCGCGGCGAGAACACCATTTCCGTAACCGGTAACGTTCTGCGTGACTACCTCACCGACCTGTTCCCGATCATGGAGCTGGGCACCTCCGCCAAGATGCTGTCGGTCGTGCCGCTGATGGCCGGGGGCGGCCTGTTCGAGACCGGTGCAGGCGGTTCCGCACCGAAGCACGTCCAGCAGGTTCAGGAAGAAAACCACCTGCGCTGGGACTCCCTGGGCGAGTTCCTGGCACTGGCCGAGTCCCTGCGCTACGCCGCTGAGCATGACGACGACCCACGTCCACGCGTCCTGGCTGAGGCCCTGGATAAGGCAACCGCTACCCTGCTCGACGAGGGCAAGTCGCCGTCCCGCAAGGCTGGCGAAATCGACAACCGCGGCTCCCACTTCTACCTGGCTCTCTACTGGGCACAGGAGCTGGCCAAGCAGGACGAGAACTCCGAGCTGAAGGAAGTTTTCGCACCGGTCGCTAAGGCTCTCACGGAGAAGGAAGAGTCCATCGCCAAGACCCTGATTGATGCTCAGGGTTCCCCAGCTGATCTGGGTGGCTACTTCCTGCCGGACGATGAGAAGACCTCCGCAGTTATGCGTCCGTCCGCTGAGTTCAACGAGATCATCGACGGTCTGAAGAAGTAGGACTAGCTGCTTGCTCCTGGCTGGTCTGGCTGACCTGGTTGGCCCAGGCTGGTCTAGGCCGACCTAGGCTGACCGCCGGTTTCGGGCGATAGCCCCTCGCTCATGTTGCATTTGATGCACATGGCGCGAGGGGCTTTTTCTATGCCCTGACTTCCGTAACGGTCTTGACAGTACCCAGTGCTTTTCGGCGCTTTACGGTACCCTTCGCCCATACTCAGTCCCCTGTTTGGCTCACCTCGACACTCGGCACCGCAGCGCCCGATGCCCCGGCACCGCAGTGCCTCACCCCATGAGTTACTGACTACCTTTATGACACTTTTGTCCAAAAAATTGCCTTCAAACTGTCATAAAGGTAGGCACTAACTCCTTCGGCAAACCGCCACCCGTCGAACACCACTCGCCACGCACCACCCACCACCCACCACGCGCCACCCACGCCCCCATATACAGCAGCCTCCACCCCCCCCCCACAACCGACCACGCCCCAGAACTAATCAAACCAATCCGTACTAAGCGGGCTATAGCACTCTCGACACAGATACACACACCCTCTTACCTTGGGTTTTTCCAAAACTTTGCAATAGACAGCTTGGTTCACTATTGTTTGTAAGCAACGTTTTGAACGACCTCAAAAAAACCGCAAGGAAGTATCTGAAATGACCACCAAGTACGACAACAGCAACGCCGCCAACTGGGGCCTGTCCACTCGCGCTATTCACGCCGGCTTCGCTCCGGACGCACAGACCTCCGCGCGCAACCTGCCGATTTACAACACCTCCTCCTACGTCTTCGATTCCGCTGAGCACGCTGCCAACCGCTTCAACCTCTCGGATGCAGGCCCGATTTACTCCCGCCTGACCAACCCGACTGTGGATGCCGTCGAGCAGCGCATCGCCAGCCTCGAAGGCGGCGTCGCTGCCGTACTGTTCTCCTCCGGCCAGGCAGCTGAGACCGCTGCTGTCCTCACCCTGGCTCGTGCAGGCGACCACTTCGTCGTTTCGCCACGCCTCTACGGCGGTACTGAGACCCTGTTCAAGGTCACCCTGCCGCGCCTTGGCATCGACTGCACTTTCGTCGAGAACCCGGATGACCCGGAGTCCTGGCAGGCAGCAGTTCAGGACAACACCGTCGGTTTCTACGGTGAGTCCATCGCCAACCCTCAGATCGACGTCCTCGATATCCCGGCCATCGCCGAGGTTGCACACCGCAACAACGTTCCGCTGATTGTCGACAACACGGTTCCGACCCCGGCCCTGCTGCGCCCGCTCGAGCACGGTGCTGACGTCGTGGTTTCCTCCACCACCAAGTTCCTGACTGGTAACGGCTCCTCCCTTGGCGGTGTCATCGTCGACGGTGGCAAGTTCGACTGGACTCAGACCCGCAACGGCCGTTCCATCTTCCCGAACTTCACCGAGGCCGACGAGGCTTACCACGGCCTGAAGTTCGCCGACCTGGGCGCCCCGGCCTTCGCACTGCGTGCTCGCGCTGGCATTCTCCGCGACACCGGCGCTGCCCCGGCTCCGTTCAACGCTTGGGTTCTGGCTCAGGGCCTCGACACCCTGGCTCTGCGCATCGAGCGCCACAATGAGAACGCCAAGGCTGTCGCTGAGTTCCTCGAGAACCACCCGCTGGTCGCCAAGGTCAACTACGCTGGCCTGCCGAGCTCCCCGTGGTACGAGACCCTGACCAAGCTGGGCCTTTCCGGTGCCAGCGGCGTGCTTTCCTTCGACCTGAAGGACGCCGACACCGCCAAGGCGTGGAAGTTCATTGACGCTCTGAAGCTGCACTCCAACGTCGCCAACATCGGTGATGTCCGCTCGCTGGTTGTCCACCCGGCCACCACCACTCACTCCCAGTCCGATGAGGAGGGTCTGACCCGCGCCGGCATTTCCCAGGCCACCGTGCGTCTCTCCGTCGGTATCGAGAACATCGATGACATCATCGCCGATCTCGAGAGCGGCTTCGCAGCACTCGCGTAGACCGTTTGTACACAGACACAGAACGGACTAAGTAGTCTATAAGGCATGAGCTTTTCCCCATCTACCCCGGCCGCCCTCCCACCCGAGGGCGAGCCGGGGCGTGTCTTTATCGGCGATGTCACAACCGAGGCTGGCGCGGTCATCCCCGACGTCACTGTCGAGTTCGAACGCTGGGGTCGGCTTAACGACGACTGCTCGAATGTCATCCTCCTCGAGCACGCTCTAACCGGCGACGCCCACGCTTCCGGCCCCTCGGATGAGTACCACCCGACTGCGGGTTGGTGGAACGGGATGATTGGCTCTGCCCGCGCACTGGATACCGACGAGTACTGCATTATCTGCACCAACGTCATCGGTGGCTGTCGCGGTACAACCGGCCCTTCCAGTCCACATCCGGACGACGGCAAGCCCTGGGGCTCTCGCTTCCCCGCAATCTCCGTGCGCGACACGGTGACGGTGGAGCACCTGGCGCTGCAAGAACTGGGAATTTCCCGCCTCCAAGCTGTCATTGGTGGCTCCCTGGGTGGGGCTCGCGCACTTGAATGGTCACTGATGCACCCGGATTTCGTCGGCAAGGCATTGGTGATGTGTGTCGGCGCACGTGCGTCTGCTTGGCAGATTGGTATTCAGTCTGCGCAGATTCAATTCATTGAGTCCGATCCCGATTGGCATGGCGGCGACTACTACGACCGCGGTGTGACTCCGGCCCGAGGTCTGGGTTTTGCACGCAGGGTCGCGCATTTGACGTACCGTGGCGAGCTGGAGATGGATGACCGCTTTGGCGCGGCAGCGCAGCCCGGTGAGGATCCGTTGGGCGCGATGCGCACGGAAGATCGATTCCAGGTAGAAAGCTACTTGGATCATCAGGCGAAGAAGCTGGCTCAGCGTTTCGATGCCGGCTCGTATGTCGTGCTCACCGATACCTTGAATCGGCACAATATTGGCCGTGGTCGCGGTGGCCTCAACGAGGCGCTGCACTCGTCAACCGTGCCGACCATGGTTGCCGGTGTGGACACAGACATTCTCTACCCCTTCCACCAGCAGGAGCACCTCGCCCGCAATCTGGGCAACTGCTTGGGGCTAGAAAAGATTGAATCCGCCGTGGGGCACGACGGATTCTTGACGGAGTTCGAACGAGTGGATTCGATTGTGCGTAATTTCCTCGCCCGCGATGTCAGCTAATGTCAGCTAGCTTCCCAGCGCATCCACGCTGACTGCAAGGAATACGATTCCCATCCCGATTATGGAGCAAAACCATAGGTCAAAGGCCCGGGATCGCACAGAGAACACACCTAAAATGCTGTCCGGCAGGTACTGCCTAGCCACGCCGAGCAGCATCATTGTGCTTCCCAGCATGAATGTGGCACGTCGCCACCGCTCCAGCCCCAGGAACACAACGAAGGCGGACATGCCGAAAAAGAGCGCGCCGTAAATCGTATACTGCACCCACATTGGCCACGATGCCCCCGGCGGCGGGGTCTTCGGGCTGTGCGGGTTCAGCATTGGATCCGGCAGATCTTCCCGCCGGGCACGCTGCGCAATTTCCCTTTTCGACACGAGTTGTTCCTCCTGGCTGGCTAGGCCAGACCAGCGAGCTTTTCAGCGCGCTCGACGACATTGCGTACGAGGAAAGCGCGAGTCAGTGGGCCGACACCACCTGGGTTCGGGGATACGTAACCGGCAATGTCCCAGACGTCATCAGCAACGTCACCGGCCAGCTTGCCGTCGACACGCGAAACTCCCACGTCGAGTACAGCAGCGCCAGGCTTGACCATGTCTGCAGTAAGCATATGAGCGACACCAGCGGCTGCGATGATGACATCAGCCTGACGGGTTTCAGCGGCCAAGTCCTTGGTGCCGGTGTGACATAGCGTCACGGTGGAGTTCTCGCTGCGGCGAGTGAGCATCAGGCCGATTGGGCGACCAACGGTGACACCGCGGCCGATAACAACAACCTTGGCACCGTTGAGCTCGACGCCGAAGCGTCGCAGCAGGTGGATACAGCCGTTTGGAGTACACGGCAGTGGTGCTGGCTCATTGAGGACCAGCTTGCCCAGGTTTACCGGGTGGAGGCCATCGGCATCCTTCTCCGGATCGATGAGCCCCAGAATACGGTTTTCATCCAGGTGCTTCGGCAGTGGCAACTGAACAATGTAGCCTGTGCACTCCGGGCTTTCATTCAGCTCGGTGATTACTGCCTCGAGCTCTTCCTGCGTGGTGTCAGCCGGAAGGTCACGGCGGATAGAGGCGATACCAATCTGCTCACAGTCGCGATGCTTCATCTTGACGTAAGAGTGGCTGCCTGGGTCATCACCAACCAACACGGTGGCCAGCCCCGGGGTGTAGCCGGCTTCCATCAAACGCTCAACGCGCTTTTCCAGGTCTTCAAAGATTTCGTCTCGGTAGAGTTTGCCATCAAGCTTTGTCGCTGCCATGGCATTTATCTTAGGCACAGGAGCGAATAATGCCCAGAAACGCCCCGTAACCGCCCTCGCCTTGGCCCTATTTACCGCCCACAAAGCCCTGCTGACGCCAGACTTCATAAGCAGCCACTGCTGCGGCGTTGGAAAGGTTCATGCTGCGACGAGCTGGCAGCATCGGAATTCGGATTAATTGTGTAATTCGCGGATCATCGAGCACTGACTGTTCCAACCCGGTTGGCTCCGGGCCAAAGAGCAGTACATCGGTATTCGTGTACTCAATATCGGTGTGCCAAGTGTCAGCGTGAGCGGTGAAAGCAAAGATGCGGCACCCTTGGCTGGCAAAGGTCTCCAACGCTTGATCGATGGAATCGTGAATACGCACATCAGCCAGGTCATGGTAATCCAGCCCGGCGCGACGCAGATTCTTGTCATCGAAGTTGAACCCCAATGGCTTGGCCAGATGCAGCATAGCTCCAGAGCCCGCACACATGCGGATAGCGTTTCCGGTGTTCGGCGGGATGACAGGCCGGTCAAAAAGCACGTGGCAGGTGTGGCTCGTAATCCAGTCTGTGGAGTTGGTTGGCTCGGCGTTCGTTGGCTCGGTCGTGGCGCTATTCATTTCTTCCGTCAGTTCTTTTCCGCTGCTTCTTTTACTGCTCGTTGTTGGTTTCTGCTGCCGCTGTCGTGGCAGGCGCCGCATCGCACACACCGTGCTCGGTGAAAAACGCGATGATGGTCTCACCGATTAGCGCTCGGCTCCTCGGCTTCGAGAACTTATGGCCCTCTCCCTCGACCACTAGAAAATCGGTGGGCACGCCGTATGCGTCCATGGCGTTGCGCATCTGACCGGACTCTCGCGGAGGCACGTTGGTATCCCACTCGCCGTGGATAAAGAGAGTTGGAACCTTCATTTCCTCCGCACGGTGCAGCGGCGAGATATCGCGCAGAAGCTCAGCATCCTGGTACGGGTAGCCGTATCGGGGGAACGCGGCCTGCGCCAACCAGGGCTCGGTGGATTGGTAGTAGGTTTCAAAACTTGTCATTCCGCAGGCATCGACGATGGCCGCAAACTGATCCGGGTACCATGCCGAGGCCAACAGCGACATGAAGCCACCGTAGGATCGCCCGCCCAGAGCAATGCGTTCTGGGTCCGCCAACCCGGCATCAACGAGGAAGGAACGCGCCGCTGCGATATCCGCAATAGCGGCAAAGCGCCCATAGCGGTCGCCCGCGTGCTCGAATGACCTACCGGACCCTGAGGAACCGCGCACATTAGGAGTGAACACCACGAAGCCCGCCTCCACAATGCTGGCTAGAACATCGTGGTGGATGGGTTTCGCCTGCAGTTCTGGTCCGCCGTGGATGTGGATGAAAGCCGGCGGTAGTGCGCTTCCGGAAACGTCATTAGAACTATTGCGCACCGACTCCGGAAGGTAGAGCCAACCAGACAGTTCCAACCCATCGCGGGAGACAAAGTAGACCAGCTCTGGAGCCGGCATGGTCTCCAGATTCTTCTCTTCCAGAGCCAAAATCCGTTCGGTGCGTTCCATATCCAATGGCTCAATGACACCACCGATATTGCGCAGAATCTCCACCGTTGGCGCAAGGCCTGGCCCTTCTACTGTCAGGGAGATCAGCTCACCGTCCCCGGAGATTGACAGCTCGCGCGCAACCATGCCCGGCAATTCCACATTGCGGCGCACCATCACCCGCATGTCGTCAGTCTGCGGGTGAAGGCCAAGGGTTAGCACCTCGAGCGTGCTGACCCCACCGCTATTCCACAGCACAGCCGCGGTGGAGGAATCCTCACTAATGACGAATTCTTCGACGTCTTGATCCGGATTGCCAATGAACTCCTCGACATCAACTTCGATGCCAATCTTCATATCCAAAATCTCCGCTGCGGTCGATTCCGCTGTACGCGGCTCCGTGGTGCTGATACCGCTGTCGGGAGTAATACCCAGGCGCAGGATGCGACGCTGTTCCGCGCCATGATCTGAGAGCACGAATGCGGTCAGCTTCTCCTGCCCCGGATGCGCCAATAAGACACCGACATCCGTGGTAGAGCCAGGATCGGATGGCAACAGCGGCTGCCACTGCTGCCCCGGCCCGACTAGTAGTAACTCCCGGTGGCCTCGCGGTCCCACCCGCACGAGGCCAAACCCACCTTCAGCCGCTACCAGCTGGCTGTCAGTGCGTTTATCAATGACCTCATACTTTGAGTCCGTCGGGTTGACCAAACGCGCATAGTTAATACCCTGGGCATCGACCGCGTTCATCGCTAGGAGATCGTTATCCCATTCCACCAGTGTGGCGCGCATATCCGCATCCATACGCAGGGGGCGGGCACCGTCGACCTCCGGATCGGTGGATACCAGCCAGGTCTGCAAACGCTCCGTACCGTACGGAGAGACCTCGCAGGCAATCCACTTTCCATCCGGAGAGTGCAGCACCCTGGTAACCGGGCCTTCCACCGGCAGTTTCACGGGGCGCTCCGCCCCTAGCCCCTCCGGAGTAATCTCCTGCTGTACCGCACGCGGGTAGCCGCTATCGCGGACAATAAAGGCGATTGCACTCCCATCCGGTGCTAACGAGGATTCATAGGTCTGGCGCATGACAATCCATTCTAGTAGTCAGCGAAAATCTCTACTTCGACCTGCCACCACCGGCTGCCCCAGAGCCTCGGACATATCCACCAGACGATCGGCCACGATTGTCACCGCACCAGAGGCTGTCTGCGCGATACCGCGCACCACCATCGCCCGCGAATTCACCGCTACCGGCCGAAAACGATTCCACAGCCCCGGTGTACACAGCACATTCACCAGCCCAGTTTCGTCCTCCATTCCCAAAAATGTCACTCCGCCAGCTGTCCCTGGACGTTGCCTATGTGTCACGACTCCCGCCACTTCTACTCGTGTTCCGTCGGGCACTGCTTTCAGTTCTGCCGCAGGCACCACTCCACGTTCCTGCAGGTCTGCCCGCAACGCGGCCACCGGGTACTGCCCCGGGGTCACTCCCGTTGCCATCAAATCGGCAGCTGCCAGCTCAAACTCCGTCATGCCGGGCAACGCCGGTGCGTCGGCAAGCGTGAGCCCCGGCAGCATGCCCTCACTTTCCGTCGCCGCCACGCCCGCCGCCCACAGTGCTTGACGACGGTCAATCCCCAGCGACCCAAGTGCTCCTGCGCGCGCCAGTGCTTCCATGTGCCCAACACCCAGCCGAGCTCTGCGGGCGACATCTGCTGCGTTGACAAATGGCCGCGCTGCGACGATACGTTCCGCCACGTCATTGCCCACACCGGCAATGGCACCGATCCCCAAACGAATACGACCATCGATGACGCTGGCTTCCACGCCTGAAACTGCGATATCCGGACCATCGCAGCCGATACCGTGCCGGCGGGCATCGGCAATCAACGACTGCGGAGAGTAAAACCCCATGGGCTGAGCACGGAGCAACGCTACACAGAACTCCGCCGGATAGTGGTACTTAAACCAGGCCGAGAAATACACCAAGGAGGCAAACGACTGCGCGTGTGATTCAGGGAAACCGTAGGCGGCAAAGGCCACTATCTTGTTCCACAGTTGTTCCCCAATATCCGCATCAATGCCACTGGTGCGCTCCAGCCCAGCCAGAAAACGGGCATGGAGCGCTTCCATTTTGGCCACTGAGCGCTTCGACCCCATAGCGCGGCGCAGCGAGTCCGCTTCCGCCCCGCTGAAATCCGCCGCATCGACGGCCATTTGCATCAGCTGCTCTTGAAATAGCGGAATGCCCAGTGTCTTCCCGAGAGACTTCTCCAACACCGGATGCTCATAGGTCACCGGTTCGAGTCCATTTCGGCGGCGAATGTAGGGGTGCACGCTACCGCCTTGAATGGGGCCTGGGCGAATGAGTGCCACCTCCACCACCAGATCAAAGAACTCCCTCGGCTTCAGTCGGGGCAAGGTGGCCAGCTGCGCGCGCGATTCCACCTGAAACACGCCCACCGCGTCCGCGCGTGCCAACATCTCGTAAACCTCCGGTTCAGCGACATCTATTTCCCACAGGTTCACTCGGCGCCCATGCTGTTCATAGACCAAGTCAATGCAATGGTGGATGGCCTCCAGCATTCCGAGGCCAAGCAGGTCGAACTTCACCAGTCCCGCTGCCGCACAGTCATCCTTATCCCACTGCACTACTGAGCGCCCCTCCATGCGTGCCCATTCCACTGGCACGACATCCGCAATCGGCCGATCACAAATCACCATTCCGCCAGAGTGAATGCCTAAATGACGAGGCTGCCCACGAAGCTGCTCCGCCAGTTTTCGCACCGGCTCCGGCGGACACGCTTCCCGGTCTCTGACCCACGCATCGATAACGCCCGGCGAGTATCCCAACACCCGCGCCGCATCGCGCAATGCGCCGCGCCGCCGGTAGGTAATGACATTGGCTACCTGCGCGGCATTGTCACGACCATACTTTTCATAGACGTATTGGATAACCTCTTCCCTACGACCAGACTCGATGTCTACATCAATATCCGGCGGACCATCCCGTTCTGGCGACAAAAACCTCTCGAACAACAGCCCGGCACTAATGGGGTCAACATTGGTGATCCCCAGCGCAAAACACACCACCGAGTTAGCGGCCGAACCGCGCCCCTGCGCCAGAATTCCCGCCCGGCGACAGAACTCACAGATGTCGTGCACGATGAGGAAGTAGCCCGGAAAGCCCAACTCTCGAATCACAGTCAGCTCATGTTCTAACTGCGCCCACGCCCGCGCTTGCACGGAGCCGTCCCCAGCTCCATCGACCGGACCATACCGCCGCCGTGCCCCCGCACGGGCAATTTCCCGCAGCCAGGAGTCCTCATCGTGGCCCTCTGGCACTTCCCAGCGAGGCAACTCAGGCGCAATGAGGTCAAGCGTAAAAGCACACTCACCTGCAATGTCCTGTGTTGACCGCAGCACCTGCACCCCCAGATACCGTGTTGCCGCCGCTAGCTCCTCCCACGAACGCAACCAAGCTCCGCCTGCCGGCTCCAGTCGTGACTCGAACCCGCCTAAGTCCTCTCTCACAGCAAGAGCCTGTTTAGCCCCAGCCAACCGGCTTGTCGCAGGCGAAGCTGACGTCGCAGCAGAGGAAACCACCTCCCGCAGGCCATACTTCACAGCTGCGGCTGAAATAGCTTCCGCGTCATCGGCCGCCTGCGCGGTGGGGCTCACGCGGTGTTCGAGTGCCACATTCTCCGCACCGAAGGCCGCAATGAGCTCTTCCAAGTCGCCGACCCAGCTGACGTCGGCAAGCACCTGCCAGAAACCACCTGCGGCCTCCCCTAACTCTGGCAGCGAGGGATAGCGGACGACGGACTTCTCCCCTGCCGACATATGCGCATCACACAGCGTGTGGCTCAGGCGCCGATAGCCCTCGGGCCCCCGCCCCAGCACTGTGAGGGGCCGCTGCGGAAGCCCCAGCTCCGCGCCGATGATTGTGGCGATACCAGCCTCCGCTGCAGCCTCGGCAAAACGAGCGATTCCATAGAAACCATCGCGATCTGCGAGCCCCAACACGTTTAACCCCAAACGCGCAGCCTCGGACACCAATTCTTCCGGATCCGATGCGCCATGCAGGAATGAATAGCTCGAACGACAGTGCAATTCCGCCTTAATATCCGCAGGCGAAAATGACACGCCACCTCCGCCACTAACACCGCTTTCCGGAGCTTCAAAAGCCCCAACGATGGAATCTGACAGCTGCCCCCGCCAGCCATTGAAGCTGCCATTAGGCTGTAGTTTTCCTGAAAATTTACCCGATAGAATACGCTCAATCCGCGACCAGCTCAGTGGCCGACCGGACTGCTCCGACTGTCCGTCCGAGATGTTTTCCATGCCATGAACATTAACCCACCCTACGGACTGCATTCAAACGTATTTTCGATTAGTATGTGCATTAAGCGCCACCCCCGGGACGCATCCGTAAGTCACACCTCAGCCACGTTCGACTGTTTAGGCTGAAGTTGAATTTTCAGCACTACCTGGGCAAGTGCTAGCCTTAACCCCAGAATTAAAGACAGCTTGGTCTAGTTCTGCCTTAAAACTTCAGCTAACAAATCCCATTAAATAAGGAGACCCCTCGATGAACCTCAAGCGTTTTTCCGCCGGTGTACTTACTGTCGCGTTCGCCGCAACCGGCCTTACCGCCTGTGGCAGCTCGGATGACGCCATTCGTATCGGCACCACGGATGCCGGCAAGAAGGCCTGGACCGTTTTCGAGCAGAAGGCTTCTGAACAGGGCATCGATCTGGATGTTCAGCCCTTCTCCGACTACCAGACCCCGAACCGTGCACTCGATGAGGGCCAGCTCGACGTCAATCTCTTCCAGCACATCAAGTTCTTGGCTGAGTACAACGTCGGCGCTAAGTCGGACCTGACTCCGATTGGCTCGAGCGAAATTGTCCCGCTGGCTCTGTTCTGGAAGGACCACAAGTCGGTTGATGAGCTGGAGAAGGGCACCGAGGTCGTCATCCCGAACGACCCGTCCAACCAGGGCCGCGCTATTAACGTGCTGGTTCAGGCTGGCCTGCTGAAGCTGAAGCAGGATGACCTGCTGACCCCGTCCCCTGCTGACATCGATAAGGAAGCTTCCAAGGTCACGGTTCTGCCGGTGGATGCCGCTCAGACTCCGGCCGCCTACGGTGAGGGCAAGCCTGCCATTATCAATAACTCCTTCCTGGACCGCGCTGGCATCGACCCGAACACCGCCATCTTCCAGGATGACCCGAACTCCACGGAGGCAGAGCCGTACATCAACGTCTTTGTCACCAAGGCTGAAAATGCTGACAACCCGAAGTACGCGGAGCTCTCCAAGATCTGGCACTCCAAGGAGGTCCAGGACGCAGTCGCTGAGGACTCCAAGGGCACCTCGGTTCCGGTTGACCGTTCGGCTAAGGAGCTGCAGGACATTCTGGATCGCGTCGAAGAGCAGCAGCGCGAGCAGAACTAACGCCACTGCCACCTAAGCACCGCCCAACACCAGGGAACACAGACCAAGGGGCACTGATTCACTCGTGACCAACAAGGGAACGAAGCTCGAATTCCGCGAGCTGAACAAGCAATTCGGCGACGTCACCGCGCTCGCCGACATCAACCTAACCGTTGAACCCGGCGAAATCCTCGGCGTCATCGGTTATTCCGGCGCTGGTAAATCAACGCTCATCCGTATGATTAACGGCCTGGAAAAGCCAACCTCCGGGCAGGTTTTGCTAGATGACACCGACATCGTCGGCATCTCCGAGCGCCAGCTACGGGGTCTGCGCCGCAATATCGGCATGATCTTCCAGCACTTCAACCTCTTCCATTCGCGCAACGCGATTCGCAACGTTGAATACCCGCTGGAACTGGCCGGGATGCCGAAGGCCAAGCGCCGCGCTCGCGCCCAGGAGCTGTTGGAGTTTGTCGGCCTCGGCGACAAAGCGGAGTCCTTCCCAGAGCAGCTCTCGGGTGGACAGAAGCAGCGTGTCGGCATCGCCCGTGCGCTCGCCACCGAACCGACGCTCCTGCTTGCCGACGAAGCCACCTCGGCACTCGACCCGGAAACTACTTCCGGTGTCCTGGATCTGCTGCGTCGCATCAATCGCGAAATGGGCGTCACTATCGTGCTGATTACCCATGACATGTCGGTTGTACGCGGTATCGCTGACCGCATGGCCATCATGGAAAATGGTCACATCGTCGAAACCGGTACGGTCCACGAGGTCTTCGCCAATCCCAAGACTGAGGTTGGCCGCCGCTTCGCCACCACCGCACTGCGCGATGTTCCAATTGGCCGTGAACGCGATTCGGTGAATCAGTCTGCCGAGAGCGCAGCGGCTCGCCTGATCACCATCACTATCAATGACGGTGTTGACCTCGGTGCTCTAGCACAGGCCACTAGTGCCCACGGTGTCGCCGCCTCGGTGGCACACGGTGCAGTCGCCAATGTGCAGGCGAAGTCCTACGGTCGCCTTACTTTGCGGTTGACTCCGCTGACAGGTGATTCCGCCTCGGATTCCTCTGATTTCGATGCCGCCATTGCTGCCATTTCCGAACTGACACAGGTAGAGGAGCTTGCATCATGATCGGTCTCTTAAACTCTCTGCCATCGGTGAGTGGCAAGGACACCAACTGGGAGAGCCTCGGCCCAATGCTGGGCGAGGCATTCGGCCAGACGCTCTACATGGTCTGTGTCGCCATGCTGATTGGTGGTGTTGCAGGTCTGGCAATCGGCGTGCTGCTCTACACCACCCGCGACGGTGGCGTGTTGCGCAACAAGTTTGTCTACCAGGTCCTCAATGTCCTGATTAACTTTGTTCGCCCAATCCCGTTCATCATCTTGGTTACGGCCATCGGCCCACTGACAAAGAACGTGGTCGGCACCACGATCGGCACCGAAGCCGCGGTGTTCGTCATGTCGATTGCCGCCACATTCGCCATCGCGCGACTGGTGGAGCAGAACTTGATGTCCATCGACCCCGGCGTGATTGAGGCCGCCCGTGCGATGGGCGCAAGTCCGTGGCGCATCATCCGTACGGTCGTCGTGCCGGAGGCACTGGGCCCACTGGTACTTGGCTACACCTTCGCATTCATCGCCGTGGTCGACATGTCGGCTATGGCCGGCTACATCGGCGGCGGCGGACTGGGCAACTTCGCAATCACCTACGGCTACCAGGCATTCGACTGGAACGTCACTCTGGTGACAACCCTGGTCATCATCTTCATCGTCCAGTTGGCGCAGATCTTCGGCAACTGGCTCTCCAAGAAGATTATGCGCAGGTAGCCGCACACATTAGCTAGCCATTAGCTAGCGGCGGGTTACTTCGACCGCAGCCCAGCCCTTCTTTGGCCCTGGAGCATCACCGCAGGAAGACACAACACCTTCTGTGGTGATTTTCTCCAGGGCCACTTCGTATTCCACGACCTTGTCGCGGTCGCTGGGGCCGTCGTAAAGCACGACGACCGCAGTCGTACCGTCGACGTCAACGCGTGCGACGTCGTCTACGCCCCACGTATCTGCTTGACGACGCACAGCCAACTCGGCTGCCTGCCCCTGCGGGGTGTAGATACCACGGCCGCGGCAGCCCTCTGCATGCACGATGCCCCGCTGAGCGTCTTCGATAACCCCCTTGGCGTCCACCGCACTCAGACGTCCAAAGCTGTAATTCCATGGCAGCAGTACGCTAGCCGGCGCAAAGCGGTGCCCCTTAGAGTGGGAAGTTTCCCACACGACCTCTGGGTAGAGGTTGTGCATCGCCGCAGCGAGCGGGCGACCTTTAATCGCACAGCAACGATCGCGCTTACCGTGCGTACAGATGAGAAACAGTGGATGGTCTAGACGAGTGGCCCCCTCGGTGGGCTGTCCAAGCCGGATATCCAGAGTCATCAGGCCTTTAACATCGGCAACCATGCGATGTTCGAGGAAAACCTCAGAGCCATCCGCTGACTCGCAATGCGCGATATAGACGTTAACGCCATCACACGGCTGCTGGCCGATTCGGCCTGGTTTGCGAATTAGCTGCAACGCGCCACCGCGCTCAGATAACCAGGCTTCTACCTGACCGATGATCTCTGCTCCCCATACCCCGCCGTCAAAAATATCGTGAGACCAACCGAGTTGGTGCTCCAACGCAATAAAGAGCTTTCCGGCTTTTGCAGTACCGGGAAGCGGCTCAGCCATCTGAGCGGAACAGGTGGTATCAAATTTGGCCTGGCTCATACACCTAAGCGTAATTGAGTGCCTCTGCGATTGGGTCTTAGGTCGCAGCGTTCACCCCTGTTTTATTACTATTGTGCAACACTTTGACAACAAATAACTTTGACCTCGACTTTTGCAGTTCAACTTGTTGAAATTCCGCAACTGCGCACATACCGTCGGACGTATGAATACGAAATCGCTGGATGCTTCGCGCACTCGTACCCGTATCGCGGCATCCCTGTGCCTCGCATTGGGTCTAGCTCTCGGTGCCTGCTCCTCTGACTCCTCCTCAGACTCGGCTGCTGCACTGTCTATGAAAACTGACTCAACCGCTGGCACCTCCGATTTGTCGAGCAGCTCTAGCAGCTCCACTAGCTCGTCTGCGGCGGCGCAGACCACCATGGATGACGATGCTGCTCCGGAGGGCGATTTCAATAGCTCTTCTGCAGAAGCTGCTCCTTCCGATGGCGCTTACTTGGGTATTCAAGATGTCCGCGTCGGTTCCCACGACGGTTATGACCGTATTGTCTTTGAACTCACCGGCGAGGGCACACCGGGATACTTCGTCCGTTACGAGGATGTCCCAACCCAGCAGGGCTCCGGCAAGCCGATTTCTGTCGACGGCACAGCCAAGCTGGTAATCGACTTGCGGGGCATGGGCTACCCCTTTGATTTCCAGATGGAGGACTTCCCCTCTGACTCGGTCAAGCCGACATCGACGTCCGTTATTAAGGAAGTCGTCGGTGCCGGAACCTTCGAGGGGCAGACTCAGTATGTCGTCGGGCTCAAGGGAGATAAGACCCCGTTCAAGGTTTTCTCGTTGAGCAATCCGAACCGCCTGGTTATTGACTTCCAATCGAAGTAATCGGTTTGCCCACCGACGCACTCCTCCTCCACTGCGTCTCTACGCGTAAGCACCCTCGATTCTCCATGCGCCGGCATGCCCTATGAGCAACCAGGCGGCGATGGTACCGTCATTCGCTACCGCACGGATTTGTATTCTTGCCGCTCGGCGAGCCTCATCGGGTACCCACCAGCGCTCATCAATCGGCCAGGGCCCAGCCCACGATGACACGCGATATGTTGTTACTCCATGTCGCACCAGGAACGGTTCCGCCGTCATGGTCGCTCGCCCAGTTACGCCCACGGTGTGCCCATCGGCGTCGAGCACTTCCACCTCTGCATTCGCAGTCGCAGGAATAATTGCCGGATTGGGAGCAAGAACAGCTCCCGGCCATGGCTGATTAATTTCCGCGGTTTTTGTGTTTTTGGGGTTTTCTCCGAAAGCGACAAATCCCACTCTTTCGCCTGGGCCACGCCCGCCTTGCATGACTGGTTGCTGTACTGCCTCTGGCCCCAGTAACCCCTGCACACGCTCTGCAGCCCGGCGCGCTTTAGCTCGCGCATCATCACTACCGTGCCACAAATCCTGCTTTACAGTCCCGGCGGCGACCACATCCAGTGGCTCTAACTGCAGCTCTACGATTCCGCGGCTATCATCTCCGTCATTTTCCTCAGCGCAGCCAACAACTCCAGCACCAGTGTCGCTGTTCCCTCGTGGCTGCTGCCGATTCCTGTTATTCAGCCAGCCATCGAGCTGCCACCGAACTCTGTCAGCCGTAGTCTGTTCTGCCAGTGGCTCAGTGCAGCGCCATACTCTGCGCACCTCTGAGCCGTCACTAAACTGCGCCACCACCGCTAAGCGGTAACACGAATACCCATGGTTAAAAAGCTGTTCATGCAGTTGCCCAGCTAGAAAACGCGCCACGAATGAGGCCTCGTCCACTCTCCGGAGTGGACTCTCCCAAGACTGGTAGCTCGCAGCCAATCCTGGTGGCAAAGATCGCGGCGCTACCAACCGCACTTCCCCCCGACAGGCCAAATCATGCCATCTAGCCCCCTGCGCCCCAAACCTGTTGGCTATATCCCGCTTCGGCAACGCAGCGACATCTCCCAATGTGCGCAGACCGAGTTCCTGCCACGACTTCGCAAGCTCTGCGGGCATCTCCAGTGCACTTTCCGCCCTCAGCTCCACCAGAGAGATTCCCTGCCGAAATCTTTGGCCTTCATCCTCCCCGGGAGCTACCAGCACTCCCCTGCGCGCTGCCAAAATAGCCGTCACAATATCGTCTGCGAGTCCCAAGCTGCAGTCCACGCCCGGTACCGCAGCGGCATCAAGCAGCTTTTCCAAGGCCACATCCTGTCCGCCGTAATAACGCATTACCCCTCGCGCTGCCACAACCGCCAAGCCTGGCCGTAGAGCTTCGACACCAGCTGCCACCGCCTCCAACCGTTGCAGCACGGATTCGAATTCCGCAGCGTCGCGCACCGCACTTTCCTCGACAACCTCCAGTTCCGGGCACAACGCTTCCGCATGGCGACGACTTTGCCCGCGCCGCACCCCTGCACGGCGCGCACTTGGAGAACAAGCAGCGACTCCGCTATCACCCACAATTGCAACTGGACTGAGCGGATTAGCCTGCGACGTCACAGATGCTAGATGCGCTGCCTGCACTGGCCAATCAGGAAGCCATAGCGCCACCACACGGCTCGATTCCGCCGCTGCCATTAGGACCTCCTCTGTGCGGGAAAGGCGACCACATTGTTCTGTTCCACCTGTTCCCCCACCCGCCAACGGCACTGCCTCCGCGGAAACCGCGTCCCCGACACACTGACGTGGTAATCCACTGCCCGAATCCGGCCATAACCAGTACCAATCCCGGAAACACCAGCAACAGAGCTGGAAATTTCCGACTCAGCGCCCGGCCACTGCTGCCCGACAAAAACCAGAGCACAACCACTCGTGCGCAGTCGTGCCTGCAGCGGACGTGCCTGCGACGGCGGCGGAGTGCGTGCCAACGAAGCCACCACCAAGTCAACGCCGTCCGCCAACAGCCCAATTACTTCAAGTGGCTGCATTCCAGGATCTGGCACACAGACAATGTTCGATAGCTTCCCGCCCAACTCCACCACGGAGAGCAACCCCTGCTCGGAGAGCCCAACTAGCGCAACATGACCTGTCTTCGTAACTTCCGCGATTAGGCCTGCCAATACCGCACCGGGCTGTTCAATGACACTGACAGCCCCTTTTCGCACTGCTCCCGCCAACGTATTTTCCAACGCCACCGGCACCGGCAGCGCCTCACCGAGCCCAAAGGTTGCACCAGTTGCAGTCCCACCAGACTGGGCTGCCATCGCCTGCCGCAATGCCGCAATAGTCTGCTCCCTAGACTGCCCCGCAGCAATATTGACCGCCGTTGTCACTTCTTGTTCCACCTCATCTCACTGCCATGCTCACCACGAACCCTGCTCGAATATTCTTTCCCAACAAGCGGATTAAACACTACCTTAAATAGCACGTACGTTCGATATTAATGTGCGAAGAAAAGCGCCGCACACCACCGCGCGACGCTCTAACCTCAGCCGAACACTACATTGCGTAATGCTTACGCCTTCACATCCAGGACTACATCGAATTCGAGCAAATCAGCCGACGACGACACCGGCTTGCGCTTTTCGCCCTCATGCGATGCCTTGAACGCACGGCCCTCACGCCACCCCTGGTAGGCCTCCTCGCTCTCCCACTCAGTGAAGACGAAGTAGCGGCTCTCCCCTGCGGTTGGACGCAGCAGCTGGAAACCAATAAAACCCGGGACATCGGTCATTTTCGAAGAGTTAGCGGAAAAGCGACGTTCGAGCTCTTCTCCCGCACCCTCAGGAACGGTAATAGCGTTAATTTTTACAATGCTCATGGTCATAACACTAGCCACACGACTCTCAACAATCTATAGTTCCACCGCTACTAAACTTAAGAAGTATGACTGAATGCAGCCGACGCCAACACTCTTCAGGGCCTTACCAAGACGCAACTCAACGCACGACAAAATTTATCAATAACCCCGTGCGGCTGGGGACGGCGATTGGCGTCATCACCGCAGTGATTACGCTGCTCGCGCTGCTTAACGCCCATATCATCGGCGCCATTGGCTGGTGGATCCTGATTGCGCTTCTACTCGCACTCATTGGCATCACCATTTTCCCGCGCCACGCAAAAACACCCACCAAAGAAACTCGGCCCTCCTACTTCGCAGAGCCAATGCGTGAGTCACCAAACGACATCTCGTGGAATAGCAGTATAAGCGTGCTGCTCATCTTCCCCGGAGCATGGATCATTGCCGCCGTCGCCGAACGAATCTCCTCTACACCGGTCGCTTGCATCGTGACCCTAGTTCTGGCCGTCATCACCGCTACCTGCGCAATCCTGCCGCGGCAATTCGGATTCCTCCCCCTCGCTGCACACCTTCCTGACAATTTCGCCCAGCGTTGCCCCTACCCTGCCGACTCACCAGAGGCCCGCATCCTCGCAGTCCTCTTCATCGCGCGTCTACGCGACGGCTACGTCTTCTTCACCGACCAGCTCCCCTATTTCGCCATGCTTGACGACGATGCCGTGAGCGCAGCCCTCCACACCCTAACCACCGATAAGCGCATCACCATCACCAAGAACAATTCGGCCCTGACGGAAAAGGGCCGTGCCCGCGAGTTTGCACAACTCACAGACACGGCCCTCGCCAACTAGTGGCTTACTCCCACTCAATGGTTCCCGGTGGTTTGGAGGTCACATCCAGGACCACTCGGTTGACCTCTGGCACCTCGTTGGTAATACGGGTGGAGATTTTCTCCAGCGTATCGTAGGGAACACGAGTCCAGTCAGCGGTCATCGCATCCTCAGAGGAAACCGGGCGCAGCACGATTGGGTGGCCATAAGTACGACCATCACCCTGGACACCAACCGAGCGGACGTCGGCAAGCAGGACGACCGGGCACTGCCAGACAACCTCGTCCATACCTGCGGCCGTCATTTCCTCGCGTGCAATGGCGTCGGCGCGACGGAGGGTATCCAGACGCTCCTCATCGACAGCGCCGATGATGCGGATACCAAGACCCGGGCCCGGGAACGGCTGGCGAGCGACGATTTCTTCCGGCAGCCCCAGTTCGCGGCCGACCGCACGGACCTCGTCCTTGAACAGCAGGCGCAGCGGCTCAACGAGGGTGAACTCAACGTCATCCGGCAGACCGCCGACGTTGTGGTGGCTCTTAATGTTGGCGGTACCAGAACCGCCACCGGACTCAACCACATCCGGGTACAGGGTGCCCTGGACCAGGAAGTCCACGGTCTCGCCCTCCGGAGCGCCCTCCAGCGCCTGTGCGACAGCGCGCTCGAAGGAGCGGATGAACTCACGGCCGATGGTCTTACGTTTGGTCTCCGGATCGGTGATATCAGCCAGAGCATCCAGGAAGACCCTGGAATCGTCGACGGTAATCAGCTTCGCACCAGTTGCGGCAACGAAATCCTTCTCAACCTGCTCGCGCTCGCCCTGGCGCAGCAGCCCATGGTCGACGAAGACACAGGTCAGACGGTCACCAATAGCGCGTTGCACAAGTGCGGCGGCAACTGCGGAGTCAACGCCGCCAGACAGACCGCAAATTGCGCGACCGGTCTCACCGACCTGATTACGGACCTGCTCAATCAGCTCTTCCGCGATGTTAGCGGCAGTCCAGTCCGGCTCCAGGCCAGCAATCTCATACAGGAACTTCTCCAGAACCTGCTGACCATACGGCGAGTGGTTGACCTCCGGGTGGTACTGCACACCGGCCATGCGCTTTTCCAAGCACTCGAAAGCCGCTACCGGAGCACCCTTGGTGGACGCCGTAACGGTGAAGCCCTCCGGTGCCTTAGACACCGCGTCACCGTGGCTCATCCACACCTCGTGTGTCTCCGGCACACAAGTGTGAGCGACACCGCCACCATCGACGACGTTCAGCTGCGTGCGGCCGTACTCACGGTCACCGGTAGCAGCAATCGTGCCGCCGAGCACCTCAGTCATCGCCTGGAAGCCGTAGCAAATACCAAACACCGGAATGCCCAGCTCAAGCCACTCTGGGTTGAGCTTCGGGGCACCTTCGGCGTAGGCACTGGACGGGCCGCCGGACAGCACCAGCGCGGCCGGGTTCTTGGCCTTAATTTCTTCGGTCGTCGCATCATGCGAGACCACTTCGGAATAAATTTTTGCCTCGCGCACACGTCGCGCGATGAGCTGCGCATACTGCGCACCGAAGTCCACGACGAGGACGGGCTTAGTCACCTGTTCAGACACGCCCTAAAGCTTATCAAGACTTACGGACTGCGGGCATACCCAGGTTCAGTGCAGCCGGAGCATCTTCCGGCACAGCCGGGTTCACCGGAGCAATCGGATCCAGGCGCACGTAGGACTCACCCTGCGCCGGACGCTGATCTTCCTCACCCTTATTCGGCCACAGCGACGTTGCACGCTCCGCATTCGCGGAAATCGACAGTGACGGGTTCACTCCCGGGTTGGCTGCCATCGCCGAACCGTCGTGAATCGAGAGCGTCGGGTAACCCCACACACGCAAGTACGGATCAACAACGCCGTTTTCGGGTGAATCCGAAATCGTTGCGCCGCCAATGAAGTGAGCTGTCAAAGGAATGTTTGCCAACTCACCGATAGTGCCCCCAGCCAGCACACGACCATTCCGACCACGTGCACTGAGCTTGTCCGCCGCACGTTGCGTAGCTTCGTTACCCGACGGAATCCACGTCGGATTCGGCTCCCCCTCGCCCTGCTTACTCATCAGGAAACGCACCGGCCCGATCTTTTGCAGGTACGTCGTAATCGAGTTGTCGCGATTCTGCATCACCAGAGAAATCACGGTGCGCTGCGACCACTTACGCAGATTCACGAGCTGCGTCAGGTAGTTAGGATGCTTTACGACGGTTCCCACAGCCTGCAACCATCGCGGAGTCCGACGACCTCCTTCGGTCATAATCATCTGCAGCATTGCGATGGCATTAGAGCCCTTACCGTAGCGCACTGGCTCGATATGGGTGTCCTCGTCTGGGAAGAATGACGAAGTGATGGCTACACCGTTAGAGAAGTCATTTTCCGGGTCCACCTTCGTACCCATCGCGCCCAAAATAGCCTCGGAGTTGGTGCGGGTCAGCTTGCCCAAAGACTTCGGCAGCAGCGGCAAGTGCCCATCGGCCTGCTGGCGGTGCAGCAAATTCTGGGTGCCCCAGGCACCGGCGGCGAGAATGACGCGCTTAGCGCTAAACTGCTGCTTGCCCTTAGCTACCCAACGGCCAGTGCGCTCAGTGTCAATAACCCAGGAGCCATCAGCCTGAGGATGCAGGCCAGTAACGGTAGTGCGGTCAAAGACCTGCGCACCGAACTTCTCCGCCAAGTAGAGGTAGTTTTTAACCAGGGTGTTCTTGGCATTGTGACGGCAACCAGTCATGCACTCACCACATTCCGTACAAGCAGTACGGTCCGGGCCAATCCCCCCGAAGTAAGGATCGGAAACTGTTTGCCCTGGCGCACCCTGTCCACCTGTCTTGGCTCCGAAGAACACACCCACCGGAGTCGAGCGGAAAGTATGGCCCACTCCCATATCTTCGGCTACCTCACGCATGACGACGTCGGCAGGCGTGTCGGATGGGTTGGTGACCACCCCGAGCATGCGAGATGCATTGTCATAGTGCGGAGTGAGTTCTGACTCCCAGTCGGTAATGTGCCCCCACTGACGGTGCTGGAAGTATTCAGTGCCCGGCTTATACAGAGTGTTTGCGTAGTTAAGAGAACCACCGCCGACGCCGGCACCAGCGAGAATCATGACATCTTTCAACATGTGCACGCGCTGGACGCCAAAGAGTCCCAGCTTGGGAGCCCACAGGTACTTGTGAAGCCGCCAGCTGGTCTTGGCAAAGTCTTTATCTTCGAACCGTCGACCAGCTTCGAGAACTGCCACTCGGTAGCCCTTTTCGGTCAACCGCAAAGCAGAAACAGAACCACCAAAACCGGAACCGACGATTACAACATCGAAATCACGTTGTTTACTCATGGGAAAAGCCACCTTCTCTAAGGGCGTAACGCTAATGCGCGGAACTCATGTTCCTAACCCTAAGCGGAGGTGGCTTTTCAGTAAGGTAGTTTTGCGAAAAAACTATCCGATTACTTTAATTAAAAACCCTTCGGACGTACCGACAGCTCAACGCGGTGGAAGGACTTCAAGTTGGTAAAGCCGCACTTTGCCATTGCGCGACGCAGGCCACCGGCGAGATTGCGGTCACCGAACGGCGAAGCGGAAGGGCCAAACAGAGCCTCTTCCAGGCTGACCAATTCCTTCTCATCGTCGACGACCGGCCACACCGCACCGCGCGGGTACTTCGGGTGTGCCGCAACAGACGGCCAGGCGTAGCCCTGCCCCGGAGCTTCGTGGACGGTTGCCAGCACACTGGACAGTGCCACAGCATCCGCACCGCAGGCGATTGCCTTGGCAATGTCACCGACGGTATCAATGCCGCCATCGGCAATGATGTGGACGTAGCGCCCCTCGGTCTCATCGAGGTAGTCCTTACGAGCAGCTGCAGCATCCGCAATAGCGGTAGCCATTGGCACATCGATACCGAGCGCATCCGGGGACGTCGTAAAGCCCGTACCGACAATCACACCAGCGGCACCTGAACGCATCAGATGCAGCGCAGTCTGGTAGTCGACAACGCCACCGGCGATAACTGGAACGTCCAGGCTGCCGATGAAGTCCTTGAGGTTTAACGGTTCACCCTGAGCCGTGACATGCTCTGCGGAAATCAGCGTGCCCTGGATAACCAACAAGTCGATGCCGGCCTTGATAGCCAGCGGAGCCAGCTCACGGGCATGCTGCGGGGAGACACGAACTGCAGTGATCGCGCCGGTTGCGCGAATCTCCTTGATGCGCTCAACCAACAGGTCAGTATCAATTGGAGCAGAGTGCAGTTCCTGCAGCTTGCGGTTCACTGCCTCGGATTCACGCTTGGTGGCGGCATTCTTTGCCAACTCCACCAGCTCGGCGATCTTGTCCTGCGCATCGGCGTGACGGGCCCAGATACCCTCGGCGTTGAGAACCGCCAAACCGCCCAGGCGAGCAAACTCAGCGACGGATTCCGGGCTGGCGATGGCATCTGTCGGATGCATCATCATCGGGAGTTCGAAATCGTAGGCGTCAATTCGCCAGGAGGTATCGACGTCCTTGGACGACCGGGTACGCCGAGTGGGAACGAGTGCAATATCGTCCAACTCGTAGGTCCGGCGTGCCTCGCGGCCAATACCGATTTCAACGATGTCGCGCATGAGCTTTCCTCACATGCCCTTTCCGTGGAATTTAACTCGACTAAGCCAGTTTAGCGCTGGTAGTAGTTCGGCGCTTCGACCGTCATCTGGATATCGTGCGGGTGCGACTCGCGCAGGCCTGCAGCGGTGATCTGGACGAACTGTGCGTCGTGCAGCTGCTCGACGGTAGCGGAACCGGTGTAGCCCATAGCTGCGCGCAGACCACCGACCAGCTGGTGAACGATGGAGTCGATACTGCCGCGGAACGGAACACGACCCTCAATGCCTTCCGGAACCAGCTTCTCTTCGCTCTTGACATCAGCCTGGAAGTAGCGGTCCTTGGAGTAGGATCGCTTCTCACCGGTCAGGCCACGGCCCTGCATAGCACCCAGCGAGCCCATGCCACGGTACATCTTGTACTGCTTGCCGTTGACGAAGGTGACCTCACCCGGAGCCTCAGCGGTACCGGCCAGCATCGAACCGAGCATGACGGAGGATGCACCGGCTGCCAGAGCCTTGGCGATGTCGCCGGAGAACTGCATACCGCCATCGGCGATAATCGGAACGCCAGCCTTCTTAGCTGCGACAGAGGCTTCCATGATGGCGGTGATCTGCGGGGCGCCCACACCTGCGACAACGCGAGTGGTGCAAATCGAGCCTGGGCCGATACCGACCTTGATGGCATCTGCACCCGCGTCAATCATGGCCTGTGCAGCGCCACGGGTAGCCAGGTTGCCGCCGATAATCTGGATGTTCTCGCCGAATTCCTTCTTAACGCGGGAGACCATCTCAAGTACACCTGAGTTGTGGGCGTGAGCGGTATCAACAACGAGCACGTCTACGCCTGCGTCAGCCAATGCGTGCGCGCGCTTCCAGGAGTCCTCGCCGGTACCGATACCAGCACCGACCAGCAGACGGCCGGAACCATCCTTGGAAGCATTCGGGTACTGATTCTTCTTGACGAAGTCCTTGACGGTAATCAGACCAGTCAGGCGGCCTTCGCCATCGACAATCGGCAGCTTCTCCACCTTGTGAGCGCGCAGCAGGTTCAGCGCCGCATCGCCAGACACACCCTGCTCAGCCACGACCAGCGGCATCGGGGTCATGATTTCGGAAACCTTGCGGTTCAGGTCTGCCTCAAAACGCATGTCACGGTTGGTGCAGATACCGACCAACTTGCCGTCCTTATCGACGACCGGCAGGCCCGAGATGCGGTAACGAGCGCACTTGGCATCTACCTCGGCGATGGTGTCATCCGGGGAACAGGTCACCGGGTCGGACACCATGCCAGCCTCAGAGCGCTTCACAATCTCGACCTGCTGAGCCTGCTCCTCGATAGACAGGTTGCGGTGCAGGATACCCATACCGCCCTGGCGGGCCATGGCAACAGCCATGCGGGCCTCGGTGACGGTGTCCATAGCAGCGGACACAACCGGAATGTTCAGACGCAGCTCACGAGTGAGCTGCGTCGAAGTATCAACGCCGGAGGGGATAACGTCCGAAGCATCCGGCAGCAGCAGGACGTCATCGAATGTAAGGCCGACTAGTGGAATCTTGTTGGGATTGTCTCCGCCGAGGCTAATTCCCGTGGGGTTGGTCATGGACTCCTCCTGCTCCACCCTTGCCGACATCCGGCCAGGGGCGCTATCGCTTCGTGGTTGCCAAACGTTATATACAGGGTAGTCCTTCAGTGATGAAACGCGACAATTAGGCGGAGCGACAGGTGCCCGACAAGGGTTAGCCGAAAGCTAGCTGAGGGTTATTCCAAGGTGAACTAAACCCCAACTAAGTGCATCGCCAATCGACAGGATTGCCGTACAGAGCTGTTACGGTAGTGGTTGTGAACCACAACTTTTTCTCATCCATGCCGCGGGATCCGTTCGAAGGAGATCCCAATGACCCGGCAAGCTTTCTCGAGCCGGATGAGCCGTTTGCTCCACTGACAGACCAGGAACGTCGAGAGGTTCTTGAAGATCTGGCCGCAGTTCGCCTATTCCGTACCGCTTTGAGCCCAGAGGGATTACTGGGCGTCTGTATGTTGTGTGAGGACTGCGGTGACGAGCACTTTTACAACTGGGAGGTTTTGGAAAACCACTACCTGATGCTCCTGTCTGGACAGGCATCTCCGGTTCACGAGCCACAATTCGATCCAGACCCCTCCCGTTACGCCCCATGGGACTACTGCGCAGGCTTTGTCGACGGTTTGCGTTCTCGACGACCTGGCCGTTTCTAAAAATTTGGTAAGAGTTTGACGGAATTGTTTGCGTAGTATCCCGGCTGGCCTCCTTAGGTTTACCAACCGTTCATTGTTGGCCTCCACACTTGAGCTCACTGCTTCAAGAAAGCTCAATGAAGGAGACATCAATTCCGATGACGTACATCGACCACTTGCCCGGGCCCAATGCGGATTTGTGGGATTGGCAGCTGCACGGCTCGTGCCGCGGGCAGGACTCCGCGACCTTCTTCCACCCGGAAGGCGAGCGCGGACGCGCACGCAGCCTGCGTGAAGCCCGTGCGAAGGCTATCTGCCGTTCTTGCCCTGTTCTTATGCAGTGCCGTAGTCACGCACTCAAGGTTGGTGAGCCATACGGTGTCTGGGGCGGTCTCAGCGAATCTGAACGAAATGAAATCCTTCGAGCTAAGCCGGCTGCACGTGAACGCGAACTTGAACGCGTTCTAGTCACTGCCATGTAGTCCCTCTCCTCTCTCGGACTCCAGCCGGTTCACATAAAAACCAAAATGCTCCCCACCCTCAGATTGAAAGGTGGGGAGCATTTTACGTGCCAAAGGCCCGGGCACTAGCTCACTTGCGATTAGTGAGCGTGATCGTGCTCTGGTTCCTCTTCCGGCTTATCCACAACGGAAGCCTCAGTGGTCAGCAGCATACGCGCCACGGAGGTTGCGTTGACGACTGCGGAGTGAGTGACCTTGACCGGGTCAATGACGCCGGACTCAATCAGGTTCTCGTAAGTGTCAGTAGCAGCGTTGTAGCCGTTGCCGTTCTCCAGCTCACCAATGTGGTAGACAACGACCGCACCGTCCTTACCAGCATTCTCAGCAATCCAGAAAGCCGGACGGGTCAGAGCCTTGGCAACTGCACGGACACCGACTGCCTCGTCGCCCTCGAACTCGTCAGCGAATGCCTCGAGTTCACGGGAGATCTGCACCAGTACGGAACCGCCGCCGGCGATGACACCTTCCTGAGCTGCCGCACGAGCAGCGTTAATGGCATCCTCGACACGCAGCTTGCGCTCGTTGACCTCGGTCTCGGTAGCAGCGCCGACCTTAATGACAGCCACACCGCCAGAGAGCTTCGCCAGACGCTCTTCCAGCTTCTCGCGATCCCAGTCAGAGTCAGTGCGCTCAATCTCGGCACGGATCTGGTTACGACGCTCTTCCACAGCCTCAGCGGTGCCAGCACCGTCAACTAGGACGGTCTCGTCCTTGGTAATGGTGATGCGGCGTGCGTTACCCAGCACCTCAAGTCCAACGTCCTTCAGCTGCATGCCAGTGTCAGCCGTAACGACGGTTGCACCGGTGACAACTGCCAGGTCATCCATGAACGCCTTACGACGGTCACCGAAGTACGGTGCCTTCACTGCGGCAACCTTCAAGGTCTTGCGCATAGCGTTGATGACCAGCGCGGACAGAGCCTCGCCCTCGATATCCTCAGCCATGATCAGAGTCGGCTTGCCGGACTCGGCAATCTTCTCCAGAATCGGCAGGAACTCCGGCAGGGAGGAAATCTTCTCGCGGACCAGCAGCACCTGTGCACCGTCGAGAATTGCCTGCTGAGCCTCAACGTCGGTAATGAAGTACGGCGAGAGGAAGCCCTTGTTGAAGGACACGCCCTCGGTCACGGACAGCTCGGTGGCAATCGACTGCGACTCCTCCACAGAGACGACGCCGTCCTTGCCAACCTTGTCCATGGCACCTGCAACCAGGTCACCAATTTCAGTGTCGCGCGAGGAAACGGTTGCCACCTGTGCGATGGCAGCAGAGCTGCTGACCGAGGTGGCGCGCTGCTTCAGCAGCTCAACCGCCTTGTCGGATGCAGCGTGAATACCGCGGTTCAGCGAAATCGGGTTTGCGCCGGCTGCAACGTTGCGCAGACCCTCGTGGACCAGCGCCTGTGCCAGCAGCGTGGCCGTAGTAGTGCCGTCACCGGCAACGTCATTGGTCTTGACCGCAACGGACTTAACCAACTGCGCGCCGAGGTTCTCAAACGGATCCTCAACGTCGATGTCGCGGGCGATGGTCACACCATCATTGGTGACCAGCGGACCGCCGAAGGCCTTGTCCAGGACAACGTTGCGACCCTTCGGGCCAAGCGTGACCTTGACTGCGTCGGCAAGCGTGTCCACACCGCGCTTGAGGCCTTCGCGAGCCTCTTCGTTAAAAGCAATAAGCTTCGCCATGTGTGGGTACGTCCTCCCTTTAGTTCTCGATAACAGCCAGGATGTCGCGCTGCGACAGCAGCAGGTACTCTTCGCCCTGGTACTTCAGCTCAGTGCCGCCGTACTTGGAGAAGATGACGATGTCACCCTCCTTGACGTCCATAGGAATGCGGTCATCGTCATCGGCCCAACGACCCGGACCAACTGCGATAACGGTAGCCTCCTGCGGCTTCTCCTTAGCGGAGTCCGGGATAACCAGGCCAGATGCCGTGGTGGTCTCTGCTTCGTTGATCTGGACGAGGACGCGGTCCTCCAGCGGCTTGATGTTGACGTTCGCCACGATGAATTCCTCCATACATGCGGTGATGTGATGTTCTTGTGCCGGTTGGTCTGCCGTGCACAGCCGTCGTCGCGGGTGAACAACTGTGTGTCAAACAACCTTCGTTAGCACTCTACCCCTGCAAGTGCTAACACTCAACAATAGTGAGCGCTAATGCTAATTGGTCAGCTTGTCGGGGTTACACGCCATACGACCGAACGCAGTAACCGTCATTCCGTGTTCCTTGATGTACTCATCGCTAAAGCACGGACCACCAGAACCGGTTGTGTAGTTACTGTCTGGCTCCCTCCTTTGCCAGGCACCTTCGTCCCATTGGTAAACCGCCAGTCCACCACTGTTTGCGCGCCCACCCAGCGCCCACCATCCGTCACAGGCGACGATCGTAAAGTTTTCCTCCGTAGTCGGGAACGCCGACGCCTCGCAATCCCCACTAATCGGATAATCGGGCGCAGCCGTACTCGTGGTTTCCCTCGTCTTGGTTTTCTCCGGCGACTTCACCTTCACGGTCTCCGTCGCAGTCGCAGTAACAGTGAGCTTCGGCGCTACTTCATCCTTGGCACCTGCACCAAACCATTGCTCACCTCGACCACTCACAACTAGGTAAAGCACCACTGCTACAGCGACGATCACCACAAGCAGCAGAGCGATGACTGCCCATAGCACTCCCCCAGCACGACCGCGCTGATGTTCAACTTGCGGTGCTTGCGGTACTTGCAGTTCGCCCTGCGGCGCAAACAGCTCAGTCTGATTATGCGAATTATCGGATGGCTGAAGTTCCCACTCGCTGTAGTCTTTACTCATTTTTGGGCAAGCGCTTTCCTGTAATTGTCCTGCGATCCATGGCACAGAAACAAGTCAAAGTCAGTTAACGAAACTTAACATGGATCCGAGGGGCAATCACTGCTTATTGCATTACAGGATCTTCCACTGGCATCGATGGGTCGGTCGGGCAGGCGTAGCCAGAGGGCTTGACCCCCGCGGCAATGAGGTAGGCGGCAGCTGCGCCAATCATGACACCGTTGTCGGTGCACAACTTAATCGGTGGCACGTGCAGCGTAATTCCCGCCGAGGTAGCTCGCGCCGCTGCGAGTTCACGCAACCTCGAGTTCGCAGCCACACCACCACCGAGCAGCAGCGTAGTGGCCCCCACATCCTGAGCTGCGCGAACGGCCTTCTTGGTCAATACATCGCAGACCGCCTCCTGGAAGGAAGCACAGACGTCCTCTACGGAGTATTCACGACCTTCCTTCTCCGCCGCCTCGACATAGCGGGCCACGGCGGTTTTCAAGCCGGAGAAGGAGAAGTCATGGCGCGCATCCTGCTGGCGCATCATGGCGCGAGGAAACGCGATGGCCTTGCGGTTACCCTGCTTAGCCAACTTATCGATAATCGGGCCGCCCGGGTAACCCAATCCGAGCAACCTCGAAACCTTGTCGTATGCCTCTCCGGCCGCGTCGTCAAGCGTCGATCCGAGCTCCCCCATCGGACGACCAACCCCCTGTACGCGCAGCAGCTGCGTGTGCCCGCCGGAAACTAGCAGCGCCACTGCGTTGGATAGATCTGCGCCATCGAGAGCTCCGACAGCAACGTGGCCACCAAGGTGATTAATGCCGTAGAAAGGCACACCCCAGGCGGCGGCATAAGCCTTCGCGCCTGCCGAACCGACCAGCAGCGCACCGGCGAGACCGGGCCCCACGGTAGCGGCGACGGCATCTGGGATAAAAGTATCGATACCGAGCTTGGCAGCTGCTTGCGCGCGCGCCTCGGAGACTACTGGCTGCAAGGCTTCCAAATGAGCGCGGGAAGCAATCTCCGGGACCACACCACCGAAGCGGGCGTGCTGCTCCATGGAGGATGCGACGACGTCGGCAAGCACTTCCACCTCGGGAATGGCGGGGGTGCTGGTGTCGGTGTCGTCGTAGCGCACACGCATCACTGCAGCGCCAGTCTCATCGCAGGAACTCTCGATTGCCAGCAGGGTCAACTCGGTCATAGCAGTCATGGTACTAGCGCACCACCGGGTCGCTTACCAGCGACCGAGTTTAAATTTCGAGGCGACCGAGGTTCCGCACAGCGGCACGCCAGAGAGCGTATTCCTCTGGGTAGTCATCGCGGTAGTGGCGCACGGCGCGCATACCGTGCTTAATACGCTCGATTTCCTCGTCGCCGATATCCTTGCCCTCGGCGTCGACAAATACGACCGTTCCGCAAATTGCGGTGGTGGGGTCGGTAAAGAAAGCCGAGTTGCCCGTAGCAGCCTCATTGCGGCCGAGGGACGCGACCGGATTCGGTTCAGCGCCCTCAGCCTTGGCCGTCGGGTTGTAGAGAGCGGCGTAATCGGCGCCGTCTTCCTGAAACGCCACCGAAACACGGTCGGAGGAAACTCCGCCGAGGAATGTAGCAGCGGCCTCCAACTCAAATTCGACGATGCGATGCGTCAGGTCAGGGTTCACCAGAAAACCTTTAATCATGGAAACAGAGGTACCGCACCGCACCCGCTCCCGCATCTCGAGAGCGCTACCCCCACTATGGCCGCGGGATGTTGCGGAGGTTCGACCGTGCCATGTTGATCATCTGACCAACGCCGCCGCCGAAGACGGTGCGAGTAGCGGCCTTGGAGAATCCCATCAGCATGTCCCAGGTGATGTTTGCCGGGATGGACAGGGCATTCGGGTCGGTGATCATATCCACCAGCACCGGACCGTCGTATGCCAGCGCCTCTTGAATCAGGCGAGGCGCATCGGCCGGATCTTCAATTCGGATGGCCTTGATACCCAACGACTCTGCGACTCCGGCGTAGTCCACTGCGTCGTGGTCGGTCTCGTGCTCCGGCAGCCCCTGAACCAGCATTTCCAGCTTGACCATGCCGAGCGAGGAGTTGTTGAACACAAACATCTTGATGGGCAGCTGCTCCTGCTTCACGGTGATGAGCTCACCGAGCAGCATTGACAGGCCACCGTCACCATTGAAGGTAATGACCTGACGGTCCCGGTCAGCAGCCTGCACACCAATGGCCTGCGAAAGTGCATTGGCCATAGTGCCGTGACGGAAAGAACCAATCTGCTCTCGCTTGCCATTCGGCGTGACGTAGCGTGCAGCCCAGACATTGCCCATGCCGGTATCCACGGTGAAGACGGCATCGTCATCGGCGTACTTATCAATCAGGTCGGCCACATACTCCGGGTGAATCGGTCGCATGTTCTCAACGTCGTGGGTGTATGCCTCGATGACGTGGCTGAGCAGGCGCTCGTGGTTCCGCAGCTGCTTGTCCAGGAAGGAACGGTCAGTCTTTTCATCCAGGTGCGGCAGGATGGTTTCAATCGTGGCAGCCACATCGCCGACGACTGGGTACTTCACCGTGGTACGACGACCGATGGCACGACCATCGATATCGACCTGGGCGACGTTCTTGGTCGGCAGGAAGTCGTTGTACGGGAAGTCAGTACCGAGCAGAATCAACAGATCAGCATCGTTGGAGGCATCGTGGCAGGCGCCGTAGCCCAGCAGGCCGGACATGCCGACGTCATAGGGGTTGTCGTACTGGATGTACATCTTGCCACCCAGCGCATGTCCCACCGGCGACTTAATCTTCTCCGCAAGCTTGAGCACCTGTTCGCGGGCGTCCTTCACACCTGCGCCACAGAAAAGCGTGACGGTTTTAGCCTCGTTGATTGCGTCGGCAAGCGCGGCGGCCTGGCCGGCGTCAGGGAATACGACTGGGCGACCGCTGCTGATAGTGGAGGTGACGAACTCATCATTTTCCACTTCATGCGTTGTAATGTCGCCCGGCAGAACCAGCACGGAAACACCGTGGCCAGTCATGGTCGACTGGATAGCGTGATGCAAAACGACGCCACCCTGCTCAGCGGAGTTGACCATCTCGCAGTAACCGGAGCACTCGTTGAAGATGAACTCCGGATGGGTCTCCTGGAAGAAGTTCGAGCCAATCTGGCGGGAAGGAATGTGCGATGCCAGCGCCAGCACCTTTGCGCCGTTGCGGTGGGAGTCATACAGGCCCTGAATGAGGTGGGTATTACCCGGGCCACAGGAGGCCGCACACACTGCTAATTCGCCGGTGACCAGGGACTCCGCGCCGGCGGCGAAGGCGGCAGCCTCTTCGTTGCGAACGTGCACCCACTCAATGGAGGACTCGCGCACAGCGTCGACAATGGGGTTCAAACTATCTCCAACGAGTCCGAAGATTCGCTTGACACCCTGCTTCTCTAGGGTTTCTACGAGCTGTTTTGCAAAGGTTTTAGCCATGTGCCTGGTTTAACGCAGATTAGTCAATACGTCAACATCTAGCTGGCCAACTCAGGCCGACACATCGTGTACGCATCCGCCCCAGAGCCCGGATAATAGTTCTTTCGCAGCCCCATATTTTCGAAGCCATAGCGCCGATACATGGCGATTGCGGGTTCGTTATCTGTGCGAACTTCCAAAAACACCGGGCCCGAATCCTCCGCCACAGCTGCCATCAGCGCGTCCATCAGCTGCGTCCCAAAGCCCCGGCGCTGCCACTTCTTCCCCACCCCGATGGTGTGAATCTCGTACTCGGCGGCACCCGCAGGCCCCAGCTTGGTAATCCCCGCATAGCCGCACAGTTCTTCGTCCTCGTCTACATCTGCAATCAGCCCGACGTAGAAATTGTTCGGCGCGGCCAGCTCGGCCATAAAGGCCGATTCCGACCAGGGATCGTCGCCGGCAAATAGCTCCGCCTCAATCGCCGCACACGCCTTGGCCGCAGGAGGCCCGAGACGCACTAGCTTGACGACGCTCATCTCATAGCCTTCGGGACAACGGCATCCGGACGGCGCAAGTACAGCGGCACCAGTGGGCCCGGCGCGGAGTCAAAGTCGACCGCTTCAACCATGGCTGTCGGAGTGGGAAAGACTTGTTCGGCAGCAACCTCAAGCCCGGCAATTTGCTCGATATGGCTGAGACTGCCGCGGGCCTGGCTCGGCGCGAAATCGGCGACTTCTGCTACAAGTTCTTCCTTGAGCAGCTCCATGACGTCGGCTGGCTTGGCCACTGCCGGGCCGAAAACCCGCTGGCCATCGCGGTAGGCGGCGAAGTACACCTCGCGGCGGCGGGCATCGGTGACGACCAGTTCATCGCCAACCCCACCCGCAAGCGAATCCAGGCTGCAGATGCCGTAGCAGGGAATTCCCAGAGCGTCGGCGAAGGAGGCTGCGGTAGCCATACCAACGCGCAAGCCCGTAAACGGCCCCGGCCCACAGCCGACAACCACGGCATCTAGCTCGGTTGCCGCCACCCCACTGTCAGTGAGGCACTGCTGAATCAGCGGCACCAGCACCTCGTTGTGCGCACGGGCATCCAGGTGCAGCTTTTCAGCCACGGTTTCACCATCGCGGACAATTCCCGCGGTGACCTGTGGAGTCGATGTGTCAACGGCCAAAATGTTCATACTCAGTAACCTACTTGAACCGACTTGAAGCTACTTGCTCCACTTCCAGGTGACGACGCGGGCATCGTCGTCACGCGAACGATCGATACTCACCTGTAGATAGCGCTCGGAGAGCACCTCGGCGAGCCCCATTCCCCACTCGGCGACCACGACGCTGTCCTCAAGGTCGGTGTCCAAATCGAGCGAGTCCAGCGCATCGAAGGCCTCGCCATCGGAGCCGGGTCCCTCTTCGCCGAAGAGTCGATAGGCGTCGACGTGGATGAGGGTGACACCGTCGGTTGCAAGCGGACGGTGCTCGCGGGCGATTGTGAACGTCGGCGACGTCACGCGACCGCGCACATTCATGCCGCGGGCGATGCCCTGCGTGAGGGTCGTTTTGCCCGCGCCGAGTGGGCCATCGAGAATCACCAGATCCCCAGCTGCCAACTCCCGGCCAATCTCCTCGCCGAGGTCACGCATGTCCTCTGCGGTTGGCGCGAGCCGGCTGCGCACCCACTTTCGCTCGCTACGCCCCTTCGGCGCGGTGAGGATTTCATAGTTAATGGTGCCGGATGCCTCCGCGAGGTCATCGAGACCGGGCTCCCCCAGTGCGGGATCACCAACGATAACCGCAGTGTCGCCGGCCTCGACATCGGTGTCGGGCCCCAGGTCGACGACGAATTGATCCATACACACCCGTCCTACCTGCGGGTAGCGTGTGCCATTGATACTGACCTCGAAATGCCCGGAGGCCGAGCGCATCATACCGTCGGCGTAGCCGCAGGGCACGATGCCGATGGTGGTGTCGCGGTCAGCTGTCCACGTCTGGCCGTAGGACACCGACTGCCCCTCCGGTAGCTTTTTGACCAATATGACCGACGCTTCCCACCGCATCGCCGGACGCAACCCATGGGTGGCACCCACAATTGGCTCCCCACCATAAATCGCCAGACCCGGGCGCACCATGTCGAAGGCCAGGTCCGGACGCGACAACGATGCCGGCGAATTCGCCGCATGGTTAATCAGCTCGTCCAGCCCCGCCTCACGCAGTGCCGCAATCGCAGCACGGAAATTCTGTGCCTGCTTATCGACGCTCTCGTGGCCCGGCTCATCCGCGCACGCAAAGTGCGTGAAAGCACCGGTGACGTTCAGAGCACCGGTCTTGTGCAGCTCGACCAGCTGAGCGACCGCATGCTCAAAGTCCCCATTGGCCATAGAGAATCCCGAGCGGCCCAAACCCGTATCGACCATCACCGTCACACGTGGTGTCACCGACAGCGCCCGCCCGGCATTGGCCACGGCCAGCGCATGAGCCATCGACGGCAGACCGAGGTCAATATCTGCAGCCACAGCTCGCTGCACCAATGAGGTGGCCGCTGCGTCCCAGATCCAGGCAAGGATGGGGATGGCGTGGCCGTCGTCAAGCGTGGCGCGGAGTTCCTCGCGGAGGGAGAGCGCCTCGTCGATTGTTGCGACGCCGAGCTGTGTTGCGCCGCCGTCCAGTGCGGCACGCGCGGTCTGCAGTGCACCCTGCGAGTAGCCGTCCGCCTTGACGACGGCCATGAATTCCGACACCCCTGCGATGGCCTTGACGGTCTTCACATTGTGGGTGATTGCGTCGAGATTAACGGTATGAGTCAGGATGGCTGGTGCCGAGGAAGTCATAGCCGTATTTTGCCACTGCTGCCTTCGTTGGTGAACCATGCGGTGGCATCTCGGATGGATTCGGCGATGTCCTGGGCGCTGCAGGGTGCTGGTCCGAACTCTGTCTGCGCGGCCAAAAACGCGGCGCGCGCATGAATAATTGCTGGTAGATAGAGGGCTTCGCCACGCGCTACCCAGGCGCCGAGGAGCCCGGACAGTACATCACCAGAGCCCGGCGTGGCTGCCCATGAGCTACCCGCGTCAATCACGACTGTGCGCTGCGTTGTCGGATTGGCAATCACAGTGCGGCGCCCCTTGAGCAGCACTTCGGAGGAGAACTGCTCGGCAAGTTCACGCGCATCTGCGATGGCGTTAGTGACCTCACGCCCGGTAAGACGCTCAAATTCGCCGGCGTGCGGAGTGAGAACAGTGCGCAGGTTGCGCTCCTGGCCGCGCTCACGAACGAGCTGTCGGATGTCCTCATGCTTCGACAGCAGTGTCAGTGCGTCAGCGTCGATGACCACTGGTTTGTCAGTGGCCAGAATGTCTCGCAGTTCCTCGGCGGCTTTCTCATCAGTGCCCCGACCGGGACCGACGACCCAGGCATCGACGCGTACCTCTTTGCGATCCACCGAGTCCTGCTGCGCAATGACCGTCGGCAAGGCTGCGGTGATGCGGTTACGTGCGGCCGCGTCGCTGACATAGATGACCGCGGGACTGGTCGCATGCACGGCAGCGGTGGCGCACAGCTGACCTGCGCCGGGATACGCCTCGCTACCGGCGGCGATTCCTGTAACTCCAGTGGAGTACTTGTGGTCTGCAGCACCGGGTTCGAGCGGGGTCATCGCGCCAAGTGGTGCCGGAAAGCTCCCGCCTAGGGCTTCGTAGAACTCCACGGTCGGAGTCTGGTGGTGGACGGCATTATAGGTACCGTTTTCATAGAGCGTCTGCCCCAGTCCTGGAAGTTCGAGGGAGAAGGAGTCGAGGGAGATTTCATGTAATTCGACCTCACCACAGGCCTCGGACAGCGAGTGCGCGTAGCGCAGACCGCCGAAAGTCACCGTTGTCGTGGCCTCGACGTGGGATGGCAGGTACGGGTTCTGTCCCTCCTCCAAATCAGGGTCTGGATTGATGGTCTGGGCAGGCGGGTCAAAAGTACGCCCAGTATCGGCTTCTACGCCGCTCGGCACATCAACCGCGAGAATGGGAACTTTGCCCAACCGCGCTTCGCGCACCAACCACGCGGCCTCTTCACGCAGCGCGCCGTGACCTCCGAGCCCCACGATGCCGTCGATGATCAATGCGTAGTCTTCACTAATCGACCACAGAATCTTCGATAAATCCGTCTCCCGGTCACACCCCAACGGCAGCACCCGCCCACCTGCGAGTTCAAAAGCTTTCAGCGCCCGTTCATGCGGCTTCGAGCCCAGCAAAACCGCATCCACGCCATGCCCATCCGAGGACAAGTTTCGGCCAGCATAGAGTGCATCGCCACCATTGCCTCCCGATCCAACCAACAGCAGCACGCGACCGCGACCAGGCTCCGGAGATGCCTCTGAGAGCATCCGCTCCGCCACCTCCGACACAGCGGCGGCTGCGTGGCGCATGAGTTCGTCGTCACGCGTTTGTGCGTCCAGATAGGGCTGTTCCGCGGCGCGAATTTCGGCAGCTGTGTAGCAGTACGTCATAAACCCAGCCTACGATTAGCCCCTATGGATGACTACTCCCCGAGCACGCGAGTTTTCGGCCCTCTACTGCGCGCCTTTCCCCAGGCATACCTGCGCTCGTTGCGTCATCCCGAATGGATCCCCCACGGCGTGCAGGACGTTCGTGAAATCCTCGACGGCAAAGTCACTCCTGACCTGGACAGATACAACGGTCGCACACCAATTGTCCTGGTTCACGGCACCTGGATGAACTCGTTCAACTCCTTCGCCATGTTGGGGCCGTTCCTCGCCCGGAATCGCCCCGTATTCTCACTCGATTACGGCTCCGACCCCGCCGCGCTGGTCAGCCGTCTCCGTAGCGTCAAAGCCACCACCGATTTGAGCGATGCGCTCGCTGAAGTCACCGACCTTCTCGACCGCTTCCGTGCCCAACTCTCCCTACCCCGCCTCGACCTCATCGGCCATTCCCAGGGCGGTCTACACTGCCGCAGCTACGCTAACGCGAGCATCGATTCGCTTTACGACGACGCACTCAACCATGGCCTCAACGAAGAAGAAGCCGAGCAGTACGCCTCCGACAACAGCCCCGTGCGTGCAGTCATCTCGCTTGCGGGAAACCATCGCGGCACTACTGCGTGGGGCATGCGCCGAAGGCTCAGTGCCCTTGAGCGATGCGGCCTACCGATGCACAAGCTCGTCGACCGCCTTGTCGGCCGTGCCTGCATTCAACAGCTGCTGGACTCTGACTACATCGCGACTCTGAACCGCGCAGCGCGTGGCATTACCCGACGTGGTCCGCACTACCTGAATATCGGCACCCCTTTTGACACCGTGGTTCGCCCGTGGACCGGCGCCTTTTTGCCCGAACAAGAGGGTCACCACATTACGAACGTCAACAATGCCACTGGCGGTGGCGACTGGTCTGATCACCTCGCACTGCTCTACTCCCCCAATACTCTCGAACGCATTCACGAGTTCTTGGAGGAACTGGATGGCGCTGAAGCTGGTGATGTCCCGCATCATCCGCGACAGCGAGTCCTGCCTATGTACGGCGCTCTGCCGACAGGTCTCGGGCGGCGGAGTCTCGGGCGGTGGGGTCTCGGACGGAGGGACCGGATCTAATTCAGCACAGAATTTTAGAACGTATTTCCAGAATTCTATTGACAGTTTTTCAAACAGGTGTACGATTTGGGTTGTAGGGAAAATTTGTAAGCGAAAGTTCTTTGTCCGGTGCACAGGGGTTGGCGGGACTGGTTGACACAGCCTCTCCATGCTTCTCTCCACCACAGAACTCAATCTTCAATTCTCCGGCGGACACGTAGTAATCAGGGGGATAACCAATGTCATCGCCGCCCACAGAACTTCCAGCACCAGGTCAAAAGCCCTCATGGGCCAACCAGCAATCCGACGACCCGATTAGCAGCGCGGCCCGTGCCATCAACGCCGCAGACCTTCAACTGATCGATATCTGCGCTCCCGGTGAGGAGGTCGATGTCAATCACCATCTTGCCCGCATAAGCATTCGAACCGGCCTTAGCCGCGGCAAGTGTTCTACGCTGTGCGAAATTGCGCTGATGTTCGAACGCCTACCAAAAGTCCGGGCTCTCATCGAATCCACCTTCTGTTTCTCGTTAGCCCATCTCCGCGCCATCGCCAATGGCGTTGCCGGGCTGTCACCAGATCAGTTCGACACGGTAGAGCCCCATCTTTTGGAAATGCTCACTCCGACGCGACCTCGACAAGCAATGGTTGGTGTCTACACGCTGTCTCGTCTAATCGGCGACTTGGTTTCTGAGTACAACGACTGCGCCCGCAACGACGGCACCCAACGGGTTCCAGAAGGCGAAGCGGTCGCACTCTCCGACACGGGCGATGGCAAGCACAAAAAGGTCACAGCAATCCTTGAAAACGACCGCGCGACCGAGCTCATGGCCAGGATTCAGGGGATTCGCAACACAGCAATCAATCGTGGTGAACAGTGCACGCAGGCGGAAGCGCTACTACAGCTGGCACAGAAATCGACCAATGCCGAGATTGTCATCAATGTCTACCGCGAGGTCGGCGGTGGGCCAGCATGGATTGATGGCGTCGGCTGGTTGAGCGAGGTAGCCACCGAAGAATGGCTTGCCCGCGCAACTCACATCCGTATCTCCGCCGACAGCAAGGTGGATGGTTACCGCCCCACCGAGAGCCAGGTGGCTCGCGTCCGTGGGCGTGACGGTACCTGCCGCTTCCCCGGCTGCGACGTCCCGGCAGCCAAGTGCGACCTGGACCATATTCAGCCGTACAACCACGACAATCCCAAGCAGGGCGGGCCGACTGACACTGAGAATCTGCACTGTCTCTGCCGCCGACACCACAATCTAAAAACGCACGAGGGCTGGGATATCGACAGATACCCCGACGGAACAGAAGTGTGGACTTCCCGTAATGGGGACACCGCGACTAGCATTCCGGTTGGGCCGCTAAAGAACGTCGGCAAGCAAACTTTTCATCAGCGTGTGACACGGAAGATGAAGACGATTCAGAAACGCAACCTCGATTGGATGTTGTCATTTTGCCATGTATCCGATGAGGTCTGGGACCTATCCGAGGAAGAAGCAAAACGCATCGAGTCCCTCACGGATGAAGAACTCGATGCGGAGATTGAGCAGTACCGACGAAAGCAGGACGAACTACTCGACGGTGACTGACTTAGCCAGGTTGCGCGGCTTATCGATGTCCTCGTTACCGCACTGGCGAGCGATCTCAGCTGCCAGGAACTGCATCGGAATCGTAGACAACAGCGGCTGGAGCAGCGTGGACGTCTCCGGGATTTCAATCAGGTAGTTCGCAAAAGGAACCACCGACTGATCCCCTTCTTCGGCAATCACGATGGTCTTGGCACCACGGGCACGAATCTCCTGGATGTTGGAGACAATCTTGGAGTGCAGCACGGCGCGCCCCTTCGGCGATGGCACTACGACGACGACCGGAAGATCATCCTCGATGAGTGCAATTGGGCCATGCTTGAGCTCGCCTGCCGGGAACCCCTCTGCGTGAATGTAGGCAAGCTCCTTGAGCTTCAGCGCACCCTCAAGTGCGACTGGGAAACCAACGTGACGGCCGAGGAAGAGCATCGTCGGAATAGCACCGATTTCCTTGGCCGTGTCGATGAACTCATCGCCCTTAGCGACGACCTTGTCAATCAGTGCCGGGATGGTCTCCAGCTCTTCAAACTCGCGAGTGACCTCGTCCGGGTACTTAGTGCCGCGTGCCTGGGCAAGAGCCAAACCGACCAGGTAGTTTGCGGCTACCTGCGCCAGGAACGACTTGGTTGCAGCAACACCAATCTCCGGGCCGGCGTGCGTATAGAGCACGGCGTCAGACTCACGTGGAATCTGTGCACCGTTGGTGTTACAGACAGCCAGCACGCGGGCGCCCTGGCTCTTTGCGTGTCGCACGGCCTCAAGGGTGTCAGCAGTCTCGCCCGACTGCGAAATAGCGACCACCAGCGTCTGGCGGTCCAGCACCGGATCGCGGTAGCGGAACTCGGACGCGACCTCAATCTCGACCGGGATACGAACCCAGTGCTCAATGGCGTACTTGGCCAACAAACCGGAGTGGTATGCGGTACCACAGGCGACGACGAAGACCTTCTCGATGTCACGCAGATCTTGGTCACTCAGGCGGGACTCGTCGAGAACGATGCGGCCGTCAACGAGGTGACCGGCCAACGTATCGCGGACGGCGGCAGCCTGCTCGTGGATTTCCTTCATCATGAAGGAGTCATAGCCACCCTTTTCGGCTGCGGCGAGATCCCAGTCGATGGTGAATGGTCGACCCTGCTGCTCGTTGCCGGCGAAATCCAGGATGCGGTAATCATCTGCGGTGATGATGACGACGTTGTCCTGCCCCAGCTCCACGGCCTCGCGGGTGTGCGCGATGAAAGCCGCAACGTCAGAGCCGAGGAACATTTCGTTTTCGCCCACTCCGACAATCAGCGGAGTGGAGCGACGAGCAGCGATGATGCGATCCGGGTGGTCTGCATGAGTAAACAACAGCGTGAAAGCACCCTCGAGGCGGTTGAGCACGGACAGCGCAGAGGCCTCGAAATCACCAGCGGTAGATCCGCCGTCGGAACCGTCCAGGGCACGTGCGAGCATGTGCGCGGCGACCTCGGAGTCGGTTTCGGACTTCAGCTCAATGCCGGCATCCTCCAGCTCCTGACGTAGCGGAGCAAAGTTCTCGATAATGCCGTTGTGGACGATAGCCACCTTGCCGTCATAGGACTGGTGTGGGTGGGCATTCTCATCAATTGGGCGACCGTGGGTAGCCCAACGGGTGTGCCCAATTCCAGTGGTTCCAGTGATTTTGTCGCGCCCATCCGCGTCAAGGGCAGCCTCGAGGTTGGCGAGTTTACCGGCCTTCTTCTCTACAGTGATATGCCCCTGATTGTCGACAATGGCAACACCCGCGGAGTCATAGCCACGGTATTCCATGCGTCGTAGCGCATCGACAGCAATATCCAGGGCGGGCTGATGGCCCACATATCCAACGATTCCACACATGCCCTACAGAATAACCCGCGAAGCGGAAAATCGTCATAACGAAATAGACATTCTCGCTCATCCTGGCACTTTTTCAGCAAAGGTATGCACCTTATAGTTAAGCTATTCACTGTGGCTGACAACTTGAAGACTCTGACATCTAATCTTTCCAAGCGTGGACCGCACCGCGTCATGGTCGGTGACCTAGCTTTTACTGGCCTGCCGGGAAAGGTCTACACGCCTGCCGAGGGCAATGGCATCCCCGGTATCGCCTTCGCACACGATTGGCGCACACCGATTGAGGAGTACCACGCCACGCTGCGTCACCTAGCTTCGTGGGGCATCGCGGTCGCTGCTCCGGACACCGAAAATGGCATCGTGGCAGATCACCGTGGTCTCGCCAACGATTTGGAGACAGCGCTCCAGATTCTCGCTGGTGTCCGCCTCGGTGAGGGCAAGGTCGTCGTCCACCCGAAGAAGCTTGGCGTTGCCGGTCACGGCATGGGCGCGGGTGTAGCCGTCCTCGCCGCTGCTGGTCACGACCTCATCTCCGGCGTTGGCTGCGTCTTCCCCGCAACTACCGCGCCTTCCTCCAGCGCCGCTGCAACTAATGTCTCGGCCCCGGGCCTCGTCCTGGCCCCTGGCGAGGATCAGTGGCTCGATCGCGGCAACCCGGCTCGCCTGGCTGTTCAGTGGAAGGGCGATGTCGTTTACCGCGAAGTAGACAAGGCTGACCAGGGCAGCTTCTCGGAAACAACTCTTCTCCGTCGTCTAGCGGGCTTCTCTTCCTCCAAGGTGAAGTACCAGGAGGTCGCGCGCGCCGCACTCACAGGCTTCCTGCTGGCCACGGTCGGTGACGACAAGAAGTACTCAGATTTCGCAGACCCGACCGCCACTATCAAGGGCACAACTAACCGCGACATGGAGTGGCTCATCAAGGAGCTGCCGGAAAACCCGGAGCACTCGCTGATTCCCGGCAAGTAGTCACTAGGCCACGCTTCAGGACACGCCCCGAATCGACTTCACCGTCGGCGTCCCTTTCCCCGCCCGCCCGAACAACCGCGTAACGGTTCCCTTCGGTCGGGCGGTTTTTTGTTGCTTTTCGACGCCCGCCGCCACCTCCCTCTCCTTAATTTCGCGTGCTTTACGACGCTCCTCCAAACCCTGCAATTCTTTCTGTGCCCTCTGTACCGCCGTATCGAACTCCTGCCTAGTCATTGCAGCAGCGTCGTAATAGGCCTGCCCAATCCGGTCATATTTCGCGGCATGCTTACTCCCCATTACCACTCACCTGCCGTTGGCGAATTGACCGCGCCCACAAGCTCCTGGGCGTTGGGCTGCTCAGGGGGCTCGGGCACAGCTGAAGCAGATTCCTGCACTGATGCTGCCGAATCCTGGGCTGGTGCTGGCTGCGGCTCTGCTTGTGGTTCTGGCTGCGGTTCCGCTCGCTGTTCTGCTTGCGTCTCCTGTGGCAGCTCGATTCCCAAGTGCTTTAGTTTCTCAGCTGGAGGAGGCGGTTCAGGAACATTTTCAGGTTCGGGCTCGGGTTCAGGTTCGGGCTTGGGTTCAGGTTCGGGCTTGGGTTCTGGTTCGGGTTCCGGCACACAGTCCTCCGGCGCAGGAGCTGGTGCTGGTGCTGGTGCTGGCGCAGGTGCCTGTTCGCACACTGGCTCTTCCGTCTCCGTGCACATGTCTAAGTTGAGCAGTGAGGACGCGACACTGCCTGCAACCCCGACAGCTCCCGCAATTCCAGCGATACTGGCCGCCCCGGCAGCGCCAATGGCACCTCCAACGGATATTCCAGCAGCAACGCCTGCCTCTATCCCAATATCAACGTTGGCAACGACCCCAATTCCACCAGCGGTAGCACCGTTGCCACCGGTTACAGTAGCTCCTTCGCCACTCCCAGACTCAGCCACCTCTGCACAGGCCGCCGAGGTAGCACCCGAACTGGCTGGAACAGTAGGAGGCTGCGGCGGGGTGGCGACCACCGCGGCCTCAGTGTCACACGCTGCCTGCTCAAGACACTGCTCGATGCAACTATTACGCGCATCGTAGAGCTGACCAGTGGAGTCGACGAGACTGTTACACACCTGCTGGGCCACTTGTGCGGCTTCGGCGCCGACCTCCGGATCGTCGACAAGCGCTTCGCACTGAGAGAGGATGCCGTCGGTTTGCTCAGCCATATCTTCGGCCTGCTTCTCGCAATCCTCAAGGACCTCGTCGACTTTCTTGCCGCACTCGCCGACGCTCTGCGCGCCATTGGCGGACTGCTCATCCTGATTCGCACAGTCCTGCGCGGCTTTATCACAGCGTTCCTTGGCGGCGTCGGCGGCATCGCCTTTCAAACCGCCCCAATCGAAAGCCATAGCAATAGTTATCGCGGAGGCTATCAACCCCACGGAGTTAGAGAACTTGGATAGGGCGCTGCCCTTCCAGCCGTCAGCGCGTCGCACTTTATCCAAGACTTTGGGCAGATTCTTGCCGATGTCGCCAACCCCGCGCTTGGCTCCAATACGGCTTCCACGGCCAATAACACGCACCAATATCGGAAGAATTCGAGCAACCCATGGCATCAGTCCACGACCTCAATTCCACCGAGGTCGGCGCTCCCGTCGCTGTCACAGCCTGCAAAGACACGCCACTGTTCCCGCACTGCCGGAGCATGATTGCCAAGTCCCGCGTACATCGATTGCCCGTGCTCACGCAGCCTCGCTGCCGCCTGCTGCAGACGGCGCCCCTGGGCGGCAAAACCCTGGCCACAATCTGCTGCGGAAATATCAGGAGCGCTTCCCCACCGCTCATGGCCTTCACGGCCGCGCTGCTCGATCTCTCGGGCAGCCGCTGTCACTGCATCTTCCGAAAAGTGCAGCAAGCCTCCGCCACTGCCTCCAGTAAAACGTGCGGACACGAAAAATCCCCTTCCCCGCGAAAAACAGTTCTTATTACTGTTAGGCGCGAAAAAAGAGGATTCGGTTCCGTCTAAGTACTAGCGCGGGTGCCCCCGGGGGCTAACGAGCGCGGTAGATGCGCTTACACCCCTCAACACCGGTGAAGCTGAATGGACCGGTGCCAATCAGTGCGTCGTCTCCCAGGTTTGAGTACTCACCCGGATCTTCATGAGTCACCTGAGCGTGGCGGTAGTAGGTCGGATCATCGAGCTTTACGCGTTCATCCAGTTCACGAGCATTATCTGCGGCGCGCAGCTGGGACTCGTAGCCCTCGACCACATTGCCGGTGAGGAACTCAGCAACCGAGCCGGAACCGTAGGAGACAACAGCGACCTTCTTACCAGCCAGGTCCTTCTCGGTGTCCAGCAGCGAGAGCAGGCCGAAGTAGGCCGATGCTGTGTAGGAGTTACCGATGATGCGGTTGTACTCAGTGGTTGGGCCGAGCTGGCGGGCCTCGTCCTCCGCGGTGAGCTCCACACCGTTATTGGCCGAAAGCTGCCGGTGCGCCTTGTAGGCCATCTTGGTAAACGGCTGGTGGTAGCTGAAGTAGTCAATCTCGCTGAAGTCCACGCCGCCGCGGGCACGGTAGTCCTCGTAAGCACCCTGAACAGCGTCGATGTAAGCACTAATAGAGAGCTTGCCCTCCACCAACGCCTGGCTGCGGTGGTTCGGACGCCAGAAGTCCATAACTTCGCGGGTGAAGACGCCCGAAGCGGCATCGATAGCCAGGATGCGCGGATTAGCGGTCACCAGCATGGCTACAGCACCTGCGCCCTGGGTCGGCTCCGCAGCGGAGTCCAGGTCATAGCGGGCAATGTCGGAGGCGACAACGATGACCTTCTCCTCCGGATTGCGGGCCACCAAAGCGCACGCGAACTGCAGCGCCGCGGTACCGGAGTAGCAAGCCTGCTTCAGCTCGACAGATCGCGCGTGCGGGTCAAGACCGACCAGCTCGTGGACATAGACAGCAGCGGCCTTCGACTGGTCGATACCGGTCTCAGTGGCGAACATGATGGTGCGCACGCCGTCGATACCGTGGCGGTCAACGATCTTCTTCACCGCGGCCGCGGCCATCGTCACCGGATCTTCATCAGAGGCAACCACGCTGGAGCGTTCCTGCCCCAGGCCCTTGTGGTACTTTGCCGGTTCCGCTCCGAGTCGGGGCGCAATATCGGCGAGGTCAATGCAGTACGAACCCGTCGCAAAGGCGATGTCATCAATACCGATCGGGGTCACATTGCTTGTTGTCATCAAAACCGTGCCTTCACTACCTCTACAGATTTTTAAGAAATAACGGGCAACGAAACATCCCCCATGTCATCAGAGCGACCATCAGAGCAGTCATCAGACCACGGGAGATTTTGCCCACAAAATGTTAATTGCCTACTACAGAAATCTAGCGCGTTTACCTGAGATTTGTCTTAGGTTTTGCGAATTGTTGCAAAGCACTACTTCGCACGCTCGATAGAAACGTGCGCCTCCATCAGCTCCCCCGGGTTCGTCTGTGCCGCGAGCAGGGAAAGCTCACCACACCAGACGATTGCCGCGCAGCACGCTGCTAGACGACGGGCATTCTCGCCCGGCTCACGGTCCTCCTTGCAGCCCAGCGCTGTGAGATTCTTCTCCACGAAGTCCAAGCCCTTGCCGTTGCCCACGGAACCGACGATCAAATGTGGCAGGGTGCAGCTAAAGCGCACGGAGCCGTCGTCAAGCGCCTCTACCTGCGTCAGCCCCTGCGAGCCTTCGACGATATTCGCAGCGTCCTGACCGGTAGCGAGGTAAAAGCCCAGCAGCATATTGGCGTAGTGCGCATTACCGCTGCGCAGCGAACCGGCCATGATGGAGCCGACGAGGTTCTTGCGTTCGTTGAGCTCAGCCAGGCGCTTGGCAGTTGTGCGCAGACGCTCGCGGACAACCGGCTCCGGAATGACGGCCTCGGCGATTACGTACTTACCGCGGCCCAGAATGCCATTGACTGCGGAGGTCTTCTTATCGGTGCAGTAGTTGCCCGAGATGGAGCCATAGCCCAACTCTGGCATCTGCTCCATCAGGTAGGACATCAAACGCTCAGACGCCAGCGTGGCCATGTTGTGGCCCGAGGCATCACCGGAGAAGAAGTCAAAGCGGACAAAGAGAAGACGCGATGCGATCTGGAAGTGAATATCTACCAGCTTGGCAAAACGCGAGGAGGACTCCACGACCTTCTTCAGCTCGTCATAACGAGACAGGATGTTGTCGCGCGCAATGACGGCATCCGCTGCCGAGTCGAGAGTGAAAATCACCGATCGGGTCATCTTCTCACCGACGAAAGTGCAGGTAATGCCACCTTCGATCATGCGGGAGACCTTCGCACCGCGACCACACGACGGCCACAGCGGGGTCTCGTAAGTCGCCAGCGGAATCTTCACCTCGTCATTCATGACGTTGCCACTAATGCGCACCGGACCAATCCAGCTCAGCGGTACGTGTGCATATTCCAGGTCGTGCGAGCTCTTTTCAGCCATTGTCCTATGCGACCCTTTCTAGCTGCATGCAGCTTCGGTTCCCAGCTTCTGTAAATTTCAGCTGTCTTAAATTCTACGGTCAAAAAACTGTGGTCAAAGTTGAGCGGCCAGCTTCAGCGGCAACGGCTGGATGCCAGCTGCTTGCCAGCGCGCGGTGATGTCTGTGGCAGTCTCTCGGGTCGAACTCTCAGCATCGGCACCATTTGAGGCTCCCACCAGCGCAATTCCACAGTCGCCACCGCCGGAGCCACTGCTCTTACCCGCAGCGCCCGCGGCATCGGCGATGTCGGCGAGCGCTTTCAGCTTCTCCGTCTCGATGCACACCGCACGCTCGCGCTCGTAGGCCTGCAGCAGCGCCCGATTCTCGCGCAGGCAGGCAAACGCCGCGGTGCGGTCTCCGTCGGCAAGCGCCTGCCAGAGCTTTTCGCTTATCGACGAGACCCCGCGCACAAAATCACGGTCTGCGCCACCGGCCTTCTTCAACTGCGAGTCCGTCTTCACCGGACTGCCCGTCCAGCCGACCAACAGTTGTAGCCCCCCGAGGTCGGCGCGGGCATCAATGCGAAGATTCGGCCACGGTGCCGCCACGGCGGCGACAGGATCGGCCGCCACGAGTTCTGCGAGCGCTGCCGGATTCGGGCGGCGGTAGAGTACCGCCCCTCCGTGCGCGGAGCAGGCGATATCGCCGCCGGAGCCCGCCGCACCGGCCAAGAGCGTGGCCACCATCGCAATCTTGTAGACCCGCAGCGAATCGAGCTCCAGACCAAGGTGTGCCCCTAGTGCGCGAGTCACAGCCACAGCGACAGCCCCGGAGGATCCCAGGCCATACTTCGCACCGCTGGCGGAGTCATCGAGGTCCGATTCGATAACGATATTGATGGGGCTCTCTGGGGTGTTTTCCAGCTCGCCCGCGGCAATGCGATAGACCAGCGAAATCGTATGGGTAGCGATGTCATCTGGCGCATCCACGTCAATGACGCGCCCCTGCGGGCCGTAATAGCTGGAGTACACGCGAGAGACCGGCTGCGATGGGTCGGCACCGTGGCACCGAACCGTCACATAGCGGTTGACTCCTGCGATGACGGCCAGACCCTCGACATCCATCACCGCATACTCACCAGTGAGGTACAGCTTGCCGCAGCCACGGCCGATGGACTCGCCTTCGATAGGTCCGCCTTTAGCGTTGCTCAACTACTCCCCCAGCTACACCAGGTATGCGCCAGGGCCTGAGCCGGAAACCAGCACGTCAATATCCTCGAACTCTGCGCGGAAACGATCCGCGATGGTCTCGGCATCGCCGCTGCGGCACAGCACCTTCACGTTCGGCCCGGCATCCATGGTGGCGTAGCACTCGGTGCCCTCGTCACGCAGCGTAGCGACGAGATTGAGAGCCGCCACTGAATCCGGATTCCAGTAACGCACCGGAGGAAGAGCCCCCAGCATAGTGGCGTGCATGCGCATGGCATTGGCCTCGGCAAGCTCGCCGACCGCAGTGAAGTCCGCAGCGGCGATGGCGGCCTTCATGTCCTCGATATCGCGGGGCACCTGCTCCACCCAGGCCGGGAAGAACGGTGATGTCTCGACCGTGCGACGCATGGCGGCACGGCTGTCAATCTTCTTGCGCCCCGGGGCCAAAACCGCCACGACCAGGGAGAGGTCCAGGCCGGAATCCGGCAGAGCCACTGCGTGGCTGGAAGCATCGTCATCGCCGGGCAGCCACTCAACGAGGCCGCCGAAAATAGAGCGACAGGCCGAGCCCGAACCGCGACGGGCCAGAGCCGAGAGCTGTTCCGGGGTGTAGTCCAGGCCGTAGGCCTTCGCCGCGGCCAGCGCGAGCGCGCCAAAACCCGACGCGGACGAAGCCAGACCCGCACCCGTCGGAATCTCGTTGGTGCTGGTCACCTCTGCGAAGCTAGTGCTGCCCGCACGCTCGCGGACCAAATCCAAAAACTTCTGGACACGGGAGAGGTCCTTACCCACCATCTCCTGGCCGTTCAGAGTGCCCGAGTCGGCGGTGACGCTGGGATCGTCGATAAGCGACACCGTGGTCGTCGTCGGAGCGATGCCCAGAGTAAGGGACAGCGAACCTGTGGCCGGTAGCTGCACGGCCTCATCGCGCTTGCCCCAGTATTTAATCAGGGCGATGTTGGGATGAGCGACGGCGGTAGCGGTCGTGGTCACGAGGGATTTACCTCCACAGTCCAAGTAGCAACGGCATTGGCGCCCATCATGGCATGGCTAATCAGTTCCGCGTGATCGGCGGACTCTGCCAGCGCCATCACACAGCCACCGCAACCGGCACCAGTGAGCTTTGCCCCGTGGGCACCTGCCAGTCGGGCGGCAGTGACGAGATCGGTGATGGACTCATGCCCAACACCTAGTTCTTCTAGCGCTTCCTGCGCCGAGTCCATGCGATGTCCCAGACGGGCAAAATCGCCCTTGGCCAGGTTGTGCACCGCGCCATCGGCCAGCTGCCCCAAGTGGTCCAACAACTCTTGGCCGTGGACTCGGTGGGAATCGACGAAACCACGCACGCGGGCAACGGCCAGCGACGTCGAACCACGCACACCGGTATCCCCCAGCACCAGCCACATCTTCTTGGCCACCTTCAGCGGATGGAACTCACCCTGCTTGAAGTAAACCGGACGCGATGCGCGGGCAACCGTGGCATCCAGGCCAGAGGGGTTACCGTGCGCCAGACGCTCAGCTTCCTGCACCAGGTCAAAGCGCTGACGCTCGGTCAGAGTGCCATCGGCGAGGTCACGCACTGCGTCGATAAGCGCATGTGCCACTGCGGCAGAACCACCCAGCCCTGCGGCGGGCGGGATACCAGAGCGGAGACGAACCAGCAGGTCGCGTTCGGGAATACCGAAGGTGCGCAGGCCAGCGCGGAGTGCAGCGGCGATGGAGGCAAAGCGCTCCGGCAGCTCGTCGATGTCGATGACCTCGCCGTCCATGGAAAACAGGACTGGAGAATCCTCCACGCGGTCAATCCACGCCATCGTGCGCAGCGACGTCACCGGCAGTGCGATAGCCGGCTTGCCGTAGACGACAGAGTGCTCGCCCAACAAAATCGACTTGGCATGGCCTTCACCGAATGCGGCACCCTGTTCATTGGCCAGGGCATAGAACTCCCCGGTCTCCAATTCCTCGGACTTGTCGAGGCCGAAGTCGTCGACGCTGGCGTTTTCTACGCTGGTCACGAAGCTACACATCCTTTTCCGAAACCGACTGTGCGGCAGCCTGCGCCTCTGCGGGGCCATGGATACCCGGCACACCCGCAATGTCGAAACCGTACTTGGAGAACTTCTCCGCCCCGACACCCCAGACGTGGTTAAACCACTCCGTCATCGGTTCGTTCGCGCGACGTTCTGCGAGCTCCTGCGGGGTCACGTACACCACTTCATCGACCTCATCGGGGTTGATATCCACCGACTTCGGATCGACGATGCCGGCGTACACGTGGTTGTACTCGTGCTCTGCCAATCCCGAACGATCATCGATGACCTGGTAGATAACAATGCCGATTTCCTCCAACTGGGAGACATCCGCACCGAGCTCTTCCTTCGCACGACGCTCAACGGCATCGGCCACCGGCTCCCCCGGCAGTGGGTGCGAGCAGGTCGCATTCGTCAGTAGCAGTGGTGAGTGATACTTCGACTCCGCACGGCGCTGCAGCAGCATGCGTCCCTGCTCATCGAAGAGGAAAAGAGAAAAAGCACGGTGCAAAATTCCCGGCGGAACGTGTGCTTCAAGCTTGCCGACGGTACCGAGAACCCGACCGTCACGATCGACCACCTCTACCTGGATGTCGGCTTCACCCGGGGCAAAGCGGGCTTTAATGTCCTCTGGCGCGTCATTCATTTCCACACTCCTGACTCTAGACTGCGGCCACAACCGCAGCTAACTCCCCGGCAATCTTGCGGGCCGATTCCGCATCGGCGGCCTCCACCATGACGCGGAAGAGCTCCTCGGTGCCGGACGGGCGCAACAGCACGCGACCGGTGGAACCCAGCTTCTCCTCGGCTGCATCGATGGCGGCCTTGACCTCATCAGACTCCAGAATTGCGGCCTTGTTGGACACCGGCACGTTGATAAGAGTCTGCGGCAGCACCTTCATTACGGAGGCCAGCTCAGCCAGAGACTTACCGGTGCGTGCCATCCGCGCCATGAGGTACAGACCGGTGAGGGTGCCGTCACCAGTGGTGGCGTGATCCGGAATGACCACATGCCCCGACTGCTCACCGCCGAGCGAGTAACCGCCGGCGTTCAAATCTGCCAGCACGTAGCGGTCGCCGACCTTGGTGGTACGCAGGGCGATATCGTTTTCCTCCATCGCCAGCTTGAGGCCGAGGTTACTCATCACAGTGGCCACCAGCGTGTTGTGGTGCAGTAGCCCCTCTTCCTTCATGGCGACGGCCAGGATGGCCATGATTTGGTCACCATCGACGATGTTGCCCTGCGAGTCCACAGCCAGGCAGCGGTCGGCATCGCCATCGTGAGCCAGACCCAGATCCGCGCCGTGCTCCAGCACTGCCGCGCGCAAAACCTCAATGTGGGTGGAACCGCAGTTGTCGTTGATGTTGTAGGAGTTCGGCTTGTCATGAATAGCGACGACGTCGGCACCGGCGGCCGCGTACGCCATGGGGGCGGCCTGCGAAGCAGCACCATTTGCACAATCCACTACGACGCGAATGCCGTCGAGCTTGGTGCTGACCGCACGGGAGAGGTGGAACAGGTAGCGGTCGAGCCCGTCTGGGGCCTCCTCGATGACACGCCCCACTCCGGTGCCCGTGGGTCCGGTCTCCGGCAAGTTGTGGAGAGCGTGTTCGATTTCCTTCTCCACCGCGTCGTCAAGCTTGGTGCCGCCCGCGGCGAAGAACTTGATGCCGTTGTCCGGCATGGGGTTGTGAGAAGCCGAAATCATCACACCCATGTCGGCACCGTAGTCGTCGGTGAGGAAAGCGACAGCCGGAGTGGGCAGCACGCCGACACGCAAAACGTCGACGCCCTGGGAAGCCATGCCGGCAGACAGCGCTGCGGCGAGCATCTCACCGGAGACACGCGGATCGCGGCCAACAATGGCCAGGGGACGACGCCCCGACGGATTCGTGCCGCTAGTCAGCACAGTGGCCGCAGCAGCGCCCAGCCGCATTGCCAGCGGTGCGGTCAGAGTCTTATTCGCCAAACCGCGGACGCCATCAGTTCCGAAAAGACGTGCCATTGTTGCTAGACCACTCCTTGGGGGTTTTATGAGTTTTGGTATCGCGGACTATTGCATTGTCAATGCTGTATTACTTTAGCCGGTCGCGCAGGCGAATCCAGACTAGCCACAGGACACAATTGGCTGCGGGTCATAAACCGTAGTCTGAGTTTCACGCGAGATTTCCGCGCCCGAGAGGTCCCGAATGACGCGTGTGTCGGAAGTGGTAAAGCCCTGCGCACCCGACGACGGCTGGCAAGAGCTGCCACTGACCTGCATACGCTGCGGTTGCGTGTATGCCCAACGGCCACCATTGATGGACTCGACGTTGACCTTCTTCACACCCTTGATGCGCACAGTGACGTCGGAGCCAGTAGTAACGGCTTCGATGAGAATCGGAGTGTCGGAACTGTTCTTAAACGCTAGGTCGATTGCGCCCTCGTACACCGTCGCCTCACGGCCGGCCGGGTAACGCGAAATGTAGTAGCTGTGCGGGGTGTGCGCGACATCCTCCATGCCCGCAAAGTACGAAGCATTGTACAAAGTGGTGGCGAACTGGCTAATGCCACCGCCGACAGCCTTATCCGCATGGCCGTTGAGGATGATGCCCGACTCGACAAAACCCTGCGCAGTACCGCGCGGCCCCGTGTAGCCGTTCAGGCTGAATGTATCGCCCGGCGCCACGAATGCGCCGTTGACCATCTGCGACACCAGGGCAATGTTTGTTCCCGATGCCGAGCTGAAGCCACCGGTGGTGAACTCACCAATGACATCATCGAAGGTGGCACTTTCCGCTTGTTCGGTGGTGTAGGTGGCGGGCTTGTCCTCGTAGACCGCATCGAACTCGCGCTTATCCGTCGAAGTCACACGCTCGGCGAAGTCCTTCATAGTTTCATCCCACTTCACGGCTACGCCATCAACCGAGGGGACCACTTCACGCGCACCACCGCTAAAGCGTATCGACGCATTGCGCTTATCAACCTCGGAAGCAGCCAGCCCCTCCTCGAGGATCTCGCGTGCGCGGTCGACATTGATATCGGCGGCCAATCCACCGTCGCGCGGCACAAAGCTGATGATTTCAGCCATGCGCTCCGGCGGAATTACACCATCTTTGCCATCGCGGCCCTTGGCAACAATGGGGCCCGACACCGCATCGGCGGCCTCTCCTTCAGCTGCCTCACGGACCTGATCCTCACCGATAGCCGGGTCGTGCGCGGTGGTCTCTACATCGATGCCCTCCGGCGACAACCACTTGGCGGCCAAATCCCCGCTGACCGCATTGCGGTCGACATCTTGGCCGATGACCGGTGGAGTTGTTTCCACGCGGCCGTCGACAAGCTTGACCTCGCCATCGACGGGAGCAATAGTCAGTTCGCCGACGAGACGGTCGACCTGCGGCTCGAACTTAGAGCTATCGATATCGCTGACCAAATCCAGCTCACGGGTAGTAAAGAAACTGCGCACCCAGGTAACTGGGTTCGCCGTCTGCTTACCCGCCTGCGCGACCGTCTTCTCCCAGTCGATGCTCAGCCCCGCCTCCTCGGGCAGAACCTCCGCCGTGCGTTCGCCGGCACGAAACGCCACTGGATGAGTGGAAAGATCACCGAGCTGCTCTTCGAGCTTCGCCTCAGCGTGATTCGCGCTCAGCGTGCTGATGTCAATACCCGCGACGGTAGACCCGCGCGGGACATGGTCCTTGTTCAGCACGTAATCGACAGCGTAAAACACACCGAAGAGTGCGAAGATACCGAGGACGATGCCGAGGAAAATCTTTAATCCACGGTGACTGGAGGAAGACTTTTGTTTGGCCACAGCCACTTACTTTACCGTGGAAACACTACTAACTAGATTTTTATTAGATTCCGCAGGTGTCCGGAATGCGTTTCTTGTTCTTCGCATACTGCTGGAAAGCATCGACCACGGCATTGGCATAGACCTCGGCGCCATCCGGGGTCGGGTGGATAAGGTCCGCGCGCAGCTTGGACAAATCATCACGCACACCATGACACCAGTCAGCCACATAGACATTGTCGCGCTTCTTTGCCGCGTCGAGGACTTCCCTCTCCGACTGCGGCATCCACACACGATCACCGTACGGGTTGATGAGGACAATGATGCGGTCTTCACCCAGCGAATCGAGGATCTCATCCAACAGGTGTTCGTCCGATGCCGCAGCCGACTGATTGATACCAAGACCCAGCACGACGAATGGATCGAGCGTACCCGCCGCCTTCATACTGGCGATAATCTCTGGCGCAGCCGGATAACCACGAGAAACAGCCGCATCGATATAGATACCGGGCAGCTTCTCTTCCAACGCGGACGCCGAGGCGAGCATCACAGAGTCGCCGATAGCGGTGATCTGGTCACCACGCGGCATAACGCGCTTGGCCAACTCGGCTTCCTCCGCCTTTTGTGCCTGTGCACGGCGCTCAGCTGCCTCCTGTAGCTGTGCCTCCAAACGCGTCATCTTCGGCGCCGTGGCCATTCCCACAACTGCACCAACCACGACGACCAGCGCCAGCCCTGCTGCAACGCGCGGCTTCCAGGAACCGGCAAACTGCGTGCCCGAAAACTGCGACATCCAACGGCGGTAACCCATCCGGCGAATTGGCGATTCCACATTCTTGTACGACCAGTTCGCCAAAAGCAGCGATAGCGCGATGCCTGCGAAGGCAGCGAGGTTCTCATACTGCATGGCCTCATTGCGCTCCAGCAGTTCGCGGATGAGCACGATGACCGGCCAGTGCCACAGGTACAGCGAGAAGGAAATCTTTCCCAGCCAGCACAGTGGCTTGAACTCAAAAATCTGACGCACGGGTGAGACACCGCGAACGACAAGATAGAGAATCGCCACCGACAGCAACGAGGCGAACACCAACCCACCGCGGTAAGTCGCCGACGCAGTATCCGACATCATCAGCAGAACCAACGAAAGGAAGATCAGAGGCAGCGAGGCCACTACGAAAGCTTGGGCAGAACTGCCAAAGAAGTCCCGCAGCAGGGGTTCTGTGCGTGGCCAGGAGTCCGCCTCTGCGCGTGACGACGTCGATGTCAACCACAATGCGAGGGCCGCGCCAAACAGGAGTCCAAAGGCGTGAGTATCGGTACCGTAGTAGACCCTCGTGGGGTCGACCTTCGGATCGTAGAGCGAGACCACCCACACGAAAGAAGCAACCGCCCCAATGCCCGCCACTGCTGCCAGCTTGCGAGATGCCAGCTTCAGGGCGAGAAGAGCCACAAAGATCAATGGCCAGAGCAAGTAGAACTGCTCCTCCACCGACAGTGACCAGTAGTGCGCTAACAGCTGCACTCCGGAATCCGCGAAATAGGACTGAGAACCCGCAATCTGCGTCCAGTTATTGACGAAAAAGACCGTGCCGAGAAACTGCGTCGACAAGCCAACAGCGGGATCCCCGCCGACCAGACCTGCGACGGCGATGGAAATAAACAACACGAACATCGCAGCCGGAGCGATGCGGCGCAGTCGACGGAGCCAGAAGTCCTTTAGATCGATGCGCCCAGTGACCGCGCGTTCGCGCACCAGAAGCGAGGTGATAAGAAATCCGGAGAGCACGAAGAAGATATCCACACCGATGTAGCCACCGGGCAGCACATTATCGAAGTAGTGGTAGATCACCACTGTGGCAACGGCCAGACCGCGCAGCCCATCAATGCCTGGTACGCGTCGAATGCGGAAGGGATGCTTCGCCACCGACGACGAGCTAGAGGAGCTCTTCGCGTCGGAGGTCTTGGTGGCTGTGGTGCTCACCGCCATACGATTTCCTTCTTCCCATCGCACTGCAATCGCACTTTCATCGCACTGCAATCGCACCGCGATAAACGATTCTCGTGGCAGTTTTTAACGGATAAAAGTCTAACGTACGGGGCTTGTCTCAAAAATGCAGCCATGCCTGGTCACGGCGGACTTTAACCCAAAAAAGCACCTCGGCTTGCGTGTAATACGCAAACTGAGGTGCTTTTCGAAGCAGTAAAGCTTAACGCTTGGAGTACTGCGGTGCGCGACGGGCCTTGTGCAGACCAGCCTTCTTGCGCTCGACAGCACGAGCGTCGCGGGTGAGGAAGCCAGCCTTCTTGAGAACGCTGCGCTCCTCCGGGTTGAACTCGTTCAGGGCACGAGCAATAGCCAGGCGCAGAGCACCGGCCTGACCGGACGGGCCACCACCGTTGATGTTGGCCTTGATGTCGAACTGGCTCTCGCGCTCGACCAGGACCAACGGATCCTTGATCTCCTGCTGGTGCAGCTTGTTCGGGAAGTAATCCTCGAGCTCGCGGCCGTTGCAGACAATCTTGCCGGAACCAGCGGTCAGAACGACGCGGGCGACAGCGCGCTTACGACGACCGACAGTCTGAATCGGACGATCCAGGGTCAGCGGTGCAGCCGGAGCAGCCTCAGCCTCGGTCTCGGTAGCAACTGCGTCGCCGATGGAAGAGGTGAACTCTTCAGTGGCAGCAGCAGCGGCAGCCTGAACATCATCGTAGGAAGCCTCGGTGGCCTCTACGTTCTGGTTCTCATTGACGTCCTGTGGGTTGGTCACTGTGCCACCGCCTTGATCTCGTAGTTTTCAGGCTTCTGACCGGCGAACGGGTGCTCGGAACCGGCGAAGACGTGCAGCTTCTTGATGGACGCACGCGAAAGCTTGTTGTGCGGCATCATGCCCTCAATAGCCTCAGCGATAACACGCTCCGGGTGAACCTCGAGGGAACGACCCAGGGTCATCGACTTCAGGCCGCCCGGGAAGCCCGAGTGGCGGTAGCGCATCTCACGTTCCCGCTTGTTCGAGGAGACGTGCACCTTATCGGCGTTGATGATGATGACGTGGTCACCGCAGTCGACGTTAGGGGCGAAGTAAGCCTTGCCCTTACCGCGCAGCAAGTCTGCGGCGTGAGTAGCCAGACGGCCGAGAACAACGTCGGTAGCGTCGATGACGTACCACTTGCGCTCGATGTCACCGTCCTTCGGATGGAAAGTAGACAACATGACTCCTTTTAGGGTCCGTGTAGATTTGCCAGCCACCGTGCACACTGTTGTTATTCCCCGGCGGCCGGTGGAGACCCGAGGCAACATTCACGTGTGCGCACACAGTTTGACTACTCTACCTTGAGACGGCACTAGAACAAAAAATGCCAAAGCCAGTCTCAGCCGCAAACTGCTGAGACTGGCCTTCCCCCCCCCCTGGAGTGCTGCTAGCAAGAATACTTCAAAGGCAGATACCTAACTGAAGATCTCAATTGAGCAATGTCCTCCCCTCCCCCGGTTACATAGCTCAATCAAAAGTGCCTCAATCAGGAACCAAGCTATCCCCAGCTAGCTGCCGCGCGGCGGTTAATATCCGCCATTCGCTGGCTACCTGCGCTGACCGTATCCGCGATAGTCGTGAGAATCATATTGAGCTCCTCCGCTGCTGTGTCCCATTCACGCTGAGCCTCCTGGTAAGAATCCGACGATTCACCCTCCCACGTAGAGACCATCGGCGCGATGCGCTTCTTCAAATCTCCGAGCAGCCCGTTGATGGTGCCAGAAGTGGACCGAATGTCATCGGCAGCACCGTCGATGCCGCCAAAACTGTACCTAATTGGTTGCATTAAGAACCCTTTCCCCAAAAGGTGATGTGTGTTGTGTGATTCAGTGTTGTGGTTGTGCGATTCGACAAAACGTTTAGAGGTTCAGCAACGACGCACCCGCTGCTGCCACCTGCTTGAACGACGACGCCCCCTCGTCCTCGCCCGCATCGAAGCTGCTGGAATTTGCGCGGATGTTATCCGCGATATCCGTCAGCGCATTGGATAGACGCATAGCTGCGTCATCCCAACGAAGCATCAGATCATCGAAGCTGTCTTTAGCCTGGCCCTTCCATTCCCCCGCCAGACCGTCCACGACGCCTCGAATGCGACCCAGCTCGCCCTGTACTTCCGAGTTGACGCCATCGACGTCCCCCGCGGTAGTGGTCATTTGATCTGATTCGGCTGCAAATAGGTTTGCCACTGTTTCCCCCTTATTCGTGTTGAGTGACTGATTAACGACGGCATTTTTACCTCCCCGCGCGAGCCAGCCAGCTTCCCGCGTTAAAAACCCGTCATATTGTTTGGCGCGAAAAACCCCGATTCGGTTCCATTTTGGTTTTCCAACCTTTACCCCTGCCTACCCCCGCCCATCCCCCAGTCACTTTCTCTACGCCCCTCGCGTATTACGGCACCGGCCGAGCGCTTACTACTGCCTGGTCGCATACGGGTCGTACCGGCGCAATAGTCCTTCCTCTGAACTGGCACCCCACACTGACTTGAGTTCCGTCCATCACTTTGTGATGCCAGAGCACTATCGAATTACCTGACGGCAGCCGCTCCTCTACGACTACGACATCGGTGCCCAGTACTTGTCTGCGTTCCGGCGCGGACTTTGTCTCATCCCCGGCAACGGAGCTGCTCAAAGCGGCGGCTAGATGTTCAAGCGCCATGTCCTGCGAAAGCGGGCTAGCGAGCACCAAGACGCGCATATCTCCGCCATCCACCGCAATCAGACGGTCTAACGGACTTGCCGAGTCAAGCTCCCACCCGCCGGGAAACCGAGCTTCCACGCCCGCATTGGTCAGTTTGACTACGGGAGCAGAATCGGGACCTGGTTTCGATGTGGATGGAGGCGTCGTTACAGGAGGCGTAGTTACAGGAGGAGCCTGTGCGTGCGATGTCTCACGCTGCTTCTGTCTCCCCTCGTTCTCCCTGCCTATGCCGCCACTAACGAGCCATGCAGCAATCCCAACAATCAGCACCACCACCGTCAACAAACCAACGGCAGCTACTGACACAACTGCGCTTTGATTCGACGCTGAGCTGACTTCTGCCCTGGCTGCAGGACGCCGCCCCGCGAAATCCTCCGACGGCTCCACTTCACCGGCTTCAGCGTCGCCGATGTTTTTCAACCAGGCCGGATTTACGCACTCCCCGAGCCGCGATGCTGGGCAGTCGAAGACTAAAAATCCACGGTCGCGCAGACGATCGACTAGTAGAGCTCGCCGCGGGTTCGCTAGCCCGGGTGGAACTTCGCCGACGATGAACTCAATATCCTCCTGCCAGCGGGGCGGATACTCAGTGATACCGCGCCCACCACTAACTTCCACATCATCGGGTATCCCCTGGGGCGCATCCGGATACATGGTCAGCTGATAAGCCAGCGCAATGACTGTTTCCACCAATGGTGCGCTGTCGTTCGCTCCGACCAAATGTGTCATCCGACTGGCAATGTGGCCCCCGCTCAGACGAGTGACACAGACACGCGTTTCTTCTACTTCCACCAACACGCTATGAGACACAGTTGCCTCATCGAGTTCCACAACGGCGTCGGCAAGCGTCAGGATGTACGGATTGAGTTCAGCAGCCAATAGCGCGGAGGCCAACCGGCACTGTCGCACAGCACCCCAATAGCTGGGCACAATGACTGTTTGCATGCTCTCGAGAAGCGGTCTAGGGCCATGCACCGCCAGTTCTGCGGTGTCTGCAGGTGCCGCGAGTCCCCACAGGTGCCAGGTGCCGTGGCGCAGCGTCGGGGTCTGGGTGGTGGAAGAAGATTCGACCCGAATCATCAACTGTCCTCCTGGTCACCAGCGGTATCCAACCAACCCAACTGCACAATCTGCGGACTCTGGCCGTGCGCCACCCAATAGCCACGGCCCGGCGGCTGCTCGCAGGGCTTTACGCCGAGGATGGGGCCGTCGTCGCGTGTGCCGTCCATAACAAAGACGCTGGCACCCTGGTCCTTAACCGCACCCATGACCGGGTCGTGGAGGGACCGCAACGCCCCGCTGATTCGACGGGCAAAAAAGATATTGAGCCCAATGTCGGCGGCGTGAGCGATGACTTCTGCCAGCGGCTGCAAGGGGTTACCCCGCGAGCCGGCCACGAGGTCATAGTCGTCCACGATGACATTGATGGTTGGACCACTCCACCAATTTCGGGCCTTCAACTGCGCTGGGGTGATATCCGGTTGCGGGAGACGAGCCTTCAGTACCTCTGCCAGCTCTGCCAGCATGGGTGTCGCCACCGCAGCCGAGCCCGCATAGCCGGCCAGCCGCTCTTGGGGCACGGCCTCCATTAGCCCACGGCGGTAGTCAATTACGACGAATTTCGAGTCCGACTGCGAGTACCGCAACTGGTGAACGATGCCCCTCAGCGCGGCGGTTCTGCCGCTGCCCGCCGAACCGAATATCAGTAGGTGACGATCCTTTTCTGGGTGGAATATCACCGCGCCCAGACCGGCTTCTTCGAGCCCCACTGCAATCGCACCTCTCGCAGCGGCCGCTGGTCGCGGCAAACGCGCAATATCAATCCGCCGCGGCAACAACTGGAGCTTTGGTGCCTGCTCACCGTGCGGCGCTGTCTCTGCAATCCGCTTAGTGTCCGCAGCGCCGGTGAGAGCTACCAGTATCGCAAACCCGCCCGGCGCGACTCCGCGTCCTGGGCTCTCCGGCACCAGCTCCGCTGCCTTACGGTCAATCATTGAATCCATCGACTCCGCCTGCCGCAGCTCGATCCGAGTACCAATCAGGTCGCGAACGGCAGGTCTCATGTCCGTCCAGCGATAGGCCGTGAGCAGGACATGAATTCCCACCGCCAATCCATCTGCAACCAGCGCCTGCACATCGTCACTCAGCGCCGGAAACTCCGTTTTGAACGCACCCCAGCCGTCAATGACCAACACCGAATCCGGCTGTCCTGCCGCCCGTGCGACTTCCGGAGAGAGCCATCCATTAGTGCGAAAGAGCTGTTCCCGACGACTTACCTCACGACGCAAAAAACCAATCGTACGGCGAATAAGCTCCTCGTCTCCGCGGTGTGCAACCGACGCGACATGCGGCAACTCAGCCAGGTCGCTCAAGCCGCCCGCACCACAGTCGACGATATAAAAATGCAGGTCACGGGCGCTGATGCCGTCGGCAAGCGCGAGGATCGCTGTGCGTGCGGCAGTGGTCTTTCCTGACCGCGGCGCTCCGACGATTGCCATGTGCCCGCCGGTCGTGCGCAGGTCAATACGCAGTGGGTCCTGACGCTGAAACAGCGGCTTGTCCACCAGCCCAATCACACCGGTCAATCGCTGTCGCGGCAGCTGCTCGTCGGGCTGAAGCTCGATGGCCTCCGGCAATGGTGGCAGCCACACCCGATGCGCACGTGTCGGTACGTGCGACACCGCTGCCACCACGGCACCGAGCACCGTCTGCTCCGATGTCTGCGCAGGCGGATCTACCATTCCGCCATCGCTTGACGACGCACCGAAAGCCTCCCGCGTCCAATTTTCAGCGGTAAATTCAGCGACAGCTGCGACCTGCCCCTGCAGCCCCTGCTCTGCCCCAGCCGTCGCACCGTCAATAGGCTGCGGACGGACCACCGGTCCGGAAACATACGCCGACCGGAACCGCACCGGCTCGGCGGCAGCAGATTTGATATAGCCGATGCCCGGGATGGCCGGCAGATGATAGGCGTCCGGAACGCCCAGCACGCTGCGGGACTCCGCGACGGAAAAGGTCTTCAACCCAATACGATAGGAAAGATGGCTTTCCAACCCGCGCAAGCGGCCTTCCTCCAGACGCTGACTGGCCAGCAGCAAATGCATGTGCAAACTACGCCCCAACCGACCAATCGCAACGAAGAGCTCAGCAAACTCCGGGCGTGCGGAGAGCAGCTCCGAAAACTCATCCACCACAATCAGCAACGCAGGCATGGGTGGCGCATCTATCTGCCCAGTGCGTCGGGCTTGCTCATAATCGCTGACACCGGCAAAATTCCCCGCAGCGCGTAGCTGCTCTTGACGCCGCGTCATCTCACCCCGCAGTGCGTCTTCCATGCGGTTGACCAGGATAAGCTCCTGCTCCAAGTTGGTAATCACCGCCGAAACATGAGGCAATTGATCCAGGCCCAGAAACGTCGCCCCGCCCTTGAAGTCCACCAGCACAAAGTTCAACTGATCCGGACTGTGCGTGGCTGCGAGCCCTACCACGGTCGTTCGGAGGAATTCCGACTTACCCGATCCTGTGGCGCCAACGCACAAACCGTGTGGCCCCATGCCGCCCTCGGCACTCTCCTTAAAATCCAGATAGACCGGCGCGCCGCTGTCATCAGCCCCCACAGGAATTCGCAGACGCGCACTGCCGTAGCGCGGTCGGTAGCGCAGAGTTGTCGGAGGCGGATACAGCCCGAGCTCCTCCATCACCGGATCTTCCGAGGTCTTAACGGAATCATCTGCGCTTGTTGGTACTTCAAAACGCGCCAAGCTCCGCCCAAGCACCTCCGCTTCTGCTGGACTCAGCTGATCAGGTACGCCAATCTCCTCCCGTCCGGACGCGGTTTCCGCATGCACAGCAGTAGTGGAAACAACCAGCGCGATGCCATGGTGAACCGCTGCCTCCCACAACGTTGACTGCGCTTCCACGACGGTCAGTAGTACTACCGAGGTCTCCGACCCCGCCGCGTCAAAAATCGGTGTCAGTTCAGTGACATCGTGCTGTCCGTTCGAATCCGCCAGCACAATCAGAACTGCAGCTGGCAGTGTGTCGATAGCCGTGAGCAGCTCAGTCAGCTGCGCACACGTCGCCGCCCGCAACCGCGCTGGGCCACAGGCATCAGTAACTGCGGGGTGTCCGTGGTGTGGCGTCCATTTCAGCCATTCCCACTCATCTCCCACAACTGCAATCAGGCAATCCTCCGGATGATGCAGCGCAGCAGCTTGGGCGACCATTGCTCGAGCCAGCCCCTGCGCCGCGGTATCTCCAGTGAGCGCGATGATCTCAAAGGCTGACACATCTATGGCAAAGGGCACTCCCTCAACCTGACGAGCCGATCGAATAACTTCCCGCAGTGCTACGGCGGAAACCGGATCCAGTTTCTCGGGCGCCGGAATTGCCGGTGGTGTTACAGGCGTTGCGGGCTGCTGCGTTGCCACCCCGATGCGCAGCTGCAAGAAATCCGAGTCCCCCTTTCGACGCTCGCACGCCCGCCCCATCGCCCCCAGCTGCCACAGAGTTCCAGGCCGAGGGTGGATAAACTGCGCCGATTCACGCTGCATCCTCGCTGCTTTCGCCACCGCGCGGCGAATACTGGACAAATGCCTCTGATAGTCCTTCCGCGCCGGTGCCATGTCCTTATTTCCCGCCCCGCCCGACACCATCATGCCCACAGTGGAAAACACCATCATCAGCGGAAACATAAACGACATCGGGTTACGTCCCATCCCAGAGACAAACATCAACACCACCATGCCGACCACCGCCACGACCATGATTAACGGCATGAGTGCACGCATCAGCGGCACCGGCTGTGGCTCCGGCGCTTCTGGAGGCGCATCCGGCGCGATTGTGCCCGTCATAGGCTGCGGCCCCGCTTTTCGGGTAGCCGAAATCTCCGCCTGTGCACTAGTCACAAAAATCCCCCCCGCTATGTGTCGCCCCTTGTGTTCACTCGACGGCCAATCCCCCGACCAATCGGTGTACGCATAGCTTAAAACACACTCCGGATTCTCGCAGCGCATGACCGAAACTGATAGCGGGGGCACGCGCAGTTACTACTCCGAGTAGCGCTCTAGCGAGTTGTACGACACTCTAGAGGGACTAAAGCATGCAGAATTCATGGGGGAAATACATGCTGGGGGAACTCATTCGCGTGCGCATTGATGCCGCACACATGCCCGAAGACACCAACCGAGCACACGCAGACCTTGCGTTACCGACCAACGTCGCAATCGCCGCACTTGTACCGGATATCCTGCAAATTTTCGATATCGACATTGCGGACTTCCCGCTGGCACAGTGGCAGCTACGGACCGCCACTGGCACGATTTTGCTTGCCGACGACACCCTGAACGATGCCGGTATTGCACCAGGCGAACGCCTGGTTGTTATCAACGACCCAGGTCCCGTGCCCAAACCTCGACTCTTCGATGCCGCCGATGCTATTACCGACACCACCTATACCGATGGTATCGGGACGGCTGATTTGGTTGTTGGCTGTACCGCCGCCCTCGTGGCCACGGCTTCAATCGCAGCTGCCTCACTGAGCTTGAGCAGTACCGATTCCACACTGGCCGCGGCAATCAGCTTCATCGCGCTGCTGGCAGTAGCGGGTGGACTGCGCCTGGCGCTGTTGCGTAGCGCAAAACCGGCGATTGTCATGTCCCTGGAGCTGCAAGTGCTCATTCTGGGCACCTCTTCGGGGCTCTGCTTCGTTGGCCTCGACCTACACCGCATACTCACCGACTGGCCGCCGACTGCTGCGATTAGTGTCGCGCTTGCCGTCATCGGTTTGATTTTTCTCATTTCCAACACCGGCGACGGCGACAACCGCATCACCGTTACCCTGGGCGCGACGAGTCTCAGTGCTGCAGTTACCTTCGGTATTTACGCTGCGGCTGTCGCACTTTTCCACAACTCGGTTCAATCAGGAGCGCTCACCGCTGCTAGTGCAGTCATCCTGATACTGCTGGCACCTTCCATCGCTATCAAGGCTGCCGGTATTCGCGTACCCAAAGTCCCTGCCGCCGGCGAGAGCTTCGATGACAGCGAAACTCCCGAAATATCCCACAACGCACCTAAGCGAGCGGGGTGGATCCTCGATGGCATCCTCTGCAGTGGCACCGGAAGTCTCAGCATCTTCACCCTGGTGGTACTTTTCTCCGGAGCCTATGCGAACAAGTGGTGGCCTCTAGGCATGGCTGCTGCTGTCATAGTCTTTTGTGCAATTCACTCCCGTGGCCAAGCCCGGAAAGTAGCTTCCACCTGTACTGCTTTAGCTGGTCTTGCCGTCATTGTGGCCGTCGCCTTTCAACAGTGGTTCGAGGGCAATTGGCCAGTCGCCGCTGGCCTGGTCGTCCCCATGCTTGCAGCCACTGCCTTAGCCGCATTTCCCGCGTCACGCATCTCACCTACAACGCGCCGCATAGCTGAGCTAACCGAGGCCTGCAGCATCGCCGTCATTCTGCCCATTGCGGCCATCATTGCCGAATTCCCTGAGTTCGTAAGTGGGTTCTTCCAGTGAAAAACCCACTTTTCATGAATGCCATAAAAACTCGTCTCACCGCCACGGCCGCACTTTCCACAGTGCTTATCTCGACGTTGACGGCGGCCACCGCAGTAGTACCGTCGGGCATCGCACCAATAGCGGCTGCCCAGAACAGCCAGGACTGCGTGGCCACGATGCTGTCGTCGGAAAGCGCACTGCATGAACCGACGGTGATCGAAAAAGCTCTTCGGTTTCGCCAAGCATGGCAACTGACGACGGGTGCGGGGATTACGGTGGCGGTAATCGATACCGGGGTCTCACCCAATGAGCGCCTGGGCGAGGTTCTCGACGGTGGCGATTTTGTCGACGGCAACAGCGGGTTCGTAGACTGCGACGGTCACGGAACTCTAGTAGCCGGCATTATTGCAGGCCGGCCCGGTGCCGATGGTTTCGCCGGACTGGCGCCCGACGCGCACGTGTTGTCGATAAGACAAACGGCCGATGGCGAAGGAAATTTGGAGTCGCTGGCACAAGCTATCGACAGGGCCGTCGCGGAGGGCGCGCGGGTCATCAATATCTCGCTCACATCGTGTGCCCCGGCAGGCGTAATGCCCCAAGGTGCAACAGATGTTGCCGAGAGCGTCGCACGCGCGGAAGTCTCAGGCGCAGTAGTGGTCGCAGCGGCAGGCAATAAGGGCGATAGCTGTCAGGACGGATCCGTAGCGTGGCCCGCAGTTCTGCCGGAGGTAATCGCAGTATCAGCAGTACAGTTCGACGATGCCGGCCAAGCACAGCCCGCGGAGTATGCAATCACGGGACAATGGGTCAATGTCTCCGCTCCCGGCGGCCCCGTACTCGGTCCCGATCCGCGCACCCCCACCGGTCTCATAGACCGCCACGTGTTCGGGTCTGGGGAGAACACCCGAGCTCAACAGATTGCCGGCACCAGCTTTGCCACGCCAACCGTGTCGGGCACAGCTGCCCTGCTGCTGGCACGAAACCCAGAGCTTTCCCCAGCACAGGTTCGCGACATCATCCTTAGTTCCGCGAGCCCAATTAGTTCCGGGCTCGGCCTTGGTCGCGGCATCGTTGCACCTTATGACGCTCTGATTTGGACCACTGTGGACACCGCTGCGCAGCACGCAGCCAACCCCGCTGCCGCACCGGCTCCGCCGGATCTGCTTTCTTCGCAGGAGCGCAATGCACCGCTCCGGGCGACTGGACTGCTCCTGATATGCGCACTGGGCCTAGGTGCCTGGCTGCTCTCGCGTCCCGGACAGCGGCCCTAGCGCCGCCTGCTTACTCAGCTCAGGGCCTCCGCGCAACGCGGCCACCACTTCCCAGTCCACTGGTCGCGTGCCACCGCTATCGGCATTGGTTGATGCATTAAACCCGAGGGCGGCCAACGTCGTGCGATCGTGCACAGCAAAGCGCATCCCCTCTGGAGAAATGACGTGTACGGCCCCATTTACGCTTACTGCAATCGAGCTGCGCTCACGGCTGCGACCATCCACGAAACCGTCGACGGCCGCACCCGAACCGTCGGCATGCGGGTAATCCACGTGCCGCCCCTCCGGAGCATGCTGCGACCACTGCACGAGAGCTTGCGGCCGTCCTGCTATCCGGCCGGCACACAACCAGCCATCAGCATCGGCAAACGTCAGCGGCTTTTCAGGTAGCCCCGGGACTGCTGGCGCATTCGCAACGGGAACTGCCGCCAGCTGCCCCTCACTGGCCTGCAGAACTGGGCTATGCGCAGCTAATAGCTCTCCTAGCACCGGGGAGAGAATCGCGGCACCGTCGTCAAGCACGATAACGCGCCGCTGCCCGACCTCAACCACATTGCCGACTGTGTCGAATGGAGCGGCGAAGTGCGTGGGTGCGCCGCGGTTCGGGATTGCTGGCGCGGCCAGAATCGGAACCTCCGGAATCGTTCTGAGCAACGCAGGGCTGACAGGCCGGACTGCGGCGCGTTCCAACCCCAGCGCTCGAGAAACAGCGGCGTGCTCCGGGTGGTTGACATCCAGCCGCGAGCGGTAGCCCTGCGTAATCAGCCAGAGGTTTTGGCCATCGGCAACGACGGCACTGTCCGAGTGGGTTCGGGTAAGCTGCTGCGGTTCCGCACGGACTTCTTCAAGACGCGCAAGCGACTCTGCAACAATCCACGGCTGCCCGAGGTCTTGCACCGTCCGCTCGCATAAAGACAGTGCCAACTCCGGCGCACCTGCACTGCCCCTCTTGGCAGCTCCCGAGGCACCAGAGCCTGCCGGCGCGGCCGGAACTGCTGGTGCGCCCTCAATCCCGACAGCAAAACTGATGTCCTCTTTGTCCAACTCGCTACTGCGCACCCGCTTCGGCTCAGCAGGATTGCCCAAAATTAACCGCGCCGATGCGAGATTCGCGACTGGATGCAATCGACCATTGACACGTACATGCAGGCCCTCCGACCCCGATACGACAATCAGCTGCTCATTGGAGCTCGAACCGCCCTGCGGCCGCACCAACGACAGCACCGCAGTGCCGGCGGCCAGTAAAACCACCAGCGCACAGCCGATAAACAGTGCTCGCGTACGCGTGCGCAGAGGATCGTGCAGCATTCGCGAATCCGCACGCACAAGCGCGTGCTCAATCCGACGAATCAAGAATCGATGACCGCTGACCTGGCTAGGCGTAGTCGGCGTACGTGGCATGAGTTTCCCCCAAAACTATTCCCCCAAATAATCTCTACCCTGCAGAGTAAGCCAGGCCGCGCTACTGTGCGACCAGGGGAATTTTAGTGGGGAACATATTGGGGGGATTTTCACATGCCATTGTCATTGTGGCTACTCATTACAGCAATAACCATCACTGCAGGCGCGCATGTCCCTGTGCGCGGCCGCAGCCTTCGTGACCGCCTGCGACGCACCGAACCAGGACAACTCATCGGACTACGTCTCACACCAGGCCTGCGAAGCCAGCTAAGCGCTGCGGATATCGTCTCGCTTGCCGACGACAGCCCAGTGACCCTGGATGCGCTGTGCTTTTATCACATTGCGCCGGAAGTCCGCGGAGAGCATGCGCACCGCTACTTCCGAGCAGCCGAGCGCTCCGGCACAGCCCCTGAACCCTGGACACATCTGGTGGCAACTCTTCCGGTGGAAGCCTCCGCTGACCAAGCCCTACGCTTCCTCATCCACCGGCTGGGAACCCTTGGTATTCGCGCACGGCGATTGACGGCACCGGAATGTGCTCTGACTGAGAGCTCTGCGGAGGTCGTGCAGCTGCGCCGCACTGGACGCTCTCATCATGTGGCGGCGTTGGGACGCAAACCGCACCTGTGGTTAAGCCGACAACGTGACATCGCTATCACTAATGGTCCGGCGCAGGTCATAGGAGCCGGGAGCAGTGGACAAACCATCACAATGTGTCCCGCGAACGTCCCCCGATTGGAGGTCGACTGCGGCAATCAGGACATTTGTGAGCTGCTCATCGGAATGCTCTCGCTCGGCTATCGAGTCGGGATTCGCACGTCCCGTCCACATTTCTATACTGTGGCTCTTGATCTGGGCGCAGTACTTCTCGCTCGAGCTGGAGACGACACCGTCGATGTGGTTGTTGTCGAAGAGTATGAGCCCGACCTGTGTACTGGAATCGCGAGAATCATCGAGGTCAGTCGTACAGGTTCGCCCACGGCAGCAGCAGCGGAAATGCCAGCTTCGTGCCCTCGACTGGCGATGGGCGAATTCACCTGGACGCTATCTACCGCCCGCACTACCGATGAATTGCAGCCACTAGCTATGCGGGCAACTAGCGGTTTAGTCCCGGAATCAACGCACCCAAATCTGGCAGACCGCCCGGCGCCTGGGAGCCGTCAGGCTCCCCCTGCTGCGCCGGGTCATTCGGAGCGCCATTTTCTTGGCCACCCGGCTGACCGCCTGCTGCAGGAGGCACATCCTCCTTCGGCATCTGTGCACCAGTGACATTGCCATTGTCGATAGTGGCAGCGCCCGCTGGTCCCGAGCACTCCAGAGTAGACGGGCCATAGGCCGCGCAGTTGTAACCGAATGCGCTCAACTGAGAATTCGCTGGCAGCGTCTTCATCTCACCCGCCGGCGGGAACGTAAGGACCTCGTAAGTAACTCCCCCCGGGTTCCAGGACACAGCATTGGCGGGAACCTTGTTTCCCGTGCCGTCATCGACCATCGGAGGATTGGCAAGATTCACCTGGCAGGCCAAGTAGGCGTCACCGCTCAGATCGTTGAGGAAGCAGCGTGTCGTGCCATCCTCCAACTGAAAGAGTCGAGTATTTGGGCCGTCCGCCGGGGTGTAATCCGCATCATTGACCTGGGTGATTGCAGGAGTTTCCGTCGGCGTCTCTGATTTTGTCGGTGTCGTCGACTCTTCAGTCGGCTTCGGCGGAGTCGAGGATTTAGTCTTTGCGGAAGAACTGACGGAGCGATTCGAGACTTCCGGCTTAGCCGGCTCGTCGTCTCCACATCCGGCCAGCGCGAAAGTCATCATCACACCGGCTGCGATCGTTGCCATAAATTTATTCATCCGCATGGTGTCCTAACCTACCCGACCATCGCTCCATCCCCTAGTAGCCGAGGGAGGAATTACTTCCGGAGAACTAGCTCGCATCTCGTCGATGCGTTCTGGCGTAATCACGTCATTGAAGGCGAAGATAGTTACTTCCCTATCTCGATAAACAGGGGTTACCCCTGGAGCTACCCAGAGCCCTTCACCAGGAAACTCTAAATCCTCCTTGGAATCCCAAATACCCGGGGGTGACAAATAGATGAATCCCACGTTCAGCTTTCGGGCTGAGCGATCGACATCGTTCACCCCATCCGGCCGATCGGGGTCTGGAAAACCGAGGTAATCAGCGTGCCAATACAGCATTGAGGTAGCAGTCCACTTATTCGCCACTGGCCAATCATAGTGCGGGAACACTACCGGCAAGTCATTGCGAGCGTACATCCAGCTGGACCCCTCCGGCGGATTGGTAAACGTGCGGTACTTATGTGCCTCCGGCTGCTCGGCCAACCAATCAAATGCCTTTAAGTCAGCCTTGGAAATGATTTGCCATTCCCTAGGGCTCTTGTAGGCGAAATCCGCAGCGCTAGCATTAGACGCCACTCCATAGACCACAAGTACAGCAGAGCTCACCGTCGCTAAGCTCAACCCCAGAACTCGCCCCGTCGATGGCACTTTTGACTCACTAATTCGAGCCGCCCACGCGCAGCCCCACGCAACGGCGATACCCGCAAGCGCGGAATACAGGTACGCGGTGACCATCACCAACCGGTGAGGCGTCGAATAGTGAAGATCCGTATACAGCGCGAGAATATCGCCCGGCACGCCACCAAAATGATTGAGCGCGTGGGTCGTCATCAACACCGAAACAAACCAGGCCGGTACTACCCACACCCGTCGGCGCGAAGTATCCGCGAAAACCAAAAACGCCATCCCGATGAAACCGAGGATGATGATTGGCCAGAACGGCCGGAATTCCTCAGTGTGGCGGGTCAGCATTGTGGCGCCTCGATACCACGCATCGAAACGATCGAGGTCGTCTACTTCAGCGCTAACCGCGCGCACATCCTCGGTCTGAGAAGTTCCCGTAAGCCACTGCGGCAGTAGTACTGCCACTGCTGGCACAAAGGCGGCTGCAATCACCGCGACGTCGTAAAGCTTGGCGCGAACCGCACCCAGTTCAGGATGCGCGGGACGCGGCAGGCGGTAGCACAACCACCAAATTGCACCGAGCATAACGACTGTAGGCACCGATGCCGGATGGAGCTCTCCGATACCGATTATCGAAAGCGCAGCGCTCAAGATGCGCTGAGGTGCGTGTGGGAGCGACGTAACATAGGCAAAAACGGTAATCGCTAGCGCAATCGAGACCTGGTACGGCCAGGCCCCCACGAAGACCCCGACGGGCATCAATACCGGAAGCGCTGCGGAAACAAGCGCCGCAACCCCCGCAGCAACGGCGGTGGACAGCTTTCGGCGATCAATAATTCGCCAGGTCAGCGCCGCAGCCGCCGTGGGTATGGTCACGGCCGGAATGATAATGCCGAGGTAATTGACCGCCTCGGTGATTGGTAGACGGACAATCAATATCCAAAGCGCACCGAACGCATGCCATGCGGCGGGATAGTAGGACACCGCCTGAGTTTCCACATTCTGAATCTCGCCCATTCTAGTGGCCGAGGCCATGCCGTCTTCCGTAATCGAACGGAGCACACTTGCATGCCAGAGTGTGTCCCAGCCTTGCTGGATGGTCGCCATCCCCTCGGACATTGAAGCGATGCGGCCGATAGCGGTCCACGTGAGAACCGCCGCTGCGATGATGACTCCGATACTTGCGATTAGCCCATAGCCCAACTCGCGCCATCGACTTGCGGCGGGCGGCTGCGTCTCGGCCGACACTGAGCGATCGACACTACCGCGCCGCCGCCGAATCAAAGCGCTGCCGCCACTCCAGCAAAGCGCGAGAAGTAGTGTCACGGCCCAGCAGATAGACGCACTGACCAAGGTGAAGCGCACTTCGATAGCGCCGAGCGCCCACCCTGCGGTACCTGCGATACCAAACGTCACCGCAGGACCGAGGGCCAGCGCCCACGGAGTACGAACGCCGCTGGCTCTCACTACAACAGCGCCGGGGATTACGAGCAGCGCAACCAAGCTAACAATTGCCCACACCACTACCGAACACTCCTCCTACGGTCACTTTCTTCAGGGAATATTACCGAGAGCTTGTACATTTAAGCCTCGTCCCCATCTGTCCGGGCATCACGACGCTCGCGGGTCTGCTCCGCCCTGGCCGCCAAATCAGCATCGCCGGGGTAATCAACACCTACCAGGCTGAGCCCACGCGCCTCTGCCACCGGGACCAACGGGGAACGCTTCCCTTCACTCAACAACTGTTCAGTGAATCCAACCGCACGTCGCCCCTCACCGACACTAAGGCAGGCCCCAACCAGTGAGCGCACCATAGACCAGCAGAACGCGTCGGCAGTCACATGGGCCTCGTACAGCTCTGGTTCTTCCCGCGTAGATACGTCGAACCACTGGAACCGCTGTAGATCTCTAGTGGTCGTCGCATGTGGCTTGTGTCGACAAAAAGCGGCAAAGTCATTGAGCCCCAGTAGGGCATCAGCCGCCACCTGCATGCGGTTGATGTCCACTGACCGCCGCCAGTGGGCCGTATCGCGAGCACGGGTAGGAAGCGGGCCACTGACGCAACTAGTGACGCGATAGACATAGTGCCGACGTAACGCGGAAAAGCGGGCATCGAAACCCGGGGGCGCAAACGAGGTGCCCCGAAGCGTCACGTCCGCGGGCAATAGTCGCGCTACACGACGAACCAAATTACTCGGGTCCCCTGCGATAGAACGTGTGTCTAAACAGGAGACAGGAACATCTGCGTGAGCCACCTGCCCGGAGGCATGAACACCGGCATCTGTACGACCGGCCACAGTCAGTTGCACTGGAGTGCGCAACACCTTCTCCAGAGTGGATTCCAACGTCGCCTGCACAGTCCGCACCGGTTCTCCAGTAGGCTTATCGCGCTGAGCAGCCCAACCATGGAAATCGGTCCCGTCATAGGCAATGTCAAAACGCAACCGAACCAGGTCGGAGTCGGTGCTCCCCATAGCGGCTCGATCGGGAGAATCGCACGGGGTATCCGGAGTCGTTGGAGTAAGTGATGTCACGGTTAACAGATTGTAGCCGGGACCCCGGATTAGATAATCAGCAGTTTCCACCGCAGGGTCTCCGTATTGCTCTCAATGTTGGTGCGTAATCCGTCGGTGTAACCGGAGGCAGAACTGGAGTCGGGCGCTATGCACCGTCGTCAAGCACAAAGAACCCCCGGAAGAGCGTTCAGATATGAACTGCTCAACGGGGGTTCAAAGCTGTGACGGTCAGAAGCCGTCAGCGAGGGGAATTACTCCTCCTCTGCAGCCTCAGCCTCAGTAGCCTCAGCCTCTTCGGCCTTTGCCTCTTCAGCCTGCTTGGAAGCAGCAGCGCGAGTTGCGCGAGTTGCCTCAGCAGTTGCGGTCTCTTCCTCAACCAGAGCAATCAGAGAGATCGGGGCATTGTCGCCCTTGCGGTTACCCAGCTTGATGATGCGGGTGTAGCCGCCGTCGCGATCAGCGAACTGCGGACCAATCTCGTCGAACAGCTTCTTAACTGCGTAGTTGTCGTTAAGCAGCTTTGCAACGTTGCGGCGATCTGCGAGAGTGCCGCGCTTTGCCTTGGTGATCAGCTTCTCAACGTACGGACGCAGCAGCTTGGCCTTGGTGTCGGTGGTCTTAATCTTGCCGTGCTCGATGAGCTGCTTCGCGAGGTTGGCCAGAATCTTCTTCTGGTGCGAAGCGGAGCCGCCGAGACGGGAACCCTGCTTAGGGGTAGGCATAGGTATCTCCTCGTTTTAATGAAGTCGCGTCGGTGAACTACTCGTCGTAGCCAGCGCTTGCGCCATCAGTCCAGTCAGCGTCATCGCCCGAGGCAGCGTCCAAATCAGCGACAGCAGCCGGGTCGAAGTTGTTCGGGGAATCCTTCAGAGCGAGGCCAAGCTCAGCGAGCTTCTCCTTGACCTCATTGATGGACTTGTCACCGAAGTTGCGGATATCCAGCAGATCCGACTCGGTACGAGCAGCGAGCTCACCGACAGTGTGGATCTCCTCACGCTTGAGGCAGTTGTAGGAGCGCATAGAGAAGTCCAGATCCTCAATCGGAGTCTGGTACGCAGCGACATCCTCAGCCTCGCGCGGGCTCGGGCCAATCTCGATGCCCTCAGCAGCCTCGTTCAGCTCACGTGCCAGACCGAACAGCTCAACCAGAGTCTTGCCTGCCGACGCCATCGCGTCGCGGGCGGTGATCGAGTTCTTGGTCTCGACATCGATGATCAGCTTGTCAAAGTCGGTGCGCTGCTCAACACGAGTAGCCTCCACCTTGTAGCTGACCTTCAGAACTGGCGAGTAAATCTGGTCCATCGGAATGCGGCCGATTTCGCCACCGGAGTTCGGGGTCGCCGGCACGTAGCCACGACCACGCTCAACGATCATCTCAATATCCAAGCGACCGGAATCATTGAGAGTAGCGATGTGGTGGTCCGGGTTATGAATCTCCACACCTGCTGGGCACTCAATGTCTGCAGCGGTCACCGCGCCTGCACCTTCGCGACGCAGGTAAACGGTAGCCGGCTCATCGAACTCGCTCGAGAGCACCAGACCCTTGATGTTCAGGATGATATCGGAGACATCTTCCTTCACGCCCGGGATAGTGGTGAACTCGTGCAGCACACCGTCAATGCGGATGCTGGTGACTGCAGCGCCCGGAATGGACGACAGCAACGTACGACGAAGGGAGTTACCGAGGGTGTAACCGAAACCCGGCTCCAGCGGCTCGATAACGAACCGGGAGCGAGAGGAATCAATGTAGTCCTCAGTCAGCGTTGGGCGCTGGGAAATGAGCATTTTCGAAAATCCTCCAGGTGGCGACCGCTATATGACGCCATAGGGAATGAATGGATGCAAGCGAAGTTGGTTATTACTTCGAGTAGAACTCGACGATCAGCTGTTCCTGAAGCGGAATGTCGATCTGTGCGCGTTCCGGGGTCTGGTGCACGAGGATGCGCAGGGACTCAGGAACAACCTGAAGCCATGCCGGGACGACAGCGTCGACCAGGTTCTCCTGTGCCTCTTCGAACCAAATCATCTTCTGCGACTTCGGGCGCACGTCGATGATGTCGTACTGGCTTACCTGGAAGGACGGCACGTTGATCTTCTTACCGTTAACGGTGAAGTGGCCGTGGGAAACCAGCTGACGAGCCTGGCGACGGGTACGAGCCAGACCAGCGCGGTAGACAACGTTGTCGAGACGCGACTCCAGCAGGACGACGAGGTTATCGCCAGTCTTGCCCGGACGACGGTGAGCCTCGGCGTAGTAGCGACGGAACTGCTTCTCCATCACGCCGTAGGTGAAACGTGCCTTCTGCTTCTCCTGGAGCTGGAGCAGGTACTCCGACTCCTTGATACGAGCGCGGCCAGCCTGCCCCGGAGGGTAGGGACGACGCTCAAAGTTCATGTCGCCACCGACGAGGTCGACGCGGAGACGACGGGACTTACGGGTTGCGGGACCGGTATAACGGGCCATTTCTGTTCTCTCCTTACCCTATTCCTAGACGCGACGACGCTTCGGCGGACGGCAGCCGTTGTGCGGCTGAGGGGTCACATCCGAGATCGAGGACACCTCAAGGCCAGCGGCCTGGAGGGAACGGATGGCGGTTTCGCGGCCCGAACCCGGACCCTTAACGAAAACGTCAACCTTCTTCATACCGTGCTCCATGGCCTTACGAGCAGCGTTCTCGGCGGCCATCTGAGCAGCGAACGGAGTGGACTTACGAGAGCCCTTGAAACCGACGTGACCAGAGGAGGCCCACGAGATAACAGCGCCCTTCGGGTCCGTGATGGACACGATGGTGTTGTTGAAGGTGGACTTGATGTATGCGTGGCCCTGAGCCACGTTCTTCTTTACAACGCGACGGCCGGTACGACGGCCGCGTGCGGACTTCGGAGCTGCCATGTTTTACTTCTTCTTTCCGGCGATCGTCTTCTTCGGACCCTTACGCGTACGAGCGTTGGTCTTGGTGCGCTGACCACGGACTGGCAGGCCACGACGGTGGCGCAGACCCTGGTAGGAACCAATCTCAATCTTGCGGCGGATATCAGCCTGAACCTGACGGCGGAGGTCACCCTCGACCTTCCAGGTAGCTTCAATCACGTCACGCAGCGCAGCAACCTGCTCATCGGTGAGAGCGTCGGTGCGCAGATCCGGAGAGATGCCGGTCTTCTCCAGCAGCTCATTGGCACGGGCAGGGCCGATGCCATAGATGTAGGTAAGAGCGACCTCCATACGCTTGTTGCGTGGCAGGTCAACTCCAGCAAGGCGTGCCATACGGCAATTTCCTTCCGGTTGATGCGGTGGTTTACTCCACTGCCATCCTTCCCAAACCCGGCTTACTCGGTCGGACGCCGAGTCGCGCAAGTGTTATAGAAAGGCTCCAGCCACCGTTGCCGGAGGTATTCTCGCTTACTTCTGTGGAAAAGCTTTCATAAAGAACCGCCGCGCTAATCTGCTGAGACACCCGGTCTCAACATCACGCGGCCGTCACCAGAAGCAGCTAGGACGGTGGAGTTTCTGTCTAGTTAGTAAATAAGCCCATAACCACTACCAACAGTGGTCAGGTCGATTTACTTGTAGCGGTAGACGATTCGCCCACGCTCGAGATCGTACGGAGAAAGCTCCACTACGACTCGGTCTTCCGGGAGAATACGGATGTAGTGCTGGCGCATCTTGCCACTGATATGGGCGAGCACCTTGTGCCCGTTGTCCAGCTCCACTCGGAACATCGCGTTCGGCAAGGGTTCGACGACGCGACCCTCAACCTCAATTGCGCCTTCCTTTTTAGCCATGTCCTCCACGTCTCTCTGGCGGATACCCGGGACAATCCCGGCACCAGTTGGGAAATCTCTACTCTGCCTGGTGTTTTAGCAGTTCCGTGCAGGGATAATCATCACTGCAGCGACACTGCGCCCACACCATCGCCCAACTTTACACGCGACCTGCGTTTTTACCAAATACGACCACTATGGGACCGCCTGCAAGCGATGGCAGGCGGACTCTCTCTCCGCGTTCAGAATTCATCGCAGCCTTTATGGCGACATTCTGACCTTTCGCGTAGCCCCTCCCGCACTAGTTATTCATTTCGAGGAGTCAAAATACGGGGGCCGTCCGCTGTGGCGGCAACTGTGTGCTCCCAATGGGAGGCCGGCATTCTATCGGCGCTGACGACCGTCCAGCCGTCGTCAAGCTCATCACTACCCCACTCGCCGCCGAGAATGAGCATCGGTTCGATGGCCAACACGGAGCCTTCGACGATGCGGGGGCCCTTGCCTGCTTTGCCTTCGTTGGGGAGGAAGGGATCCATGTGCATCTCGCGCCCGATGCCGTGCCCGCCGTAGCCATCGACGATGCCGAGTTCAATATCGTGGCGCAGTTCAGCCTCACGGGTGGCCGTTTCAAGCGCATATGAAATATCGGTGAGGCGAGCACCCGGCACCATGGCCTTAATACCTTCGGCGAGGACCTCCGACGTCGCGATGTTTAGTTTTTCGACATCCTCACTCAGCTTTCCGACACCGAAAGTCAGTGCCGAATCGCCGTGCCAACCGTCCAAAATTGCGCCACAGTCAATCGAGACCAGGTCACCTTCGGATAGAACTGTGGCCGAGGACGGAATGCCATGGACGATAACTTCATTCACGGATGCACAGATAGATGCCGGGAAACCTTCATAACCAAGGAAAGATGGCGTTGCACCCGCATCGGTAATGACCTGATGCGCAATCTCATTGAGATCCGCCGTGGTCACCCCTGGCTTAGCGGCATCTCGGCAGGCTAGCAATGCACGACCGACGATCTCGCCGGCCGCTTGCATCGCATCCAGCTCTCCCTCGGTGCGGGCAGGAACTACTTTACGGCGGCGTCGAAAACTCATCACGCTGGTTGAGTCTACTCTGACTCAGAAGGGAACCACCGGCTAGCTGTACCCCGCCACCTACGAGGGCGCCGCTCGGATCGCTGCCACTTCCGAGAAATTTACACCCAAAGATGAGCTGCCCTACGATAACTGGCATGCATTCACTGTTGAAGTCCACGCAGATTGGTGGCGTTGTTATTGCTGCCAGCTCGCTTTTCCTGATTGGCGCATGCTCAAGCAACCCCGAACCGTCGCCAGCGCCGACTGTCCCTTCCACTTCCCCTGCCTCGGAATCGCCGGAGGCCCCTGGAAGCACCTCGGGTTTCATGGGCGCCTCTGCACTGCCTGAGTCGATCCAAAACTTCACACCTGATGCAATTAAGGAGGCGATTGGCAGCTGCGTCGAGTCGGATGACTCTAAACCCGTCATTTTTGGCAGCGAGAGCGTGCATGGCTTCACCTGCGTAATGGCAGTTGGCGACGGTGGCACCGCAATGCTCAGTACGGCCGAGGACCCGGCCACTGTCGAGCGCATTAACGAAAAGGCTGAGTCCGTCGAAAACTACGCACCATACGAGCTACCCGGCAAGCACGCATTTAGCGGTATCAACAAGGGGTCCCCTTTCGTAATGGTTATCGACGAGGATAACCGCATCTACCAAGAGTTCGTTTTCGCGAATATTGGCGCCGAGGCCGCACAACCGCTTATCGACGAAATCATTCAGGACTTCCAGTAGCCCTCACTATCGGCTGCCCCCGCCCCACCCCAGCCACACACAAAAGCCGCCCTTCCAAACCTCAACGGTTCGAAAGGGCGGCTTCAACAACCATCTACAACCGGCAAACCCATCGGCCCCAGCCAGCGAAAAAGCTAGAGCGTCTAGTTACCCGGTGTGCCAGGAGCCTAGTTCAGCTTCTCCAGCTCAGCCATCGTGCGCTCGTTAATCTCCTCAACGGATCCCTCAGCGGCAATCTTGATGATCTTCTCCGAGTAGTAATCCAGCAAAGGAGCGGTCTCATTGGTGTACACATGCATGCGGTTGCGGATGACCTCTTCAGTGTCGTCTGCGCGACCACGGGCCAGCATGCGCTCGACGACGACATCCTCAGAAACGTCGAACTGTACGACCGCATCCAGCTCAGTGCCGAGGTTGGACAGCAGACGCTTCAGCTCTTCTGCCTGACCAACAGTGCGTGGGAAGCCATCCAACAGGAACCCCTTGGCAGCGTCGTCCTCATTCAGACGGGACTCGACCATACGCACAGTCACGTCGTCCGGAACAAGGTTGCCGGCGTCGATGTAGGACTTCGCCTCAATGCCGAGCGGAGTGCCTTCACCGATGTTTGCGCGAAACAGGTCACCGGTGGAGATGTGCGGGACACCGAGCTTCTCCGAGAGGATAGCTGCCTGAGTGCCCTTGCCTGCACCGGGAGGACCTACAAGTACGAGTCGCATTACTTCAAGAACCCTTCGTAGTTACGTTGCATCATTTGGCTTTCAACCTGCTTGACCGTCGTCAGCGCAACACTGACCAGAATCAGCAGGGCTGTACCTCCAAACATACCGCCTGTACCGGAGTTCGCGTCGCCAAGCCCCATATCAAGAGCGACATTTGGCAGAACAGCAATCAGCGCCAGGTACAGCGAGCCGACAGTCAGCAGGCGAATCAGGACGTAGGACAGGTATTCAGCAGTCGGACGTCCCGGGCGGAAGCCCGGAATGAATCCACCGTATTTCTTCATGTTCTCCGCCTGCTCGTGCGGGTCGTACTGCACGGAGGTGTAGAAGAAGGAGAAGAAGATGATCATCAGGAAGAACAGCAGAATGTACTGCCAACTGGACGGCGCCAGCAGGTACTGAATGACATTGCGCTGCCACCAGTTGTCCATGTTCGGATTCGACTGACCGGACTGAACAATCTGGGTAATCAGAACCGGCACGTAAATCAGAGAGGACGCGAAGATGACAGGGATAACACCGGCCTGGTTCACCTTCAGCGGCAGGTAGGTGGAAGATCCGCCGTACTGGCGACGACCAACCATGCGCTTTGCGTACTGCACCGGAATACGGCGCTGTCCCTGCTCAATGAAAATAACGCCGATGATGAGAATCAGCACGGCAACAATCACGGTGGCGAACACGACACCGGTGGTGGAGCGCAGAATGTTCGCTCCCTGCGCCGGCATACCAGCGGCGATACCGGAGAAAATCAGCAGCGACATACCGTTGCCGACGCCTCGGTCAGTGATGAGCTCACCCATCCACATGACCAGCACGGCACCGGAGGTCATCACAACGACCATCACCACGAGGTCAAAGACACCCGCATCCTTAACCAGCAGCGACTGCGAGCCACCCAGCAGGGCACCTCGGTCTGCCATGGCCACAATGCCTGCAGACTGCAGCAACGCCAACGCCACTGTGAGGTAGCGGGTGTACTGGGTCATCTTTGTCTGACCCGACTGCCCTTCCTTCTTCAACTGCTCGAAGTGTGGAATCACCACCGTGAGCAGCTGGACGATAATCGAGGCCGTAATGTACGGCATAATGCCGATGCCGAAAATCGCCATCTGCAGCAGAGCGCCACCTGAGAACAGGTTAATCAGCGAGTAAACGCTGGACTGATCTTTCGAAATCTGCTCGAGCTGCGCGTTGACCAACTGGTAGTCGATACCAGGGGTTGGAATCTGCGAGCCGATTCGGTACAGAATGATCATCGTCAGAGTGAAGAAGATCTTCTTACGCAAATCGGGATCGCGCAACGCCGCAATGAGACCGGAAGCCACGTGCATCCTCCCGAGGTCAAGAAATCCGCTTCTCCCACGCTTTTCCCGAAAGACTTACCCGCTTATCCGCCAGTAGTCTCCCGTTTTAGTTAAGCAACGCGGATGACGTATTCCTCAAACCTTTAATTGACAGTATTTGACGTAGTGAGTCTACCAGCGTTTCTCCACATCGTCGCAATACACCTCCATATCACCGTTAGTACAGCGCCCCGCCAATCACCTCTTTTCGCTTGACGACGATCCCAGCGCCCCCTCCCCTCTGAGCCCACGCCCCCTCACTGTGCCTCACCCAATTTTCCCAGACAAAACTTGAACAGTGTTAAAGTTTTGCTCTGTGAGTACCTACAGCATCCGCATGCGATCCAGCGCCGATGGCTGCCATATCTCTGGCGCTGAGCGTCTTGCACCGGCCGTCGAACTACCTCAGCTGGCTTCTGCAATGACTAGCCGTGCACTTCACCACGACAAGGGTCGAGCCGACACAATTCACATCACTGTGGACAAGGTTGAAGAGTCGACTATCGGCACCGTGTCCGCGTTGACTCCCTTTCTAGAGTCGAACCCCAGCCCTGAGGACGCACGCAATCTCATTGCTCAACGCCTACACGCTGCAGGCATACAAGCAGCCGACATCGCCGTCGAAATGGCCTATTCACTCACAGGTCTCCGCGGTGCCGCTCTCATCGATGCCTCCTCCGGTGAACGGCTCGACCCAAATCCTGCCCGTGGTGTACGGGTTTCCACTTTTGATGCCATCTCGCACCCCAGTAAGGACTGCACCAAGGATCATTTTCACGAGGCGCTCATCCTCGCATCTAAGGTTCACAGCGCCCCGGGTATCGTCGCAGAAATCTGCCTCTCCGATGACCCCTTTTACACGCGAGGATATCTGGCGCTGGACGGAGTCTTTCACCGTATCCCCAATATCAAGGACCACGGCAGCACTCTTGGTACTCGCATCTTCATCGTTGAACCCGGCACCGATATCCCCGAGCTAATCGATTACCTGGAGAACGCGCCGGTCTACGTCGAGCTCCCAGCTGACGCCAGTTCCTCGCCGGACGTGACCGCCCCCAACAGCGACCTCTCAGCAATCGCCGCCCAAAGGAACTCGGCCTGGGCTGCTGAAGGGCTTGCCCGCACACTGCGCACTTTCGAAACCGGACAACTGCCACACAGCCGAATTGACGGAACCGACTATCTACTGTTTTCTTCTTCGGACTACCTCGGCCTGTCCACGCACCCTGAACTCATCTCAGCTGCCACCGAGGCAATTGGACATTTCGGCACCGGGTCCGGCGGCTCTCGCCTGACCACCGGCACTAGCATCCACAGCGCACTTGAGAATGAACTGGCGCAGTTCTTCGGTTTCGACGATGCCGTTCTCTTTGCGACTGGCTACCAGGCGAACCACTCAACCATCGCTGCCATCGCCACCGCCGACGTGGAAATCTTCTCCGACGCCGCCAACCATGCTTCCATCATCGACGGGTGCCGCAATGCCCGAGCTAACGTCACGGTCTTTCCACATGCTGACTACCAGGCACTCGACCGTCTCCTCGCAGCATCGAGCGCCCGCCACAAGCTTGTCATCTCCGACTCCGTGTTCTCTATGTCAGGCGAGGTCATCGACGGCCCCGCACTCGAGCGCACCTGTCGCCGTCACAACGCATGGTTGATGCTTGACGACGCCCACGGCGTCGGCGTTATCGGAGAGCAAGGCCGTGGCACCGCAGCGCACCTGGGCATTCACCCGGACATTGTGGTCGGCACCGCGAGCAAGGCTCTCGGTGTCGAAGGAGGATACGTTCTCTGCTCCGCACCAGTTGGCGACCTGCTACGCAATCAAGCCCGTAGCTTCGTGTACTCAACGTCGATGAACCCCGGTTCCGTCGCAGCTATCCGCGCCGCGTTGAAGCAGTTGGAGGCTGGGGACGTCGTCAAGCGATTGCAGCGTAATATTGCGCGCGTCCGCTCCCTGGTTGACGCACAGTCAGACCCCGCATCTGCAATCATCCCACTGCCCGTTGGCGACGAGGCCGAAGCGATGGACGCCTCAGCACGGTTGGCGGAGCTAGGCGTGTACATACCTGCGATTCGCTACCCGACGGTTCCCCGTGGTGAGGCAATGTTGCGATTGACCATTACCGCGCTCCATACGGACGCTGACATCGACCGACTGGAGCAGGCTCTGCGCCACACCGGCCTGCTGTAAGCGGGCGGTTTGCGCTGCCCTCCCCTCCCCTTTCCTCCCCCTCAATACAAAAAGAGCTCTTAACCACTTGGGTTAAGAGCTCTTTTGTTAAAGCTTAAATGCTTTAGGCCTCAGTGACAGAGCCGCCTGCAGCCTCGATCTTGGACTTTGCGGAGCCCGAGAACTTGGTTGCGGTGACGTTGACGGAGACGTTGATGTCGCCGTCGCCGAGGACCTTCACCGGCTGGTTAGCGCGGACAGCGCCCTTTGCAACCAGGTCGGCGATGGTGACGTCGCCACCGTTCGGGAACAGACGCTCCAGATCCGAAACGTTGACCACCTGGAAGGTGACCTTCGCCGGGTTCTTGAAGCCCTTCAACTTCGGCAGACGCATGTGAAGTGGCATCTGGCCACCCTCGAATGCTGCCGAAACCTGCTTGCGGGCCTTGGTGCCCTTGGTGCCGCGACCAGCGGTCTTACCCTTGGAAGCCTCACCACGGCCGACGCGAGTCTTCTTCTTCTTAGCACCCGGAGCCGGGGCCAAGTCGTGGAGCTTAATTGGTTCGCTCATGGTTTACCTACTCCCCCGCTACTTCTTCAACCTCGACCAGGTGACGCACAACGTTCACGAGACCGCGCACAGCCGGAGTATCCGGGCGAACGGCGGAATCGTTGATGCGCTTCAGGCCGAGGGTGCGCAGCGAATCCTTCTGGTTCTGCTTGGTACCAGCGGTACCACGGACCTGGGTAATCTTCAGTGCCATGGAAATCACGCTCCCTGACCTGCGCGTGCGCGCAGCATACGTGCTGGGGTGACCTCTTCGAGGGACTTGCCACGACGTGCGGCGACCTCTTCAGGGCGAACCAGCTGCTTGAGGGCATCAACGGTTGCGTGAACAACGTTGATGGAGTTGTTGGTACCCAGCGACTTGGACAGAACATCCTGAACACCGGCGCACTCGAGAACCGGGCGGACAGCGCCGCCGGCAATCAGACCGGTACCCGGAGCAGCCGGGCGCAGCAGGACGATGCCAGCAGCGGTCTCACCCTGAACCGGGTGGGTAATGGTGCCAGCAATCATCGGGACGCGGAAGAAGTTCTTACGAGCCTCTTCAGCACCCTTCTGGATAGCTGCCGGTACTTCCTTGGCCTTGCCGTAGCCGACGCCGACCATGCCCTCGCCGTCACCGACGATGACCAGAGCGGTGAAGCTGAAGCGACGACCACCCTTGACGACCTTGGAAACTCGGTTGATAGTTACTACGCGCTCGATGTACTGCGAACGCTCGTCCTGCTGGCGACGGTCGTTACCGCGGCCACCACGACGGTTGTTGTTCTTGTTGTCAGCGGAGTTACGTCCGCCTTCGCGCTTATCGCGTTCCGACATCACGCATTCCTTCCGTTGGACTTGTAAGTGCGCATTAGAACTTCAGACCACCTTCACGGGCAGCCTCGGCCAGAGCAGCAACGCGGCCGTGGTACTGGTAGCCACCGCGGTCGAAAACGACCTTCTCGATGCCAGCATCCTTAGCGCGAGCAGCAATCAACTCGCCGACCTTGGCGCTCTTGGCCTTCTTGTCGCCCTCGAAGCCACGGAGATCTGCGTCCAGAGTGGAAGCAGCTGCCAGGGTACGACCGATGGAGTCGTCGATAACCTGAGCGGTGATGTGGCGGGAAGAGCGGTGCACGACGAGGCGCGGTGCCTCGGAGGTGCCGCGGACGTTCTTGCGCAAGCGTGCGTGACGGCGGGCGCGGGCGACACGACGACGAGTCGAGATGTCCTTGCCTACCGGGAGGCGCTTTTCGTTGGTGTTGCTCATTACTTACCCGTCTTTCCGATCTTGCGACGGATCTGCTCGCCATCGTAACGAATGCCCTTGCCCTTGTAAGGATCATCCTTACGCAGACGACGGATGTTAGCTGCGAGCTGTCCGACCTGCTGCTTATCAATACCTGTGATCGACAGCTTGGTGGTGCCGTCGACGTCGAAGGTGATGCCTTCCGGTGCTTCGATCAGGACTGGGTGCGAGTAGCCCAGGGAGAACTCGAGGTCCTTGCCCTTCTTGGCGACACGGTAACCGACACCGAAGATTTCCATCTTGATGGTGTAGCCCTCGGTCACACCGACAACCATATTGTTAATCAGCGAACGGGACAGGCCGTGCAGGGAGCGGCTCTTGCGGTGGTCATCCGGGCGGTTGACCACAATCTCATTGTCCTTCAGCTCAACGGTAATTGGAGCCGGGATAGAGACAGACAGCTCGCCCTTCGGGCCCTTGACGGAAACGTCCTGGCCGTTGACCTGGGCAGTAACGTTTGCCGGGACAACGACAGGGTTCTTACCAATACGAGACATTGTGTAGTTCCCCCTTTACCAGACGTAAGCGAGGACTTCCCCGCCAACCTTCTTCTCGTAAGCCTGACGGTCAGTCAGCAGGCCCTGAGACGTGGAGATGATAGCCACGCCCAGGCCACCGAGGACCTTCGGCAGGTTAGTGGACTTTGCGTAAACACGCAGACCCGGCTTGGAGACGCGACGCACGCCAGCGATCGAACGCTCGCGGGACGGGCCGTACTTCAGGTTCAGGGTCAGGGTCTTGCCGACCTTGGCATCCTCGACTGCGTAGTCCGCAATGTAACCCTCAGACTTGAGGATCTCGGCGATGTTAGCCTTCAGCTTGGACGACGGCATCGAGACAGAGTCGTGGTACGCGTTGTTAGCGTTGCGCACGCGCGACAGCATGTCGGCGATTGGGTCAGTCATGGTCATGGTTAGTGACCGCTTCCTTTCTCGCTGCGGTTCCTTCCCACCTCGTGGCTAACTCCAATGACCGCGCAAACAGCAACTGCCACACGGCAAAAGCTTAAGTTGGAGCGATTTCCAATATCGTGATTCCGGCGATTTAAGGGCTACTGTTCGCCAACTCGGTTCAATAGCCGAGTCAGCTCGCCACCCAGGTGACGCCAGAGACGATGCGAGGCGAGGGGCCTACAGCAAAGCTCTTACATTTTTACTGCCGCACCTCTTATAGAGGGCAGACCTGGTGATACTAACAAATACAGGCCGAAATGCAAAAACGCCGCAGACGGACGTTAGTCCGCTCGCGGCGTGAAGCCCCACCAATTAACAGTGGAACTCAATTCCTAGCCGACATGGCGCCGGCTAGAGGAAATTAGTAGAGCTGGTCGGCGATGATGTTACCCATTGCCTTTTCACCAGCCACCGTCGGGTGGTTGGTCATCGGACCCATCACCGGGTCTGCGAAACCGGCGACGAAGCGCTCATCCGGGTTCGGGTTGCAGGTACCGTGGCCGAGGGTTGCCTCGTAGACGTCAATGAAGCCGGCACCTACGTGGTGAGATGCGGAGCGAATGCTGTCACGGAATGCACCCTGGATCTCGCTGGCACCCGGTGCCGGGATCGGGAAGGTCTGGTCCGAGGTGTTCACCAGGCACAGCTGATCATCAGTGGCGTACTCAGGGTACGACGCCAGGACGACCTGAGCGCCCGGGGCAACCTGGTGGACGCGGTCAGTGAACTGACGCAGCGTCTGCTTGAACGCGGATGGAGCCTGGGGATCCGGCTTTGCGACAAGCTCGCCTGCCACGTCAACCCACTGGACCCAGTCCATGCCGCCGTACATCAGGACAACCTTCTCGGTGCCCTCTCCGATGTCGCCGTACTGGATGGAAGCCTCCAGGTATGCGAGGAGCTGACCCGGGAAGCCGCCAAGACCGTTACAGGACCAGTCACCCAGGGACTTGTTCAGCTTCGAAGCTGCAATCTTCGGCCAGTTTTCCATGTCGGTAGCGCAGTTAGCGACCAGTGCGTTCTGTCCCGGCGCCAGGCCACGCGGGCCGCCCTTACCGGCATTAGCGGTGAAGGAGTCACCGAAGGTAACGATTTGCTTGACGCCCTTCGGGCCGGTGTCGCCGATACCCGGAATCGGAATGTTCGGCATTTCCGGCAGTGCCGGCTGTGCGTTGGCAGCACCTGCACCCAAGCTCAGACCCAGAGCCGCAACAGTTGCAATAGCAGCCGAGCGGACGGCCACGGAGAAGTTCTTCATGTAGTTAATCCCTTTGCGTTTTAACTTAAGAACCGCTCTGTGTAGAACCACTGGCTCAATCACACAGAAGCTGAAGTCACTTAAGCCTTGCCCAAATTGATAACGACCACAATGCATTTTGGCGGCCGTCACTATGACGAATGGCAGTTTACAACGAAATCATCACAAACGCCTAACTTTCAACTGAGAAACCTTGTGGCTTTACTAATTTCCAACCCCCAAAAAGGGTCAACTTTCCCACCAGCAACACTGGTAACTTTTACGCAGGCCCCGCACAGCGACCTCACTCCCCCACGAACATAAGCAGTTAACAGAGCAGCAAAAAGCCCCGGAGGCCAAGCGGCATCCGGGGCTTCAGGCAAAAGCTACCGAAGAGGCAAAACTACTTCTTGAACGGGAAGCCCAGCTCGCGCAGCAGCGCGCGGCCTTCCTCGTTGTTGGTAGCGGTGGTCACGACGGTGATGTCCATACCGCGCGGGCGGTCGATCTTGTCAACGTCGATCTCGTAGAACATGGTCTGCTCAGACAGGCCGAAGGTGTAGTTACCGTGACCATCGAACTGCTGATCAGACAGACCGCGGAAGTCGCGGATTCGCGGCAGAGCCACGGTCAGCAGACGATCCAGGAACTCCCACATACGGTCGCCACGCAGGGTGACGCGAGCGCCGATGGCATCGCCTTCACGGAGCTTGAAGTTAGCGATCGACTTGCGAGCACGACGGGTCTCCGGCTTCTGACCGGTGATCAGAGTCAGGTCGTTGATAGCACCGTTGATCTGCTTCTTGTCCTGAGCAGCAGCGCCGACGCCCATGTTGACGACGACCTTGGTGACGCCCGGAATCTGCATGACGTTCTCGTAGGAGAACTCTTCCTGCATCTTGCCGCGAATCTCATCGCGGTAACGGGCCTTCAGACGAGGGGTGTAATTTTCGCTCATGCTTAGATGTCCTTCCCGGTACGGCGGGAGATGCGAACCTTCTTGCCGTCCTCATCGAAGCGGTAACCGACGCGAGTCGGGGTACCATCTTCGTCGACCAGCATGACGTTCGACACGTGAATCGGAGCTTCCTGAGTGACAATGCCACCCGAGGAAGCGCCGCGCTCCGCAGCGGAGTTTGCAACGTGCTTCTTGATACGGTTAACGCCCTCGACCAGGACCTTGTCGCGCTTCGGGTAGGCCTCGATGACCTTGCCCTGAGCACCCTTGTCCGGACCGGAGATAACCAGCACGGTATCGCCCTTACGGATCTTCACTTAAATCACCTCCGGTGCGAGCGAGACAATCTTCATGAACTTCTTGTCACGCAGCTCACGCGCGACCGGGCCGAAAATACGGGTGCCCTTTGGCTCACCGTCGGCCTTGATGATGACAGCTGCATTCTCGTCGAACGAGATGTAGGAGCCATCCGGACGACGGGTCTCCTTCTTCGCACGGACGATAACTGCCTTAACAATTTCGCCTGCCTTGACGTTGCCGCCCGGAGTAGCTTCCTTGACAGTTGCGACAATGGTGTCGCCAATGCCAGCGAAGCGTCGGGTCGAGCCACCGAGAACGCGGATGCACAGAATTTCACGTGCACCAGTGTTGTCGGCAACGCGCAGACGGGATTCCTGCTGAATCACTGCGTTTCTCCTGACCTGGTTGCATTGTGCGTCAGATTTCCGTCCTAAACGCACGCGGTCTTTATGTCTTGCGTTTACGCTTTACGACGGAAGCACCTGCTAGAGGTAGCTTTCCTATCGCTTTGACCTCGTGCTAACTACGGCCATAGACCGTTGAGAGCAGCACGCAGTCGCTTCGCGCAACCTGTGTATTATGGCACGTTCGTGCGGGACAACAAAATCCCTTAGTTTCATGCCCCCAACATGGTTTATGCCTTGTGCGGCAACCCTATACTGAGACAGTGACAAATCAACATTCCGGGAGCGCTCAGACACAGCCAGCACAGACGCTGCCGGTATCGCTACTTGCCGGCTTGGCCTTATTATCCGCCGCAGCCCCGTTCGGCGCAGATACATATCTGGCATCCTTCGTGGAGATTGCACGCGAGTTCTCCACGACCGAGTCGATGGTTCAGCTCACGCTGACAACCTTCATGATTGGCATGGCTGCTGGACAGCTCGTCATTGGCGCTCTCTCCGATAGTTTGGGCCGCAAGAAGCTGCTTCTCATTGCGACTTTGGTGTTCTTGGGCTCGTCAATCCTCTGTGCAGTAGCACCGAATATTGGCACGCTTATTGCAATGCGCCTGTTCCAGGGGTTAGCTGGTGGCTCCACAGTTGTTCTGGCTCGTTCTGTAGTACCAGACCTCTTGACGGGCAAGGCATCAGCGAGAGCTTTCTCCACGCTGATGGGCATTTCCTCCATCGCCCCGGCAATCGCTCCCCTTGTGGGCGGTTTTCTAGGCCCCGCATTCGGCTGGCGCAGCGTGTTCTGGTTTCTCGCAGCCATCAACGTCGCGATGGTCGCGATTGTGATCCTGATGGTTCCGGAAACCCTGCCGCCTGAGCGACGCTCCACAGGCGCTCTGCGCAATCTCCTGCCCAATATTGGCAGGCTGCTGCGGCGGCCAGTATTTGTCGGCTACTTGTTGGCTTTCGCTGGTGGCTTCTCGGTGATGTTTTCCTATATCGCTGCGTCACCCTTTATCTTCCAGGAGCTGCTGGGGCTCACCCCTACTCAGTTTTCTCTCGTGTTCGCATCCAATGCAGCGATGTTGACATTTGTGTCAATCCTCAACGGCAAGATGATCAACCGGCTTCATCCCCGCAAAGGCATTTTAGTTGCCCTTACGGTCATGCTCGTGACGTCGATAGGCCTGATTATTAATGCCCTCGTCGGGATTACCTTCTTCACTACTTGGCTGTTGCTGTTCATTACGGTACCGATGATGCCGCTAATCTTCGCCAATGCCACGGCACTCGGAATTGAGGAGGTTCGAGATATCGGAATTGGCTCAGGTTCCGGTCTCATGGGCTTCACACAGTTCCTCGCGGCCGCCACGGTTTCCCCGTTGGTGGGGCTTGGTTCCAATCTGCCCCTCTCGATGGCTATTTCGATGTTGACCTGTGCATTGATTGCACTGACCGCGGTGTTGACATTGACGCGCGCCGACCTCCACAAACGCTCACACCGACTTCCATAAGAGCCCTGCTCAAGAAACTCGGCACTCTAAGACTCCGGCGCAGCTCAAAAACTAGTCAACATAGCTGGTCTTCGTCTGGTTCAACCAGGCGTAGACCGCGCCGATCCCAAGGCCACCACCTACGAAGTTACCTAGCCACACGGCCACCCAGTTAACAGTAATGTGCAGACCATCGAAGCCTGTAGGATGCGGATCAGCGAAAAAGGCCAAGGAAAACAACGAGAAGTTCGCAATCACGTGCTCGAGTCCGAGCCCGACGAACACTGCAATGATCGGCAGAATCACAGCGAACTTCGAAATGATTTCTTTGGCTTGTAGCGCACCTAAGACAGCCATGTTGACCACGAAATTCGCACCCATGGCCTCTACGAAAGCGCCGAAGAACGGCTTGGCCAGCTTCCCCTCAGTCAAGGTGGAAATCAGATGTGTGTCATCAATCCCACCGAGCTTGGCGCTCTGGCTGAGCACCAGCGCCACAATCGCCGCACCGATGAAGTTGTAGAACGTAGCGACGGCCACCATTCGAAAGGCCACTCCCCACGCCATGCGTCCGCGTGCGGCGGACCAGGACACAAACATCATGCTGCCGGTCGCCAGCTCTGCACCGAGCACCACAATGGCGAACAGTCCAAGCCCGAATAGGCACGCAAAAACCAGTCCCCCAGTCCCCGGCGCGACGCCCTCTGCTACTTGCCCGGCCACCGCAGCAAATGCCGTCCCGAGCGTCAGGTACATACCCGCCAGAACCGCTCGCACGGCAAATCGTCCGTAGTCCTGCGTCAGCAGTTCCTGTTTCTTATCGCCAGCCGTATCCAGCGTTTCGTATAGCGTCACCGCCGAAGCCTTTCCCTGCGTGCCGTTAATTGCAGTTATTCGCATAAAAGAATAACGACAGGCTGACGCGGAATCGCAACCGCTTTCCGACGGTCACAGCGCCCTCCCCCCCCCCCTTAGGCGCTGCAACCAGGAACTGCGATTCACCGTCGAAGGGCGGTGACTTTACTTCTTCTCTGCGGTAACAGCAGGTTTCGCAGCAGTTTCTGACTTCGGCTCATCCTTCATGGTTGAGGCAATGGCCGAGGCACCCATGCCGATGTAAAACGGCCAGCGCAAACGTAGGTTCACACCGAAGATGGCCGGCTCGGTAATACCGAATAGCGCCGACATACCGGAGGCGCCTGCCAACCCCTTGAGCTTCTCGCTCTTGGCCAGGAAGTACACCGCCAGTGCGGCACCACCTTGAGCGATATTGGCCATCGATGCCGTCGCGAAAATGAACGAGCCGCCCTGATCCCACAGCATGTACTCGATTGGAGGGAAGGACTGGTGCAGACCAGTGATGACAATTGGCGAGTAGACCAAGCCGAACAAGAAGCCACCCACAGGTCCCGCGAATTCGTACAGATTTGCAAGACCAATACCCAGCCATTCACCTGCAGTGCGCAGTACTGGACCAATGGCGGCAAAGGTGATGAAACCAGTGATGAGCAACGTCAACAGTGGTGTCAGCATAAAGTCGACAGTGCCCTTGAGACGCTTATGGAAGAACTTCTCAATCGTTGCCAGAATCCATGAGATAACCAGAATCGGCAAGATGAATCCCACCCTCCGGGCCGGAGGGAGCAAGCGCACGGACGCGGTTCTGCGATGGTATACGGCGTCCGTCTGCCTTCAAGTTTCCGGTATAAAAGAGCCACACATCATCGCCATCAACAGCAGCGCCGCCCGAATAACAACCATGCTTGTCATAGGGCATGTCCGGATACAGCGCATCTGGATGATGACGCCACCGCTCGGCTGTCGTGAGCGACGCGGACGCATGCCCCCACCCAGTTCTCTTCGGCGCATGTGGAAAGCATGGATCATGTTGGTAGAACACATGCAGTGTCTCGCCGTCCACGAAAAGGCCATTCGGGTCATTCAGTCGGCCCTGTGGCGGTTGACAGATGGTAATTCGGCCGATAGGTCATACCCCCCCCCCGATATTATTGAAGTCATGGCTATTTGTGTTTGCGGCGAAGGTCTGGTTGACCTCGTTCCGGTATCTCCTGGCAGCCTCAATAACCACGTGCCGGCGCTAGGCGGGGGTCCCTACAACGTCGCGGTCACGGCCTCTCGCCTCGGTGCGGATGTTATTTTCCAGTCCCGCCTGTCTACGGATGGATTCGGAAATGAGCTGGTCAAGCACTTGGAAACCGAAGGGGTCGACACCACTTACGTTCAGCGTGGCCCAGAGCCGACCATTCTGGCGGTACCCACCATCCACGACGATCGCTCTGCAACATACACCTTTTACACCGACGGCACGGCCACCCCACTTGTGGAGCCGAAGCTCATCGATGCGAATATCGCATGTTTTGGCACGCTGTCGCTGGCGCTGGAACCGGGTGCCAGCCGATACGCGGAATTGCTCAAGCAGTTCGCAGCCAACGACACCCTAGTCGCTTTGGACCCGAACATTCGCCCCATGTACGCAACGGATGCACACCGCGAATTCCTCATGGGCTTGCTCCCCTACGTCAATTTGTTGAAGCTCTCGGATGAGGAAGTCGAGTTCCTTGGCGAAGAGGAGCTGACTAAAGTTCCGGCCGCCGTCATCACCCGAGGTGGCGATGGGCTCACTTTGCTTGCCGACGGAAACCGCATCGATGTCCCAGCCGTCAACGCGAATGTCGTTGACACCATCGGTGCTGGGGACACAATTATGGGCGCGCTGTTGGCACAGTTCGACGAGCGTGGCCTAACAGTCGCTGACCTGACTTCCGTATCACCAGATCAGTGGCGCGAGATTCTGCACTATGCGGCCGCCGCGGCTGCCATCACTGTGTCCCGCAAGGGAGCGCAGCCGCCGACGAAAATCGAGGTCGAAGAACTCCTGGCTAAGGATTCCTAGTCCGCGCTGCTTAGCCCGCTCTATTTAGCTCGCTCAAGCACTGCGACCAGGAACTGAGACTCATCGTCAAAGGGACGAAGATCCCACGTGGAGTAACGCTGGATCACGATGAGCCCAGCCTCCGGCGCAGTCGTTTCAAAATCCGCAAAGTCCCAGCCACGGCCAGCACCGAAGCCGATAATGGCACGACCGTTCTCCGGATTCAGCACCTCCGCGAAGCCCTGCAGTACCTTCGCGCGGTCTTCTGGCGCTACGAAAGTCAGCACATTGCCGGGGCAAATGATGACATCGAAGGCGGATGCCGTGTCATCGTGGGGTGTGTTCTCCAGCCCGTCGTCAAGCACATGCGGCAATTGCGCCAAGTCCCCTACCAACCACGTCGCATCCGGGAACTGTCGCTTTGCCTCGTCGATGAGATAGGGGTCGACATCGACACCGACGACTCGATGACTAGCCTTCGCCAGGTAACCGCCGACGCGCCCCTGCCCACAGCCGGCATCCAGGATTCGAGCGTGGCGTGGCGCCATTGCATCCACCAGCCGCGCCTCGCCATCGATATCGCGGCCCTCGCGAACGAACCCCCGCCACCGGTTGGCGTAGCGCCGGGAATGCTGCGGATCGGCGGCAATAATTTCTTTCCAACTGCGCCATAATGGTTGCCATTGTTCATGGCCACCATTATGGCGCAGTTGGTCTCTTTTCTATACCGCCGACGTCCCCTGCGCGACGGGACTAGATTCCCAATACTGACTTAGCGATCAGGAAGTAGATGATCAGACCGGAGGCATCGACAAGAGTGGTAATGAACGGGTTAGCGAAGACGGCTGGGTCAATGCCGAACTTCTTACCAATCAGCGGCATGATGCCACCGACAGTTGCCGCGAGAGTACAAATACCCAGCAACGTCAGGCCAATCACTAGGCCAATGTCCCAGCCGTAAACCAAGCCAGCTAGCAGCAGGCCGAGAGTACCCAGCAGCAGGCCGAGGAACGCACCGACCCTCACCTCGCGGAGAATGACCTTGAATATGTCGCGGGGTTGGACATCCCCCAGCGCCAACGCACGCGTAATCGTAGTTGCTGCCTGGTTACCGGTATTGCCACCTGTACCGATCAGCAGCGGCACGAATACCGAGAGAACCACCATCTGAGAAAGAGTCTCTTCGAAAGTTTCCAGGACTTGCACGGTCAATGTTGCACCGATAGCAAGCACGAGCAGCCACACCACACGAGAGCGAACAATCTCGAAAATGGGCGTCGCGAGATAGGGCAAGCGCAGAGGCTCAGAACCGGAAATACGAGCTTGGTCCTCGGAGTCTGCCTCTTCCAGAATCCGGAGGGCGTCGTCGACCGTGAGCAGACCGATAACACGCTGCTCGCTGTCGACAATCGGCAGAGCTAGGCGCTTACGATCAGCGCACATGCGGGCTACCTTCTCTTCGGGTTCGGTAGCTTCTGCGTAATCGGCCTTCCGCAAGATAGCCGCAACCTGGATATCGCTGCTGGCACGCATCAATTCACGAAGACTAACAACGCCCACCAGCCGACGCTTCCGGTTCGACACCGGCAGGGTGTAGATCGATTCGGCATCATCCAGATGCTTGTAGACGGTCTCCAGAGCCTCCCCCACCGTCATATAGTCGTGAAGCGACACCAGCTCCGGGCTCATGCGACGCCCAATGGAACCGTCGGGGTAGCCGAGGACGATGTTGGTCAGATCTCGCTCATCATCCGGCAGATCGGCGAGCAGTTTTGCAGCGACAGACGCAGGCAGCTCGTCGAGCAGCTCTGCTCGATCGTCCGGTTCCATGTCCGCGAAAACTGCGGTGACTTCAGGATCACGGAGGCTGTCAATCAGGTGCGCCTGCAGAGCCGAGTTCAGCTCATCGAAGGTTTCAACCGCCGTGTCTTTCGGGAGTGTGCGGTAGAACAGCGCACGTTCCTCATGGCTGAGGCGGCGCATCTTTCGAGCGGCAACCTTGGGTTCAATATCAGTTAAGAGCCGCGACAGCGTAGCCACGTCATGTGAGCGAAGCGCGGACTCGAGATCTCGATCATCAATCCTGGTCACGTCAGTAGTCACCGAACTTCTCCCCTCACAAAGCACAAATCCTCGCCAATGCTATCAGAGATAAAACCCATCAAACCTGGACTAAGAGGACTAGAAATACGAAGAAACATGGCTTTCAAAAAAACAAACCCCGCCACAGAAAACACTTTCGTGTTTCCCGCGGCGGGGTTCTCGTCGTAAAGCCCGAGCTGATTGCTCAGCTGACGGGTCTTACTTAGCCTTCTCGATGATCTCGATCAGGCGGTAGTGCTTGTCCTTGGAGAGCGGACGGCACTCTTCGATGCGGACGCGGTCGCCCACGCCAGCCTCTTCGTTCTCGTCGTGCGCCTTGACCTTAGAGTTCGTGCGCATGATCTTGCCGTACAGGGCGTGCTGCTTGCGGTCCTCGAGCTCGACGACGATGGTCTTCTGCATCTTGTCGGACACGACGTAACCGGTGCGCACCTTGCGTGCGCCAGCCTCGGTGGTGTTCATGTTTTCCTCACTCATGCTGCATCACCATCGGTTGGTGCAGCAGACAGGCCGAGCTCGCGCTCACGCATAACGGTGTAAATGCGAGCGATATCCTTGCGGACAGTGCGGAGACGGCGGTTGTTGGTCAGCTGACCGGTAGCGCTCTGGAAACGGAGGTTGAACAGCTCCTCCTTAGACTCCTTGAGCTTGGCAACCAGGTCATCGTTATCCAGCGAGCGAAGCTCGTGGGCGGGAATGCCGTTCGACATCAGTACTGATCCTCCTTCCGAACGATTCGGGTCTTAATCGGCAGCTTAGCGCCTGCGCGCTTCAGTGCCTCGACAGCAGTTGCCTCGTCCGGGTAGGACATCTCGAACATGATGCGACCCGGCTTGACGTTTGCAACCCACTTCTCGACCGGGCCCTTACCGGAACCCATACGAACACCCAGTGGCTTCTGGGTCAGCGGACGGTCCGGGAAAATCTGGATCCAGACCTTACCACCACGCTTGACGTGGCGGTTGATAGCAATACGCGCTGCCTCAATCTGACGGTTGGTGATGTAGGCCGGCTCGAGAGCCTGGAGACCGTAGTCACCGAAAGTCACCTTGTTGCCGCCCTTGGACATACCAGAACGGGTCGGGCGGTGCTGGCGACGGAACTTAACGCGCTTCGGGATGAGCATGAATTAGCCCTCCTTCTTCTCAGATGCACGCTGACGACGCTTGCCACCACGACGCGGACGGTCGTTGCCGCGACGCTGGCGGTCGTTGCCGGCGTTGATCTCGGACTCGCGACGGCCACCGATCACGTCACCCTTGTAGATCCACACCTTGACGCCAATGCGGCCGAAGGTGGTGTGAGCCTCGTGGGTGCCGTAGTCGATCTCCGCACGCAGGGTGTGCAGCGGAACGCGACCCTCGTGGTAGCGCTCGGTGCGGCCCATCTCGGCACCGCCGAGACGACCGGAGCAGACAACCTTGATGCCCTTGACGTGCGGCTGACGCATTGCAGACTGGATAGCCTTGCGCATTGCACGACGGAAAGCGACACGGTTGGCGAGCTGCTCAGCGATGGACTGAGCGACCAGCTTCGCATCCGCGTCAATGTTCTTGACCTCGAGGATGTTCAGCTGAACCTGCTTGCCGGTGAGCTTCTCGAGCTGGCCGCGGATGCGGTCAGCCTCGGAGCCACGACGACCGATAACAATGCCCGGGCGTGCGGTGTGGATGTCCACACGCACGCGGTCACGGGTGCGCTCGATAACGACATCGGAGATGCCGGCGCGCTCAAGACCGGTGGACAGCAGATCGCGGATCTTGATGTCCTCGGCCAGGTAGTCAGCGTACTGCTTGTCGGCGTACCAGCGGGACTTCCAGTCGCTGGAAATACCGAGGCGAAGACCGTGTGGATGGATCTTCTGTCCCACTATCGGTCACCTTCCTTCTGGCTCTCGACGACCACGGTGATGTGGCTGGTGCGCTTGCGGACGTGGAAAGCACGGCCCTGCGCACGCGGGCGGAAGCGCTTCATGGTCGGTCCCTCGTTGGCGTAAGCCTCGGAGATGACCAGAGTACGACGGTCCAGGCCGAAGTTGTTCTCAGCGTTTGCAGCTGCAGACGCAACAACCTTGGCAACCGGATCAGCAGCACCCTGCGGAGCGTACTCCAGGATGTTCAGTGCCTCGTCGACGGACTTACCGCGAACGGTGTCCAGGACGCGACGTGCCTTCATTGGAGTAACGCGGACGAAGCGCGCAGTTGCGCGTGCAGAAGTAATGTCGTTGCTCATGGCTTATCGACGTCCCTTCTTGTCATCCTTGACGTGACCCTTGAAGGTCTTGGTCGGGGCGAATTCGCCCAGCTTGTGGCCGACCATAGAGTCATCCACGAACACCGGCACGTGCTTGCGACCGTCGTGAACGGCGAAGGTGTGGCCGATGAAATCGGGGAGAATCGTGGAGCGGCGAGACCAGGTCTTAATGACCTGCTTGGTGCCCTTCTCGTTCTGTGCATCGACCTTCGCGAGGAGGTGCTCATCGACGAACGGGCCCTTCTTAAGGCTGCGTGGCATTCTCAGTTCCCTCCTTAGCGCTTCTTATTCTTGTTGGTACGACGGCGACGAACGATCAGCTGGTCGCTCGGACGGTTCGGCTTACGGGTGCGGCCTTCCTTCTGGCCCCACGGGGAAACCGGGTGGCGACCACCGGAGGTCTTACCCTCGCCACCACCGTGCGGGTGGTCGACCGGGTTCATGACAACACCGCGGACAGTCGGGCGCCAGCCCTTCCAGCGCATACGGCCGGCCTTGCCCCAACGGATGTTGATCTGATCCTGGTTTCCGACCTCACCGACGGTTGCACGGCAACGTGCGTCGACGCGACGGATCTCAGAGGACGGCATACGCAGAACTGCGTACTTGCCTTCCTTACCGAGAAGCTGAATAGAAGCACCAGCAGAACGTGCCAGCTGTGCACCAGCGCCCGGCTTGAGCTCCACGCAGTGAATAGTGGAACCGGTCGGGATGTTGCGCAGCGGCAGGTTGTTACCCACCTTGATGTCGGCATTAGCGCCGGACTCAACGATGGCACCCTGCTTCAGGTTCTTCGGAGCGATGATGTAGCGCTTCTCACCGTCTGCATAGTGCAGCAGTGCGATGTTGGCGGTACGGTTCGGGTCGTACTCGATGTGAGCGACCTTTGCCGGAATGCCGTCCTTGTCATTACGACGGAAGTCGATGACACGGTACTGGCGCTTGTGTCCGCCACCCTTGTGGCGAGTGGTGATGTGACCGTGAACGTTACGGCCACCAGTCTTCGACAGCGGGCGCAGCAGAGACTTCTCAGGAGTCGAGCGAGTAATCTCGCTGAACTCGGAGACGGAGCTCTGGCGGCGACCCGGCGTAGTCGGCTTGTACTTACGAATAGCCATACTTTTGCTCTTCCTTAACTTCCTCGTCGGCTAGCGGCTAAGCTGCCGAACCGCCGAAGATGTCGATGGGATCGCTGCCGGCCGCGAGAGTCACGTAGGCGCGCTTGGTGTTCTTGCGCTTGCCGTAGCCGGTGCGGGAACGCTTGCGCTTGCCCTCACGGTTGAGGGTGTTGACGGAAGCGACCTTGGCACCGAAAATCTCCTGGACCGCGATCTTGATCTGGGTCTTGTTAGCGTCGGTGTGGACCAGGAACGTGTAAACGCCCTGCTCCATGAGTCCGTAGGACTTCTCAGACACTACCGGTGCAACAATGATGTCGCGGGGATCTGCGATGGTAGCCATTACTTCTCCTCCTTACCGGCGGTGCGAGTGATGAAGTCATTGAGTGCCTGAACGGCGAAGATGACGTCATCGGCCTTCAGAACATCGTAGGTGTTCAGCTGATCCTCAGACAGGATGTGGACACCTGGCAGGTTACGAACCGACTTCCACGAGTTGACGTCCTCGCGCGGCAGAACGACGAGCACGTTGCGGCGCTCAGTCAGACGCTCGACAAAAGTACGAGCTGCCTTGGTGGACGGGGTCTGGCCTGGGACCAGTTCCTCGACAACGTGGATGCGGTCGTGGCGAGCACGGTCAGAGAGTGCGCCGCGCAGAGCAGCTGCAATCATCTTCTTCGGGGTGCGCTGGCTGTAATCGCGAGGCACCGGGCCGTGGACAACGCCACCGCCGGTCCAGTGCGGAGCACGGATCGAACCCTGACGAGCGCGACCGGTACCCTTCTGGCGCCACGGCTTGCGGCCACCGCCGCGAACCTCACCGCGGGTCTTGACCTTGTGGGTGCCCTGGCGAGCTGCTGCACGCTGCGCGACAACAACCTGGTGCATCAGGGCGATGGACACCTCCGCGTCGAACACGGAAGCAGGAAGCTCAACCGAACCGTTCACGCCGCCTTCAGCGGTGTGTACGTCTAGCTTGAGGTTGGTCATGCGTGAGCACCACCCTTCGTGGCAGTCTTAACAACCAGCAGGCCGCCGCGTGCACCCGGAACTGCGCCCTTGATGAGCAGCAGGTTCGCGTCGGCGTCAACCTTCTGGATCTTCAGGTTCTGGGTCGTGACCCGGTCGTTACCCATGCGGCCTGCCATGCGCTTGCCCTTGAAGACGCGTCCTGGCGTGGCGCAAGCGCCAATGCCACCAACACGACGGTGAGCAGCCTGGTTACCGTGAGCAGCACCCTGGCCAGCAAAGCCGTGGCGCTTCATACCACCGGCGAAGCCGTGGCCCTTAGAGGTACCAGTGACGTCGACGTACTCAATTTCGCCGAAGATGTCGACACCAACGGACTGGCCGACCTCGTAAGAGGAGGCGTCCGGGGTGCGAATCTCAACGCTGTGGCGACGCGGGGTCACACCGGCCTTCTTGAAGTGGCCGGCCTCCGGCTTGTTGACCTTACGCGGGTCAATTTCGCCGTATGCAATCTGGACGGCGTCGTAGCCGTCGGTTTCCTTAGTGCGCACCTGAGTCACTACGCACGGCCCAGCCTCAACGACGGTAACCGGAACAACGCGGTTCTCCTCGTCGAAGATCTGAGTCATACCGAGCTTCGTGCCCAGGATGCCCTTGATCTCGTTTTCACTCATTTATCTTGTCTCCGCTACCAAAAGTCCAGGATCACTGAATGTTCACATCGACACTTGCCGGAAGGTCAATGCGCATAAGTGCATCGACGGTCTTCGGCGTTGGATCGAGAATGTCGATCAGACGCTTGTGAGTGCGCATCTCGAAGTGCTCGCGCGAGTCCTTGTACTTGTGCGGCGAACGGATAACGCAGTAAACGTTCTTTTCGGTTGGCAACGGCACCGGGCCAACGACGCGTGCACCCGTACGGGTAACGGTCTCCACGATCTTTCGCGCAGAAGCGTCGATAGCCTCGTGGTCGTAGGCCTTGAGCCTGATGCGGATCTTCTGTCCGGCCACGCTTGTCCTCTCCTCGGTCGGCGCGCCCCAATTAAAGGGGCGTCGACCCTGTCAATGTTTCTCGACGCCGTCAGCAACTATGGCCAGCGCCAGAAATCAAAACTGGGTTGTGCATTACTTCAAAGCGATTTCGTCTTCGATCGTCATGGCAAATTAACTTTTGGCCATGACCCGAGCGGACGAATAACGCCTTGCACTCAAATCCCAGTGGAAAACAAGTCCCCCTCGTGGGGCTCTTCATTTGCCTACTGCCGCTGTTAATTTGCCATGCCACCTCCGACCCCCGCGGTCGGGCGTGTCGCCCATTTTCTCCGTGAGGCACGATCAGGAAGAAACTTCCCTACGTGGTCATGCTCGCCTTACCATAGGCGCTATGTCCAATTTCGTACTGGTTCCCAACTGGGCCTGATACAACAATTGGCGCGAACGCCTTTGTTAAAGCAACCTCCGTATTAAAGCACGTCCGGGCTACGAATGTAAAATCACGATTCCAAAGTGCAACGTACATCACACCCATTACGGCACAGTCTGCTTGACGACGGCTATTGCGCCGCCCCCACCCCGTCTAGTGTCGGCTATGTACAGATACAAAAATCCCGACTCCCGCTTACGCGGAGTCGGGATTCTTCTAAGACTTAAGTTAAAGCATTTCCCCTATGGGGAGAAACCTTACTTAACGATCTTGGTAACGCGGCCAGCGCCGACGGTGCGGCCACCCTCGCGGATAGCGAAGCGCAGGCCCTCGTCCATTGCGACCGGCTGGATCAGCTTGACAGACATGTCAACGTTGTCGCCCGGCATGACCATCTCGACACCTTCCGGCAGGGAAACGACGCCGGTGACGTCGGTGGTGCGGAAGTAGAACTGCGGACGGTAGTTGTCGAAGAACGGGGTGTGACGGCCGCCCTCATCCTTGGACAGGATGTAGACGGAACCCTCGAACTCGGTGTGCGGGGTGTAAGCGCCCGGCTTAGCAACGATCTGACCGCGCTCGATGTCCTCACGCTTGGTACCGCGGAGCAGCAGACCACAGTTGTCGCCAGCCTCAGCGGAATCCAGCAGCTTGCGGAACATCTCGATACCGGTAACGGTGGTCTTCTGGGACTTCTCCTTGATGCCCAGAATCTCGACCTCGTCGTTAACGTTCAGAACGCCGCGCTCAACACGACCGGTAGCAACGGTGCCGCGACCGGTAATGGTGAAGATGTCCTCAATCGGCATCAGGAACGGCTTGTCGGTCTCGCGAACCGGATCCGGGATGTTCTCGTCGCAAGCTTCCATCAGCTCGACGATGGAGTTGACCCACTTCTCTTCGCCCTCAAGAGCCTTCAGTGCGGAGATGTGGACAATCGGAGCTTCCTCGTCGTAGTCCTGCTCAGCCAGCAGCTCGCGGACCTCCATCTCGACGAGCTCGATGATCTCTTCGTCGTCGACCATGTCGCACTTGTTCAGCGCAACGAGGATGTACGGAACGCCAACCTGGCGAGCCAGCAGAACGTGCTCGCGAGTCTGCGGCATCGGGCCGTCAGTAGCAGCGACAACCAGGATTGCGCCGTCCATCTGAGCAGCACCGGTAATCATGTTCTTGATGTAGTCGGCGTGGCCCGGGGCATCGACGTGAGCGTAGTGGCGCTTCTCCGTCTGGTACTCAACGTGGGAAACGTTGATGGTAATGCCACGTTCCTTCTCTTCCGGTGCCTTATCGATGGCATCGTAAGCGAACGACTCGTTCAGGTCCGGGAACTTGTCAGCCAGAACCTTGGTGATAGCGGCGGTAGTGGTGGTCTTACCGTGGTCAACGTGACCAATGGTACCGATGTTGACGTGCGGCTTCGTACGCTCGAACTTCGCCTTTGCCACTTTTAGTCCTCCTGGAGGTCTAGGTGGCCACGACTCTCGCAGCCACAATTTTGTGGTCACTCAATCCGCCTTCACAACATCAGAAGCCTTCAAGCTGTTCGCTTACGACTTCGGAACGTGCGCGCGCAAAAGAGCACTATTCTTTCACTGTGCCAGTTACTCGATACTAGGGCAGGATACTGGAGTTTTCCAAACCAGACCAACCCCCTAGTTAAGGGTGGGTAACGGCCAGCAACTCATATCGTCATTTACCTGCATAAATGCTAGATATTTGAGCTGCGATTTAAAATCGCCCAACGATATGAATTGCGAGCAGCTACCCCCTAGAGCTTCCCTGTGCTAACACACGCCAACAGTCTGACGATGTCTCAGCACAGTCAAAGCTAAAGGGAATCTATTAAAGCTGCAGACCCTCGCACTGCGTCCTCTAACGAGAGTGACAGTGAAGTGCGTGCAGGGATGGGGTCAGCTCTGATTGAGTGCCCCACCCTACCGGCGTGATTTAAGCGCCGGTACGAGCTGCAATGATCTCCTCGGCCACGGAGGACGGAACCTCAGCGTAGGAGTCGAAAATCATGGTGTAGTTAGCGCGACCCTGGGTCTTGGAGCGCAGGTCACCAACGTAGCCGAACATCTCGGACAGCGGAACCAGAGCCTTGACAGCCTTGACGCCGGTGCGGTCTTCCATGGAGTTGACCTGGCCACGACGGGAGTTGATGTCACCGATAACTTCGCCCATGTACTCTTCCGGAGTAATGACCTCAACGGCCATCATCGGCTCGAGCAGGACCGGCTTAGCCTTCTGAACAGCTTCCTTCATAGCCTGCTGACCAGCGATCTTGAAGGCCATTTCAGAGGAGTCAACTTCGTGGTAAGCACCATCGAGCAGGGTTGCCTTGATGTTCACCAGCGGGTAGCCAGCGAGGGTACCGTACTGCATTGCGTCCTGAATACCAGCGTCGACAGACGGGATGTATTCCTTCGGAACACGACCACCAGTGACCTCGTTGACAAACTTGTAAGTGGTGGACTCGCCCTCTTCCACCTCGTCAGTAGCCGGAGCGTACGGCTCCAGAGCAATAATGACGCGGGCGAACTGACCCGAACCACCGGTCTGCTTCTTGTGGGTGTACTCGAACTTCTCGACCGGCTTGCGGATGGTCTCACGGTAAGCAACCTGCGGGTTACCGATGTTTGCTTCAACCTTGAACTCGCGCTTCATGCGGTCAACCAGGACGTCGAGATGGAGCTCGCCCATACCGCCGATAACGGTCTGGCCGGTTTCCTCATCCAGGTGAACAGTGAAGGTCGGATCCTCTTCAGCCAGACGCTGAATAGCGGTACTCAGCTTCTCCTGGTCGGCCTTGGACTTCGGCTCAATAGCAACGTCGATAACCGGATCCGGGAAGGACATGGACTCCAGAACAATCGGAGCATCCTGTGCACACAGGGTGTCACCGGTGGTGGTGTCCTTCAGACCGATGAAGGCGTAGATGTTACCTGCCACTGCCTCGTCAACAGGGTTCTCCTTGTTGGCGTGCATCTGGAACAGCTTACCGACGCGCTCCTTCTTGTCCTTGGTGGCGTTCAGGACCTGCTGGCCAGGCTCCACGCGACCGGAATAAACGCGGACGAAGGTCAGCTTGCCGAAGAATGGGTGAGCAGCGATCTTGAATGCGAGAGCGGAGAACGGCTCATCCTTAGACGGCTTACGGACCATATCGACGTCCTCGTCGCCCATCTGGTGGCCGTGAACTTCACCGATGTCCAGCGGATTCGGCAGGAAGTCAATGACAGCGTCGAGCAGCGGCTCAACACCCTTGTTCTTGTAAGCGGTACCACAGTAGACCGGGTAAACCTCAGAGTTCAGGACCATCTTGCGGATGGCGCCCTTGATCTCGTCCATGGTCAGCTCTTCGCCACCGAAGTACTTCTCCATGAGCTCCTCGTCGGACTCAGCGACGGTCTCAATGAGCTTCTCACGGTACTCGTTAGCCTTGTCGACCATGTCCGCCGGAATCTCCTCGACCTGCGCAGGAGTGCCGATCTCAACCTTGCCCGGCCACATGAGGGCCTTCATCTCCAGCAGGTCAACAACGCCGTCGAAGTCATCCTCAGCGCCAATCGGCAGCTGCATAACCAACGGCTTAGCACCGAGGCGGTCAACGATGGTGCCAACGGTGTAGTAGAAGTCAGCGCCCAGCTTGTCCATCTTGTTGACGAAGCAAATACGCGGGACATCGTACTTCTGAGCCTGACGCCAAACCTGCTCAGACTGCGGCTCGACACCTTCCTTACCGTCGAAGACTGCGACGGCACCGTCGAGCACACGCAGGGAACGCTCAACCTCAACGGTGAAGTCGACGTGGCCCGGGGTATCGATGATGTTGATCTGGTTGTCGTTCCAGAAACAGGTCACAGCAGCGGAGGTAATGGTGATACCGCGCTCCTTCTCCTGCTCCATCCAGTCGGTTGTGGACGCACCATCGTGAGTCTCGCCGACCTTGCGGTTAATACCCGTGTAGTACAGGATGCGCTCGGTCGTAGTCGTCTTACCAGCATCGATGTGCGCCATGATGCCGATGTTGCGGACCTTGTGGAGGTCCTTCTTAACGGGAAGTGCACCTTCAGCCACTTGATTCCCCACTCGTTTCAAATCGGTTTGGCGGTGAGACTCAATCACGGGATTGCAATTGGCCGTCAAATCCGCCGTCGGTCGGGTTTGCTTTATCTATAATGCCACCGTCTTGGCGCGAAGTCGCGCCGTGACGTACACCTATTGCGTAAATTCTACGCAAGACATCGGGTGTAAGCGCCGGGCTGGCCCCTATTGAGTGACCCTTAAAGATCTGTGGACCGCGACCGACGCGCGCCGTTGACATACCGGCAGCTGCTTTACGACGGTGACCACTCGCAGCCTCCGTCGATAAGCGATTACCAGCGGTAGTGAGCGAATGCGCGGTTAGCTTCCGCCATCTTGTGAGTGTCCTCACGACGCTTGACGGATGCACCCAGGCCGTTGGATGCATCAAGGATCTCGTTAGCGAGACGCTCGGTCATGGTGTTCTCACGGCGCTGACGGGAGAACATCAGCAGCCAGCGCAGTGCCAGCGTGGTGCCGCGGCCCGGGCGAACCTCGACCGGGACCTGGTAGGTGGCGCCACCAACACGGCGGGAACGAACCTCAAGAGCCGGCTTGACGTTCTCGATTGCGCGCTTCAGAGTCAGCACCGGATCAGTACCGGTCTTCTCTTCGCACATCTCAAGTGCACCGTAGACGATGCGCTCTGCAGTCGACTTCTTACCGTCGATCAGAACCTTGTTGACCAGCTGCGACACCAGAGGGGAGCCGTAGACCGGGTCGTTGACGACAGGACGCTTCTGTACTGGGCCCTTACGTGGCATGGCTTACTTCTCCTTCTTTGCGCCGTAGCGGGAACGAGCCTGCTTGCGGTCCTTGACGCCCTGGGTGTCAAGGGAACCACGGACGATCTTGTAGCGGACACCCGGGAGGTCCTTAACACGACCACCGCGAACGAGCACCATGGAGTGCTCCTGCAGGTTGTGGCCCTCACCCGGAATGTAAGCCGAAACCTCGACACCGGAGGTCAGGCGAACACGAGCGACCTTACGAAGAGCCGAGTTCGGCTTCTTCGGGGTGGTGGTGTAAACACGGGTGCAAACGCCGCGGCGCTGAGGGGAACCCTTCAGAGCTGCGGTTGCAACCTTAGCCTTCTTGTCATGGCGGCCCTTGCGGACCAGCTGCTGAATAGTGGGCATGAAGCCTCTTTCTGTTTTCAATCCTCGCTGGACATTCTCACGACCGATGCCAACCGCAGCGGAGTAACCACCTTCCGTGTGAATGCATCACAAGAAAAGTTATTACTCATCCAGTGGTGAGCCCATCGGTTGAACGCAAGAAATGGAGGGATTTTGAACGTGCGAAACCCAGTCAGCCGCTCTCGCTGGCCTACTGGGTAATGTCTCAAGTTCCCAATTCTTTTCTGGGATCGTTGTATAACAGTACGCGAGCTGCGGGTTTAGTCCAAACACCCTGGTAATGGCCTATAAATTTCAAGCACTTTGAGCGCTTGTGGGCTTGGTGATCAAATTTTTGGGTGTTCAGCACGGCGCGCCTCGCCCCAAAAGACGCAGACGTTACTATGCCGGTTTGAATTGATAACTCGGCCAATTCTGCCGTCCGTTCGGTTTGCCCATAGTACTGTCCTGCATCAGCGCTGGAGAAACTTAATCGCCATGTTCACCACAGGCGAATGCCTTCTTCATTGCCAGCAGTGTACTGGCAGCGTATAGGTGGGGACATGTCTAAAAAGGTTATTGTCATTGGCGGCCACGGCAAGGTGGCCCAAATCGCTACTCCCCTACTTATCGACGATGGCTACGAGGTCACGTCTGTTATACGCAACCCCGACCAGGTTCCGGATATCGAGGCTCTCGGCGCCACACCAGCCGTTTACGACATCGCCAGTCTCTCGACCGAACAGTTTGCGGACCTTCTCAGCGGGCACGACGCTGTGATTTGGTCCGCCGGCGCTGGTGGAGGTTCACCAGAACGGACGTACGCGATCGACCGCGACGCAGCTATTACTTCGATTGCCGCAGCCGAGCAGGCTGGCGTTAAGCGCTACGTGATGGTCTCTTACTTTGGTGCGGGCCACGACCATGGCGTTCCAGAGGATCACAGCTTCTTTGCCTATGCCGAGTCCAAGGCTGCAGCCGACGAAGCGCTGCGCGCTTCAAACCTGAAATGGACCATTCTCGGCCCGAGTGCGCTCACGCTCAACGAGGGCCAGGATTCCATCGACACCACGGCGGACAAGGCAGGCGAGGTCGCTCGCGCGACCGTTGCCAATGTCATCGCGCAGACCGTGTTCAACGAGGCTACCGTTGGTCGCATGATTAACTTCAACGAGGGCAACACCCCGATTGCAGAGGCTCTCAAGATGTAGAGGAGGGAGGTCGGGACGGAACCCCTAGGCCTTTCCTCCCCTGCCCCTTGCCTCTGTTCCTATCGCCTTTCTTCAGTCTCCAGCCGAGTTTTCCAGTTGGGTTTTCCAGTTGGGTTGCCTCGACAAAGCAAAATCCTCCGGCACGACCGTGACGAACTAGCAATCCGCTAGTAAGCCACAACTGTGCCGGAGGATTTTTCCGGTTGCCACCTAACAGTTAGCGCACGAAGCCCCAACTGTCAGGCGAGGTGCTTTGCCAGACAGTGACCGAGGGAATTCTCCCGCTCCCCCAGCCACTGCCGCAAAGCTATTGGTTTTTACTCGAAGGTTCCGATGTCATCCAGCGGAACTGCGGAACCGACCTGGTCGATGCCGTAGGTGTCCTCGGCGCCGTAGAAGCCCTCACCGAAGGAAGCGAACGGAGCGGCTGCCTGGCGGGCAGCTTCCTCAGTCGGCTCAACCGTGATGTTGCGGTAGCGCGAGATACCCGTACCAGCCGGGATCAGCTTACCGATGATCACGTTCTCCTTCAGGCCGATGAGCTTATCCGAGCGCTTGTTGATAGCGGCGTCGGTAAGCACGCGCGTCGTCTCCTGGAAGGAGGCGGCGGACAGCCAGGACTCGGTGGCCAGCGATGCCTTGGTAATACCCATCAGCACGCGACGGCCCTCGATGACGCTGCCACCGGAGGCGACAATCTCGCGGTTCTTAGCCATGACCGTGGAGCGCTCGACCAGTGCACCTGGCAGCAGGTCGGAGTCACCTGGCTTAGACACAATCACGCGGCGCAGCATCTGGCTGACGATAACCTCGATGTGCTTGTCGTGAATGGCCACACCCTGATCACGGTAGACCGACTGGACTTCCTCGATGAGGTGGCGCTGGACGCCTCGGCGGCCCAGGACCTCGAGGACCTCGTGCGGATCGGCAGCGCCCTTTAGCAGCTGCTGCCCCTTGACCACATGGTCACCATCGCGGATGGCGCGACGACGGCCATCGACAGTGATTTCAGCCAGGCCCTGACGCTTGGACAGCTTGTCGTATACGACCTCGTCCTCGCTGTTAGCATCCGGGATGAGGGTGAGCGTGTAGAAGTGCTCGTCCTCCTCCAGGCGCACGCGACCGTTTTCGCGGACCAGCGGAGCCTTGTTCTTCGGCACGCGGGCCTCAAACAGCTCCTGGACACGCGGCAGACCACCGGTAATGTCGCCACCGACACCACCCTGGTGGAACGTACGCATGGTCAGCTGGGTACCCGGCTCACCAATGGACTGCGCAGCAACAATACCGACAGCCTCTCCGATGTCGACCAGCTTGCCGGTTGCCATCGAGCGACCGTAGCACTTGGCACAGACACCGGTTGCGGTGGAACAGGTCAGAACCGAGCGGACCTTGACTTCCTTGACACCGTGGCTGAGAGCCAGGGTGATGTGGTCGTCGTTCAGGTCGGTGTCAGCCGAGATAAGGACATTGCCCTCAGCGTCGGTGACATCGGCTGCCAGCACACGAGCAATCGCGGCAGTCTCGACGTACTTCGCACGACGAATCTCGCCGGTCGGGTTACCGGCTGCGTCCAGAACATCCTCGCCAATCTCGACAATGACACCATCGTGGGTGCCACAGTCCTCTTCGCGAACGATGACGTCCTGCGCAACGTCGACCAGACGACGGGTCAGGTAACCCGAGTCAGCGGTACGAAGCGCGGTATCGGCCAGACCCTTACGGGAACCGTGCGAGTTGTTGAAGTACTCGAGAACCGACAGGCCTTCGCGGAAGGAGGTCTTAATCGGACGGGTGATGTATTCACCACGCGGGTTCGTAACCATGCCCTTCATGCCGGCCAGCGAGTGAATCTGGCCCATGTTACCGGCAGCACCCGACTTCACGATCATCGGAATCGGATTGTCATCCGGGTACAGAGCCTCGACCTTTTCACCGACCTCAGCCGTCGCGGCCTTCCACAGGTTAACCAGCGACTCGTGACGCTCAGCAGCCGAGAGCTTACCGCGGCGGAACTTCTTCTCCACCGTGGCGGCCTTCTCTTCGTAGCCGTTTAGGATCTCCCGCTTGTTCGGGAGAACCAGCACGTCAGACATAGCAATGGTGACACCAGAACGGGTAGCCCAGTAGAAGCCAGCATCCTTGAGCTTGTCGACGGTCTGAGCGACCGTGATCATCGGGTACTTGGCAGCCAAGTCGTTGATGATCGCAGCCTGCGGCTTCTTAGCCATAACGCCTTCGACGTATGGGTAGTTCCACGGCAGCAGGTCGTTGAACATAACGCGGCCCAGCGTGGTCGAAGCCAGCCAGGTATCGCCCTTGTTCCAACCGTCTGGGAACTGCTCGGCCTCAATCTCGGCCGGCGGACGCAGGTGGCTGATGCGCACCTTAATCGGGCTCTGCAGACCAATTGCACCGCGGTCGTAAGCCATGATGGCCTCGGCCGGGCTGGTGTAAATACCCTGCTCCGGTGCGTCCTCGGTGGCATCCTGGTGGCCACCCGGCAGCTCCGGCTTCTCCAGCGTCAGGAAGTACAGGCCAGTGACCATATCCAGACGCGGCATAGCCAGCGGCTTACCGGAAGCCGGCGACAGAATGTTGTTCGAGGACAGCATCAGGACGCGAGCCTCGGCCTGTGCTTCAGCGGACAGCGGCAGGTGGACTGCCATCTGGTCACCGTCGAAGTCGGCGTTGAAAGCCTCACATGCCAGTGGGTGCAGCTGAATTGCCTTACCCTCAACCAGGACCGGCTCGAAAGCCTGAATACCCAGGCGGTGCAGCGTAGGTGCACGGTTCAGCAGGACCGGGTGTCCGGTAATGACATCTTCGAGGACGTCCCACACCTCTGGGCGCTGACGCTCAACCATGCGCTTCGCGCTCTTGATGTTCTGCGCGTAGCTCTTGGCCACGAGCTCCTTCATCACGAACGGCTTGAACAGCTCAAGTGCCATCAGCTTCGGCAGACCACACTGGTGCAGCTTCAGCTGCGGGCCGACGATAATAACCGAACGGCCGGAGTAGTCAACACGCTTACCCAGCAGGTTCTGACGGAAACGACCCTGCTTACCCTTGAGCAGGTCGCTCAGGGACTTCAGCGGGCGGTTACCCGGACCAGTGACCGGGCGGCCGCGACGTCCATTGTCGAACAGTGCGTCAACGGATTCCTGAAGCATGCGCTTCTCGTTGTTGACGATGATCTCCGGAGCGCCGAGGTCGATCATGCGCTTCAGGCGGTTGTTGCGGTTGATGACACGACGGTAGAGGTCGTTCAAGTCCGAGGTCGCAAAGCGGCCACCGTCGAGCTGCACCATCGGGCGCAGCTCCGGCGGAATCACCGGGATGCAGTCGAGCACCATAGCGGCTGGGTCGTTGCCGGACTGCAGGAATGCAGTGACAACCTTCAGGCGCTTGAGGGCGCGCATCTTCTTCTGACCCTTGCCGTCGCGAATAATCTCGCGCAGCTCCTCGGCCTCCTTGGCCAGGTCGAAGTTGCGGATCAGGGTCTGAATAGCCTCAGCACCCATACCACCGGTGAAGTAGTCCTCGTAGCGGTCGACGAGCTCGGTGTAAATACCCTCGTCGATAATCATCTGCTTCGGCTCGAGCTTGATGAAGGTGTTCCAAATCTCATCGAGACGATCCAGCTCGCGCTGGGCGCGCTCACGGATGTGGCGCATCTCGCGCTCGGCTGCAGACTGAACCTTCTTGCGGGCGTCAGCCTTGGCACCGGCTGCCTCGAGCTCAGCCAGATCCTCTTCCAGGGTCTGGGCGCGTTCGGCCAGCTCCTGGTCGCGGTCGTCCTCAACCAGCTTCTTGTCCACGAGCATGTCTGCTTCGAGGGTTTCCTGGTCGTTGTGGCGAGCCTCTTCATCCACAGAAGTGATGATGTTGGCAGCGAAGTAGATGATCTTTTCCAAATCCTTCGGAGCCAAATCGAGCAGGTAGCCGAGGCGAGACGGCACACCCTTGAAGTACCAGATGTGAGTGACCGGAGCGGCCAGCTCAATGTGGCCCATGCGCTCACGGCGAACCTTCGACTTGGTCACCTCAACGCCACAGCGTTCACAGATGATGCCCTTGAAGCGAACGCGCTTGTACTTACCACAAGCACACTCCCAGTCACGGGTCGGGCCGAAGATACGCTCACAGAAAAGGCCATCCTTTTCCGGCTTCAGCGTACGGTAGTTAATCGTCTCGGGCTTCTTGACCTCACCGCGAGACCAGCGGCGGATGTCGTCGGCGGTAGCGAGCCCAATCCGGAGCTCGTCAAAGTTGTTGACGTCGAGCACCTGTTTTCCCTTTCCCTCCGCATCGAAGTAATGCGGAAACCAAATTCTCTGCGGAGGTTTTTGTACGTTGTCGTCTGTGTTGGGTTATTCGCGAGTTAGGGCTTCCCGACCCTGATACTCACGCAATGTTTCGTCGTTAAGCGAGAAACTATGCGGAGTCAGCGTCAGAACGCTCGTCGCGGGACAGGTTAATGCCGAGGGAAGCGGTCGCGTGGTCGAGTTCCTCATCGTCGGAGGAGCCCAACTCAACCGGAACGCCGTCGGCCGAAAGGACCTCAACGTTCAGGCAGAGCGACTGCAGTTCCTTCAGAAGCACCTTGAACGACTCCGGAATACCCGGATCCGGAATGTTGTCGCCCTTCACGATTGCCTCGTAGACCTTGACGCGGCCAACCACGTCATCGGACTTGATAGTGAGCAGCTCCTGCAGGGTGTAGGCAGCGCCGTATGCCTGCATTGCCCACACCTCCATCTCACCGAAGCGCTGACCACCGAACTGAGCCTTACCACCCAGCGGCTGCTGGGTAATCATGGAGTACGGACCGGTGGAACGAGCGTGAATCTTCTCGTCGACCAGGTGGTGCAGCTTCAGCATGTACATGTAGCCCACCGAAACCGGGAACGGGAACTTCTCGCCAGAGCGGCCGTCGAACAGCGTGGCCTTACCGTCAGCGTTGACCAGCACCTCGCCGTCACGGTTCGGGCGGGACGACGCGAGCAGACCAGCGAGCTCCTCGTTCTCAGCACCGTCGAACACTGGGGTTGCGACCAGGGAGTCGGACGGAACGTCGTGCAGGTCAGCCGGAAGACGCTTAGCCCAATCCGGGTCGCCCTCAATGCTCCAGCCGGCCTTCGCCAGCCAGCCGAGGTGAACCTCGAGGACCTGGCCGATGTTCATACGACGCGGAACACCGTGGGTGTTCAGAATGATGTCGACCGGGGTGCCGTCCGGCAGGAACGGCATATCCTCCTGCGGCAGGATCTTGCCGATAACACCCTTGTTACCGTGGCGACCTGCCATCTTGTCGCCGTCCTGAATCTTGCGCTTCTGCGCAACGTAGACGCGGACCATCTCGTTGACACCCGGTGCCAGGTCGTCATCGTCTTCACGGGAGAAGACGCGGACGCCGATGACCTTGCCGGACTCACCGTGCGGAACACGCATGGAGGTGTCACGGACCTCGCGGGACTTCTCGCCGAAGATAGCGCGCAGCAGGCGCTCCTCCGGAGTCAGCTCAGTCTCGCCCTTCGGCGTGGTCTTAGCGACCAGGATGTCACCGTCGCGAACGTCGGCACCGATGCGGACGATACCGCGGTCATCCAGATCCTTCAGCATCTCCTCGGATGCGTTCGGGATGTCACGGGTGATTTCCTCCGGACCCAGCTTGGTGTCGCGGGCATCAATCTCATGCTCCTCGATGTGAATCGAGGTCAGGATGTCCTCCTCAACCATGCGCTGGTTCAGGATGATGGCGTCCTCGTAGTTGTGTCCTTCCCACGGCATGAATGCCACGAGCAGGTTCTTACCAAGTGCCATCTCACCGTTGTCGGTACCCGGACCATCAGCGATGACCTGGCCGGCCTCAACACGCTGGCCTTCGTCAACCAGTGGCTTCTGGTTGTAGCAGGTGCCCTGGTTGGTGCGTTCGAACTTGCGCAGCAGGTAGGTGTGGCGCTGGCCCTCATCGTCCATGATGGTGATGAAGTCTGCCGACACCGTCTCGACCACACCGGTGGCCGAAGCGACAATGACATCGCCGGCGTCGTAAGCAGCACGCTGCTCCATACCGGTACCGACGAACGGAGCCTCCGAACGCAGCAGCGGCACAGCCTGACGCTGCATGTTCGCACCCATCAGGGCACGGTTAGCGTCGTCGTGCTCGAGGAACGGAATCATGGCGGTAGCCACGGAGACCATCTGACGCGGGGAAACATCGAGGTAGTCGACCTCATCGGCGCGGACGGACTCGACGTCACCACCCTTCTTACGAACAGACAGGGTCTCCTGAACGAAGTGGCCGTTCTCGTCGATCGGGGTGTTGGCCTGCGCGACGACGTAGCGGTCTTCCTCATCAGCGGTGAGGTAGTCGACCTCGTCGGTGATGACACCATCGCGGACGCGACGGTACGGAGTCTCAATGAAACCGAACGGGTTCACGCGTGCGTAGCAGGACAGCGAACCAATCAGGCCAATGTTCGGACCCTCTGGGGTCTCAATTGGACACATGCGACCGTAGTGGGACGGGTGAACGTCTCGAACCTCAAGGCCAGCACGGTCACGGGTCAGACCACCCGGGCCCAGTGCGGACAGACGACGCTTGTGGGTCAGGCCCGACAGCGAGTTGTTCTGGTCCATGAACTGGGACAGCTGGGAAGTACCGAAGAACTCACGGATAGCCGCGGAAACCGGGCGCACGTTAATCAGGGTGGTCGGCTGGATCGACTCCACGTCCTGAGTGGTCATGCGCTCACGAACCACGCGTTCCATGCGGGACAGACCCACGCGGACCTGGTTCTGAATCAGCTCGCCTACGGTACGCAGACGACGGTTACCGAAGTGGTCGATATCGTCGGTCTCAACCGGGATTTCGACGCCTTCCGGCGAGGTCATAACATTCTCGCCGTCGTGCAGACGCACGAGGTATTCGATGGTGGTAGCAATATCCTGCTCGGTCAGAACCATCTCGCCGGAGGCATCAGCGCCCAGGCCCAGCTTGCGGTTGACCTTGTAGCGACCGACCTTAGCCAGGTCGTAGCGCTTCGGTTTGAAGAAGTTGTTCTCCAGCAGAGCCAGCGCGGACTCGCGCGTCGGCGGCTCACCCGGGCGCTGCTTGCGGTAAATCTCCAGCAGGGCCTCGTCGGTGTTTGCAACACCGTCCTTCTCCAGGGTGGCCATCATGATCTCAGAGAAGCCGAAGCGCTCCTTGATCTCCTCGGTGGTCCAGCCGAAAGCCTTCAGCAGAACCGTGACCGGCTGGCGACGCTTACGGTCAATACGAACGCCGACGGTGTCCCGCTTGTCGACGTCGAACTCCAGCCACGCACCGCGCGACGGAATAATCTTCACCGAGTGCAGCGGGCGCTCGGTGGACTTGTCGATGGTCTCATCGAAGTAGACGCCCGGAGAGCGCACCAGCTGAGAAACAACGACACGCTCAGTTCCGTTGACGATGAACGTACCCTTGTCCGTCATCATCGGGAAGTCACCGATGAAGACGGTCTGGCTCTTGATCTCACCGGTCTCGCGGTTGGTGAACTCCGCGGTGACGTAGAGGGGAGCCGAGTAGTTGATGTCCTTATCCTTGGACTCATCCACGGTGTTCTTGACGGAGTCGAACCATGGGTCCGACAGCGTCAGGGACATCTTCTGGGAGTAGTCCTCGATCGGAGAGAGCTCTTCTAGAATATCTTCGAGACCGCTGGTAACCCGAGCGTCTTCTCCGAGCTCCTCCTGGCGACGAGCACGCCACTCAGGCGTGCCAATGAGCCATGCGAAAGACTCACGCTGCAGGTCGAGCAGACCAGGAACCGCAATCGGCTCCTGAATCTTTGCAAACGAGTACCTCTTCGAAGCTCCGGGAATACCGGTTACTGCCTTGGTCTGGCGGGAGACTGCCAAGATGCGTCCTTCCAGCACCTCACGCGGTGGAGCACACCGGCAACCGGTGGTGCGCTCCGCCCGCTTGGTTTATACGCGATTCAAGTTGCAGGAATTATTTCTGTTGCGCACCGGGATACTTTGCGTCTAACCTTTGGTCACACACGAAAGTGATTCCCCCGCCACTTGGCCTCCAAGACCAGCCTTTAAAGGCGAGCCCCCGAGCCCTAACGGCGGCGTCGCAGCAACTCCTTTAACAGCTAGATGCACGAAAAACGGTGCTACATAATAGCCCCGCGCTCCGAGCGCAAACTATAAAAGAGCTGGCGACAGATACACTAATTCCAGCGCAACGATTTAGCCTATATCAAAAACTGGCAGTTGTCTAGTACAACTTGACAAATCGGGCGTGTCGCATTCACCCGTTACCGATATAACGATGAGGCCTGGGCGCTATGGCCGTCGTAAAGCGTTACTCTGTTTTACGACGGGTCGAAGGACGCACGATACCCACGATTGCGATGAATACCAGAATCGAACCGGACGCAATGAGGCCGATTGACCACGGCTCTAGAGCTGGGCGCTGGAAATTCTGTATTGCGCCAAAGAGAAGCTGATTGGAAAGGCCTTCGTCCATCTTGCCGTTGAAGCGCAGGTAGTCCATGATCGGCTCGCCATCGCGGGTCTCCCACCAAAGGTGGATGTCCTCGGCCATATCGATGACCGAGCCAGACTTGGGCTCAACCCACAAATCACGGGTGCCCTGGTACTGGAGGAAGCCGGACTTGTCATCCTGGGTTAGCTGAGAGACGTAAGAACGGTACTTCTGGGCGAGATTCGTCTTCTCAATGTCCTGACGGAAATGCAGGACACGGTTACCGCCGCGCTCCTCTTCCCCGACAAACTTTGCCGGCAAGGAATCGTGGAGGAGATCATCAAAGATCAGGTATTCCTTTTCCTCCGTGTCGGCCGGAAGCTTCACCCAGTTCCCCTCGAAAGCCACTGACCGTGGAACGCCTGCCATGCGGTCGACAAGCGTCGCAGGAGCCAGCGCCTCGCCAGTGAGGCGGTCGATGGTAACTGTCCAGATATTGGCCTCGATAAGCTCCGTCAGCGGGTCGGTGCCTATGACCTCAGGGGGAAGCTCACGCATTTCAGTCACACCGACACGGAGCGAAACCTTGTCCGCATCCGCGGGTTCGATGAGCACGCCATGGAGCTGTCGCTGCAGCGGCGAGTGCACTTCCTCCCGCTTGCCCTCTTCGTTAATCCTGGTGGATACGCCGTCTTCCGCCCGCAGGGTATACGACACCGGCGGCAGGTCAAGCGGCATTTTGGGATCAACATTGAGCACTTTGGGCAGCAAAATGCCAGCAGCAAGCAGTGCGGTGCCTAGACCCAACAGAAGGATAGACAAAATTCTCGGCCGTGAGAGCATGTTAGATACTTTACAGGCCAATAAGGGTAATCAAGACAATGAGTGGGCTGGTTTTTGCCTCAACTCCCTGTGACGGGTGAGATTAGTGAGGTTTTGCCCGGGTCAGGTGGGTTAGCAAAGGCCCCAGATACAAAAGAACCGCCAACCCCGGGCACGAAGCCCAGAACTGGCGGTCAGAATTGGTAGCTTTAGGCCACTACCGGGGCCGAGGCAAGTAATTGAATTACTTGAGGGCAACCTTTGCGCCAGCCTCTTCCAGCTTAGCCTTAGCAGCCTCAGCGTCGTCCTTGGAAGCACCCTCCAGGATAGCCTTCGGAGCGGACTCAACCATCTCCTTAGCCTCCTTCAGGCCCAGGCCGGAGACGATCTCACGGACAGCCTTAATAACGCCGATCTTCTTAGCGCCAGCGTCCTCGAGGACGACGTCGAACTCGTCCTTCTCCTCAGCAGCAGCCTCGCCGCCAGCAGCGCCTGCAGCAGCAACTGCAACCGGAGCAGCAGCGGTGACGTCGAACTCTTCCTCGAAAGCCTTCTTGAACTCGGTGAGCTCAACGAGGGTCATTTCCTTGAAAGCCTCGAGCAGTTCCTCAGTGGTGTACTTAGCCATGGATATTCTCCTATGAGTGTGGTGCGGCCGCTCCCCTCAGAGATCCCTGGGGTCGAAGCCGTCAAAGTGATATTGAAAAGTTTTTCGCGTGATTTAGTTCGCGTAGATCGCGAGCCGCTCGGGATTACTTCTTTTCCTCGAGTGCCGCAGCAAGGCGGGCAACCGAGGAGGTCGGAGCGTCGAGCAGGCCAGCGACGTTCGCCAGAACGCCGTTGAAGGCACCAGCCAGCTTTGCCAGCGTGGTCTCACGGTTATCCATATCCGCAAGAGCCTCGAACTGTGCTGCATCCATTGCAGCACCGTCCATGTAGCCGCCCTTGATCACGAGGTTCTTGTTGTCACCGGCGAACTTCTTAATCGCCTTAGCCGCATCCACAGCCTCGCCCTTGATGAAGGCGACTGCAGTCGGGCCGTTCAGGTGCTCATCAAGACCCTCAATCCCTGCCTCGTCGGCAGCGATCTTGATCATGGTGTTCTTGGCGACGGAGTACTTAACATCAGCACCGAGGGCGCGACGCAGTTCCGTGATTTCCGCAACGGACAGGCCGCGGTACTCAGTCAGCACGATAGCGTTGGACTCTTCAACGTCCTGCTTCAGCGCTGCAACAGCTGCAATCTTCTCAGCATTTGCTGCCATGTGTACTCTCGCCTCCTTCCTGGTCTTTGCAATTTTCCGCTCGGCCAAGTGAAGGATTCTTTTGCGCAAATACAACAAACGCCCCAATCCTCGCACAAGGATGGGGCGCACAATTCTTGTGGCGTGTTCCACTTCAACTCCGCCAACCCCAAGGCCAGCAGGTGAAGTCAAACTGCGCAAGCGCTTCCAAGTCCTCCTGCGTGGGCCGCTCACTGTATTCCTACAATGAAACCTTCAATCCGCTTCTTTCAAAGCGAATGACCGACGGTCTTCGGTGAAACTTGAGTACCAACCTCCATCTTCCCAACTCGATGTTGGTACCGATTGGAAGCCGGTCAAACTTCGTGAAGAAACTTTATACCAGACCCTGGCAATTAACCAAATCGCCTATCCAAACCGCGCCGCACCTGGCTCTCCGAAGCGGCCGAACTCCAGGTCCTTCTCACGTTGCTGGACAATCATCTCGAGCTCGGCAAAGTACGCATTCAGGTTGTCGTCGGCAAGCCAGAGCACTTGGTCGGCGTAGTCGAGCACCACGCGCACCATGTCGTCGGGATGTGCGTCCAATCTGGCGGCGTCGAGAATATCCACGGTGAGTGTCAGTGCCACGCGCACAACCGGCGGGATCTGCGATGCCAGGCACTGCTGCGCCACGACATTGCGCAGCTCGACGGCCTCCATCCGCGCGATGATGCGCAACAGCCGCACGACCACGACCTGCGCCGCCCGAGCTTGCAGAGCTTCCTCCTCACTCATCCCCGGAAGCACCACAGAGTCCTGGATATTGCGGCGAAGGACCTCAGCTACGCGCTCGTCCTCCCCTAGCCCCGTCAGTACCTCGCCCAGCAGAGTCTGTCCCGCGATGCGCAGGCAGGGCATGTCATAGGCGTCGTCGCCCAACGAGTCGAGATACGAGATGAGCTGCGATTCAATAATTCCGGAACCGTCGTCGAGCTGCGCCAGGCGATTAATCTCGCCGAGCGCCTCCAGCCCTTCTTCGGGTTCCAAAATTAACGTCATAGTCGCGATTTTAAGCAACAAACTTTGGCTGTGAGTCCATTTCGCCTGGATTAGTTGTTTGGATTAGCAATTCGCTTTACGACGTCTACCGCGCCCAAGCCCCCACCGCGCTATCGATACCCCTTATGCCAATGCAAAACCGCCACCTCACACACTCTGGAAAGTGCGCGCGGCGGCGGTTTTAAAGAGCTTTGCTCAGAGTCACTCTCGAGTGACTCGTGAAGAGCACACTCGCCTATCGGCTGATGCTGATTTAGGCGGTGTAGTCCTTGATCACACTGGTGTCAACCGGGATGCCCGGGCCGTTGGTGGCGGAGACGGTGATCTTCTTCAGGTACTTACCCTTAGCAGCGGACGGCTTGAGGCGCATCAGCTCGTCGATAAGCGCACCGTAGTTCTCGGCCAGCTTCTCAGCGTCGAAGGAAGCCTTACCGATAACAGCCTGCAGGTTTGCAGCCTTGTCAACGCGGAAGGAAATCTTACCGCCCTTGATCTCGGTGACAGCCTTAGCGACATCCGGGGTAACGGTGCCGGTCTTCGGGTTCGGCATCAGACCACGCGGGCCGAGGATGCGAGCCACGCGACCAACCTTGGCCATCTGGTCCGGGGTAGCGATAGCAGCGTCGAAGTCGGTCCAACCGCCCTGAATCTTCTCGATCAGCTCCTCGGAGCCAACGAAGTCAGCGCCAGCCTCTTCAGCCTTGGTGGCGTTCTCGCCAGCAGCGAAGACGACAACGCGGACGGTCTTACCGGTACCGTTCGGCAGGGAGACAGTGCCGCGAACCAGCTGGTCAGCCTTGCGCGGGTCAACGCCCAGGCGGATGGCGACGTCGATGGTGGCGTCGTAGTTCTTGGAGGAGGTCTCCTTGGCCAGGTTAGCGGCCTCGAGCGGAGAGTAGATGCGGCCGGCGTCGATCTTCTCGGCGGCGGCGCGGTATGCCTTAGAGTTCTTGCTCATGAAAAGTCCAATCTCAATTAAGTGAAATGGTTGGATTGTGGTGTGTAGCGGGCCGAAGCTGGCCCTACCACTTGATGAAGGTGCAGCTAAACGCTGACGGTTTACTTAGCGCCCTCGACGGTGATGCCCATAGAACGAGCGGTACCGGCGATGATGCGTGCACCCATCTCGATGTCGTTAGCGTTCAGGTCCGGCTTCTTCAGCTCGGCGATTTCCTTGCACTGCTCCCAGGTCACGGAACCGACCTTGTTGGTGTGCGGAACGCCAGAGCCCTTCTGGATGCCAGCGGCCTTCAGCAGCAGCTTAGCTGCCGGCGGGGTCTTCAGAACGAAGGTGAAGGAGCGGTCTTCGTAGACAGAGATTTCAACCGGGACAACGTTGCCACGCTGGTTCTCAGTTGCTGCGTTGTAAGCCTTGCAGAACTCCATGATGTTGACACCATGAGCACCCAGTGCCGGACCAACCGGCGGAGCCGGGTTAGCCTGACCAGCCTGAATCTGCAGCTTAATAATCGCAGAAAGCTTCTTCTTCGGAGCCATCGGATTAACCTACTTCCTAGTTACCGGGGCACGCCGCCCCGATGAAAAGGCGACTCACCCCGTCCGGATGCCGACGCTTTACGACGACCCTTGCGCCCTCGACCATCATGGCCGCTGGCGCTGGTCATCGAGTTGGTGCCAGCCACCGGGGATACGAATTACTTGGCGCATCTGTGCTCAAGGCACAAAAATGCACGCCTGGCTACGTTACCGCAGCGTATGGCGTGCATCAAAATCCGTTACCGGATTGGTTGCGCGAGCGAGCTAGCTGGTGCCTTGCTCGGCGCTTGGCTTGGCGGTGCTCTCCGCTTGGCTCTGCGCCTGGCTTGAGGTCGGGCCTAGTTCAGCTTCTCGACCTCATCGATGCCCAGCTCGACCGGGGTCTCACGGCCGAAGATGGAAACCAGAGCCTTCATGCGGCCGGTGTCCGGGTCGATCTCGGAGATGGTCGCAGCCACAGATGCGAACGGACCGGACAGGATGGTGACGGACTCGCCGACCTCATAGTCGATGGCGACGGCCTTCTTCTCCGCCTGCGGCGCCGCTGCGACAGCCAGCTCACCGTCGGCATTTGCAGCTTCTTCAGCGGCGTCCGCGGTGATGGTCTCCTTCGGCATGAGGAACTTAGCGACCTCGCGAATCTTGACCTTGGACGGCTGGCCCTCGCTACCGACGAAGGAAGTAACACCCGGGGTGTCGCGGACGACGGACCAGGACGGGTCATCCAGGCTCATACGAACCAGAACGTAGCCCGGCAGCAGCTTGCGCTTAACGATCTTCTTCTTGCCGTCGTCCTTGCGCTCTTCGACTTCCTCAACCGGAACGATGACCTCGTGGATCTGCTCATCGACACCCATGGTCTGGGCGCGCATTTCCAGGTTGGTCTTCACCTTGTTCTCGTAGCCGGAGTAGCACTGGATGATGTACCAGTCGCCCGGACGACGCTTGAGCTCACGCTGGAACTCGCGCAGGCGCTTACGGTACTCGGCATCTGCGTCAGCAGCTGCCTGTGCCTCAGCGTCAGCGGCAGTCTCCTCTGCCGGCGCTGCTTCTGCTGCAGCAGTGTCAGCTGCGGCTGCGTCGGCTGCGGCTGCGACTGCACCCTCGGCCGAAGCTTCTACCTGAGCCGGTGCGTCCTGCGCATCCTGCTCAGTTGCGGCAGCATCCGCGGACTGGGCGTCGGAGAAAATATTCTGACCATCATTCATGTCGTGCTAACCCCTCTTGTATCTACATCAACGGTTCGCGACATTGGCATCTTCGCCTAAAGAGTCCTAAGAGCCAATATGCCATCCGCAATCACTTCGCACAGCCAGACACCAGCTGCGCTAACGAATAATCCCGCCGTCCGGAACTCGGAGGCGGGATGAAAAGCATCACTGCGAAACAGTATAACCGATTACTTACCCAACACCGATCGGACACCCAGACCGGCCAGCGTGTCCACACCCCACACGAGAACGATCATGGCAATCAAGAACAGAATCACGATGATGCTGTAGGTGACCATCTGGCGGCCGGTCGGCCAAATCACCTTGCGCAGCTCGTCAACAACCTGCTTGATGAAAACCAAAGGGTTACGAGTCGAAAGCTCGTTGGTCTCCTTCTCACGCGCAGGCTTCTTCGCCACGGTGGTCTGCGCGCCCGTCGCCTGGCGCTTACCGGACGGGCGAGCCGCCGCCTGGAAAGTCTGGTTTTCCTCAGACACGATGCTCCTTCGCTACTTCGTGCATATGAGACCTAAAGATACTGCACAGTGAAACTCAAACGTGAATTCTTCAAGGGCAAACTCCGGGGAAGTTCTCCGGAGCCAAGCCCCCACTGTGCAGAGCAAGTCTGGTTCAGTGCGTAAATTCTAGCCGATAATCCACACTATCGAAGAAATGCCCTTCGTGGGAACCGCAGGCTTCGAGATTCGATTCTGACAACCCCAAAGAGCTACGGGCTGCTAGCTCGGTCTGCTCGCTGGGGCTGCTCGCTTGGGGATGCGAACTTGGGGCTGCAAATGTGAAACTGTATGGGTTTATGACACTTTCAAGCCATTTTTCGGGCTGTTTTTGTCATAAACGCAGTCAGTAACTCGCATTGCCCCACCGCCACCGAACATAAACGAAAAACCCGCCACCCAGACGCATTTTCATACGCCCTGGATGACGGGTACTTGCAGGGGCGACAGGACTCGAACCTGCAACCTGCGGTTTTGGAGACCGCTGCTCTACCAATTGAGCCACGCCCCTTCACCACCAGCGAAAGAACTTCTCAGTCCTTAGCTGACAATGTCCCACCTTACTGCATTGCTGCATAATCAAGGCGGGGTTCGACGAACATCACTGTCCGTAGTAGCGATGGGGGGGATCGAACCCCCGACCTCACGATTATGAGTCGTGCGCTCTCACCATCTGAGCTACATCGCCCCTATTCTCTACCGGACATAAGTCCGTATAAAAGAACAGAGCCCCCTGACAGAATCGAACTGTCGACCTTTTCCTTACCATGGAAACGCTCTGCCGACTGAGCTAAGGGGGCATCAGCATCCGTTAAACCCAGCACGTAACTCTGTGGCCAATTGTTGACCGCTTCGTTTCGCTCTGTGCTCTCCGTGAAGCCTTGCAAAGATTAACCCGAAATCACCACTAAGCACAAATCAGCAGGTAGGCAGTGGTATTTCTTGTCACGTTTGCAGACATTTGGCGCGCACTTATGGATAATCTATTCACTTATCGATGAGCCCCAGCGGAACCATAAGTGAATAGCTCATCGATGAGTGGCTGACCTCTAACTCGAGCCTCTAACTCGAGCCCCTGCCCCCGCTTAATCCAGAGCCCCTCACTCGAGCCCCTACCCCAAACCCCCGCCCCGCATCCCCATCAACGGGCCCTACAAAAAAATCACCGCGAGAAAATTCTCGCGGTGATTTCACTGTGCCAGATGATGGATTCGAACCAACGAAGGCAATGCCGACGGATTTACAATCCGCTCCCTTTGGCCGCTCGGGCAATCTGGCGTGCACTCTTAAACGGTGCGAATGGAATGCTACCCACTACTCTGTCATTTACACAAATCGGCAGGTCGAGAGGATATTTCCCTACCTGGATTCACCCCTCAGCAGAACTCACCCCAGAGCAGAGCTCACCTCAGAGCAGTGCTCGCCCCTAGGCCCATCTCGCCGATGGAGCTCAATCCACTACCCCACGCGCTCCACGGTGTAGCGAGCAACGTGACGCAGGGCCTCCTTGGCCGCACAGTCAGGAAGGTCAGCGATGACGCGGTCGGACTCATCCAGCAGTTCATTGACCTTCTCCATCGCGCGAGCCACACCGTTGGTCTGAGCCAGGAGCTCGAGGGCCTCGTCGACAAGCGCGTCGTCGGAAACTGGGCCGACAAGAATCTCGCGGAGGCGGTCAGCGGCTGGGGTGTCCTCCTGCAGCGCGTAGAGAACCGGCAGCGTGAAGACGCCCTCGCGCAAGTCAGTGCCCGGAGTCTTGCCGGACTGATCGGTATTGGAGGAGATGTCGATGATGTCGTCGACAATCTGGAAAACGATACCGATTAGTTCGCCATAGCGGCGCAGCGCGTTGGAAATCTCGGCGGACGCACCGGCGTGATAGGCGCCGAGATAACCGGCCGATGCGATGAGCACACCGGTCTTTTCGGCAATGACCTTCAGGTAGCGCTCGATGCGCTCTTCTATCGGCAGGTCCAAGTCGTTGAGGCACTCTCGCATCTGACCTGTGACAAGAACACCGAAGGTCTCAGCGAAGTGAGCCACGCTCTCGGAACCGAGCTCCGCCAGCAGGCGGGATGCAGCAGCGAAGAGGTAGTCACCGGCCAGAATGGCGACGGTGTTGTCCCAGCGCGAGTTTGCGGAGGGCACACCGCGGCGCTTATCCGCTTCATCCATGACATCGTCGTGGTAGAGCGTCGCCAGGTGCGTCAGCTCCAGCACCGTTGCGGCGGTGATGACCTTATCGCTCTCCGGGTTCTCCCCGAACTGCGCGGCCAGCATGGTAAACATCGGGCGGAAGCGCTTACCACCAGCGTGAGCTAGGTGGGAAACCCGCTCGACTAGGAAGTCCTCGCCGCGCCCCAGCTCGGTAATCAGGAGGTCCTCGCTCTTGCGCATTCCCTCGGTGATTGTTGCTTCCAGCGCCTCATCAACGAAGTGAGAACTAGTGGCGGTGTGCTCACCAGTGCCCTGAGCACTTCCGGAACTAAGCCCGGAGTAGTCTCCAGTACGCATTCGAGACCTGCCTAACTGACGATAAAAGATAAGAAACTGCTAAATAAACTACCTTACGAGCATAGTGGCTAGCAGACCAGTTCCCATATTTGTTTCAACGTCGTTATACGCTGGGGCAATGACCTCAAGCCCGATTTCGCGAGTTTCCCCCACGTTCGACGGCACCGTCGCTCTACCCAGCAGCACTGACGTGCTCATTGTTGGCGCAGGCCCCACCGGCTCCGCAGCCGCAATTCACGCCGCCCGCGCCGGTTTTTCGGTCACTGTGGTCGACTCCCAGCGCTTCCCGCGCGACAAAACTTGTGGCGACGGGCTCACTCCTCGTGCCATCGCTGAGCTACGTCGTCTAGGGCTTGACGACGAGCTCCTGCGCCGCAACCGCAACCGCGGACTCAAGCTACACGGTTTCGGCGGCTCCATCACCGCACCTTGGCCAGATGATGCCTCGGGCACTTTCCCCGCTGTCGGATCCGCGATGCCGCGAGTTGAGCTCGACACTTTCTTGCTCAATGCCGCCGCTGATGCCGGTGCGCAGGTCTTTGATGGAGTCGCAGCGCGGAAGGTGGTTCTCGGAGCGCTGAACACTGGCGGCACGCGGGGTCATGGCGTGCGCGAGGTGGAGCTTTCCGACCGCGAGGGCAAGCCACACACCATCTCGGCCCGCTGGTTGCTCGTGGCCGATGGGGTCCGCAGTACCGTCGGCAAGCAGCTGGGGCGTGCGTGGCATCGAGACAGCGTCTTTGGCGTGGCCGCACGGTCGTATGTCAGCTTCGACAGCGCAGACGTAGCGGATGACTGGATTCACTCGCACCTGGAACTGCGCGACTCCGAAGGGCATACGCACCCGGGCTATGGCTGGATTTTCCCGCTGGGCGAGGGCCGGGCGAATGTGGGGTGTGGGGCGCTGGCGACGTCGGCACGCCCGGCGCGCACGAATGTGAAGAAGTTGCTGCGTGAGTACCACGGACAGGTGCGCGATCAGTGGCAGATGAGCGAGCCTGAGCACGTGACGTCGGCGTTGCTGCCGATGGGCGGTGCCGTGTCGAATGTGGCGGGGCCCAACTGGGCGTTGCTCGGTGATGCTGCGTGCTTGGTCAACCCGCTCAACGGTGAGGGCATTGACTACGGCATGGAGTCGGCGCGGCTGGCGGTGGAGCTGATTAGCTCGATTGGTGCGGGCCGCGATGGGCTGACGCACTCCTGGCCCGCCCTCCTTCGCGAGCACTACGGCACCGGCTTCTCGCTGGCTCGCAAGTTGGCGCTGACGCTGACGTACCCGAGCTTCCTTCCCACGGTCGGCCCGCTGACCATCGGCGCCCCGTGGGGAAGCCAGCTCATGGGTGTTGCCGCACGCCTGATGGGAAACCTGGTCACGGAACACGACCGCGACGTAGTGGCGCGACTCTGGCGCGCTTCGGGGAGGACAGCGCTGGCCTCCGATAAGTGGTTCGGGCGCCAGCCCTGGCAGTAGGAATCGCTTTACGACGGGCCCTGCGACAGGGCTTTGCTGCGGGCTAGCGAGCTACTGTGCGGGCTTGGTTGCCGAGTGCAGCGCTGCGATACCGAAGGTGAGATTCTGCCAACCGGCATCCTCCCAGCCAGAGGCATTGATGTCGCGGGCAAGCTGCGGCTGGTTTGGCCAGGCGCGAATCGACTCCGCCAAGTACACGTAGGCCTCCGGGTTCGAGGAGACGACCTTGGCGATCTGCGGCAGTGCCCGCATCAGGTATTCCTTGTAGAAGGTGCTGAACACCGGCATCACGGGGGTGGAGAACTCGCAGACTGTTAGCTGGCCTCCGGGCTTGGTCACGCGAGCTAGCTCAGCGAGGCCCGCCTTGTAGTCCACGATGTTGCGCAGACCGAAGCTGATGGTCACCGCGTCGAAGGTGTTGTCCGGGAATGGCAGCTTCATGCCGTCACCGCAGACCTTGGGAACATCGCGGTGTGCACCGGCCTTGAGCATGCCTCGGGAGAAATCACAGGCAACGACGTATGCGCCAGACTTTGCCAACTCCACTGATGAAACAGCCGTACCGGCGGCCAGGTCGAGGACTTTCTGGCCAGGCTGCAGGTTCAGGCGCTTTGCCGTGCGCACGCGCCAGTAGTGGTCAATGCCACCGGTGAGCACGGTATTAGTGATGTCGTAATTCTTCCCCACGCCATCGAACATCGAGGCGACTTCGCTGGGATTTTTCGTTAAATCAGCCCTAGACACGATGTCCAGATTACGCGACTGACTTCTGACGCGTAGCAGCACCTGCATGGGAGGCATCAATCGCATCTGCTGCGACCTTGCTTGACGTCTCGGCCGCGGAAACCCCAGAAACCTCCTCGTAGTGGCGAACCAGGTCTGCACACAGTGCTTCCCAGGTGCGCTCGGTCACGGTGTCGCGGCAGCGGTTGCGCAGCTGCTTACGTGCCAGCTCATCGTCAACGAGCAGCAGCTTGTCGACCGCCTCAGCCAAATCGCGGGTGAAAGTCTTGGGTTCCAGCAGGTAGCCGTTGACGTCGTTGGTAATCAGGTCGCGCGGGCCGCCTGCGTTCGGAGCGATGGCCGGCACACCGGAGGCGTGGGCTTCCTGTACCGCCTGGCAGAAGGTTTCAAAGTCACCGGTGTGGACGAACACGTCCAGACTGGCGAATGCCGCTGCCAACTTATCGCCGGTGAGCTGTCCGGTAAAGACGGCATTCGGCATCTGCTTCTGCAGCTTCTGCAGCTCCGGGCCATTGCCGACAATGACCACCTGAATATCATCGCGGCCGTTCAGCGCTGCCAGCCGCTCCACAGACTTCTCCGCCGCGAGCCTGCCGACATAACCAACAATCGGCTTGCCCTCCGGGCTCCACTGCTTCCTGAGCTCTTCACTACGCTTTGTCGGAGTAAAGCGAACCGCATCAACACCGCGGCCCCAGCGGTAGACATCACGAATCTTGTGATCCTGCAGGTCCTCAATAGTCGGCGACGACGGCGCCAGCGTTCGGGCGCAGGAGTTGTGAATCACGCGCGTCCACAACCATGCGGCCGTGGAGAGCCCCGCCAACTTGTAGTTCTTGGCAAAACCCGCAACGTCCGTCTGATAGATGGCCACAGCCGGGATGCCCAGTGCCTTGGCAGTCAGCGCGCCCGCACCACCGAGCACAAATGGCGAAGCCAAGTGGACAACATCCGGCTTAAACTGCGTCAGCGCCGACGCTACCCGACGGTTCGGCACACCAATCGGTAGCGAATCAATCAACGGCACCATCACAGTGGGCACACGCTCAATGCGGTAGTCGCAGTAGAACTCTGCCTCTTCCTGCCAGTCCCGAGCGCCCGGCGCAATCACCAGCGCCTCGTGTCCTTCACGGCGTAAGTGTTCCAACACCCGCAGCACGGAGTTTGTCACTCCATTGATGTTGGGCAAGAAGCTTTCAGCAATGATGGCAACGCGCATGGTGCTAGTTTTCCATCTCGTCGGAAAGCGAAAGTGACCCTCTGTTTACCTTTTGGGGATCTCTTTGTAAACGACGGGTTGCGCGCAACGACAACCACCACAACGGCGCGACGACGAGAAATGCAACCACAGCGATGCTGGTCGCCGGGAGAAGTGACAACGTCCATGTGCGTCCGGCGACGCGGACGACATTGGGATCAGTGCGGTCGTATTCGACGCGGACGCGCTGCCCCTCTTCCAGACCAACGGGATAGAGCAAACCGGTTGGCGGCGACTGAAAATCACCATTCTCGTCGACGAAATCAACCGTGGTGCGAAGGAGCTCGACCGAGCGCACGTTGGCTACGGACTGCCCCATGTTCGACTCGATATTGCGGTCATTAATGAAGCAGCCAACCACCATGGCCAGGCACGACAGCAACAGGCAAATCATTACAAAGAGCAGTACCTGACGAAGGAAGCGCGGCCAATTGGCCAGGGCAGTTTTCCACTGCATGGCGGTCGCGACCTCCTATTTTTCTGTCTCTGATTGTTTCCAGCTAGTGCTTGTCCAGCACCCCAATCTCCGCATTGTATGCCAGCTTGTGATGCAACTGCCGACGCGTCGCACGCGTGGTCGCCACCTCAATGACGCGGATGCCATCGACGTCGGTATCCGGGTGCAACTGCGCGAGCAGATCTGGGAGGCGGTCAACGCGCACGTGCTCGACCCCGTAAGCCTGGCAGATGCCCTCAAAGTCCACGCCCTGCGGGGTGCCGAAGATGCGCTCAAAGCTTCCCCGCAGAACCGGGCTGCCCGCCTCCAGCGTCTCGAAAATACCGCCACCTGCATCATTGGCCACCACGATGGTGAGGTTTTCCGGCCTCGGCTCCAGCGGCCCAATTGCCAACGCTGCGGAGTCGTGCTGGAACGTCAGGTCCCCCATAAGTGCAATCGTCCGCGGCGGGCGGATCTCGTCGGCATGCTCGCGGTCGGACGCCAGCGCAATACCGATTGCCGTCGCCACCGTGCCGTCGATGCCCGCGGCACCTCGTCCCGCATACGTGTTCACACCGGGGAAAGGCAGGCCCGTGTACGACGCATCGCGCACCGGGTTCGACGCGCCCAGCACCACATTGTCACCCGTGCGCAGGCTGTCCGTCAGAGCCGCCGCCACATGAAATCCGGTCAGCGGTTCCTCCGCTTCAATCGACTCGGTAAGCGTCTCTCGCACGGACTTCACCGCCAACTCGCTGGCGGCCTCACAGATTTTCGTCCACTGCGGGTCCTGCTCCCCCACAGTCTGCACATGCCTAACGACGGCCCTTGCGTTCGCCGTCACATCCGGGAACTCCACCCCAAAACCGTGGTTTTCCGCTTCGGAGACAACGGTCAGCTCGATATCCGGATTGGCCAGCAGCTTAGAGATACCTCGGTGCAGCGTCGGCCTGCCGACCAGCACGATCTGCTCCGGCGGAATCTGCGCGAAAGTGCCCGCCGCGAGCGGGTGCACCGGGTGCGCCGGCGCATACGCATTCGGCTCAGCGATGGTTGGCAAATCCTCCAGCGCCGGCAGGTGCGGGGCATTCGAACCCGCAATCACGAGTGTGCGGCGGCTGATGTCAATTGTGGCTGTGCTAGCCGCGTTGGCCGGGCCGGTTGCGGTGGCGGCCACGCCGACGTTGTTGCTGTTGGTAGGCGCAATCGTGGTCCAGGGGCCGCCATCGGCGCGGCCCTCGGGGATGTCGGCGACGGAGTCGTCGTCAGGCACGAGCGGTTCGACAAAACGGACGTTAAGGTGGCCGGCGCCGGATGCCATGGCGGCGACAACGCGATCAATGCGAGCGCGGATCTGCGCGGCGGTGGCCTTCGTGACCGGGGCGGTGCCGTCCAGATCGAACTCGACGACAGAGGCATCAGCGAACAGGCGGTCCTGGACGATGGTCTGGTTCGCGCCGGTGCCGCGATAATGCGCGGGGCGGTCGGCGGTCAGTGCCAACAGCGGAATGCCCGACGCGGTGGCTTCCACCATGGCGGGCACGAGGTTCGCCACTGCTGTGCCGGACGTTGTAATTACCGGGGTCACCTTGCGGGTGCGCGAGGCCAGGCCGAGGGCGAGGAAGGCGGCAGAGCGTTCATCGATGCGCACATGGAGGCGAACCTTCGCCGCGTCGGCGGCCTGGACCAGAGCGCGGGCGAGCGGGGCGGACCGGGAACCCGGGCACACCACGGCATCGACCATGCCGAGACGCAGCAGCTCATCGACGATGAGGCCCGCTACCACTGCGGATGGGGCCGTGGGGGCTGCGGGGGTATGGGACGTGGCGTCGGTTGCCGAGGCGTTGTCGTTCACCGAGGTGTCCGGGGTATGGGAGGTGTCCTGGTTGTCGTTCACACTCAATAGGCTACTTGCCGGAAGTTACTGACTAGGTTTATGTCAGTTTGGAAGCCGTTTTTCGGGCGGTAGGGTCAGGCGGTCATTGCATCATGGA
>NZ_KV801864.1:0-10705 GCF_001810555.1 Corynebacterium sp. HMSC063G05 | reverse complement strand
CACACACCCCACCCAAAGACACAAAACCCCAGGTAAAATAGCGAAAACCACCACAAGCCACCACAGGAGAATCACTCCTTACGGTTCTGAAGCATCCAGAACCGAAGACTTGCGATGGTTTTCCGCACCGCGCGTTTAACTAGCACCGTGCGCTTAGCCGTTAGCCATTGACCAGAGGCCAACAATCACTAGCTAACCCGTTCAACAGAAGCGCCAAGAGAATTGAGTGTCTCTACGAAGCCCGGGTAGCCACGGTCGATGTGATAGACATCGTGCACCTCAGTGACGTCACCTTCTTCAGTACACAGCCCAGCAAGCACTAGTCCCGCTCCGGCGCGAATGTCCGAAGACCACACAGGTGCGGAACTCAGCGTTTTCTTTCCGCGAATCATCACGTGGTGGCCATCGATAGTCGCGTCCGTGCCGAGGCGAATCATCTCGTCGACAAACCGGAAGCGCGACTCAAAAACGTTCTCGGTAAGCACTGACGTCCCTTCGGACACCGCGGACAGAGCAATGGCCATGGGCTGCATGTCCGTCGGAAAGCCTGGGTATGGCAGCGTTTGATAGTTCACACCCTGCGGACGCCTGTCCATACGCACGCGGAAGCCCTGCGGGTAGGTCTCGACCTGAGCGCCTGCGTTCTTCAGTTTTTCCAGAGGAAGGTGCAGGTACTTAGGGTTAATGCCAACGACCGTAATATCGCCGCCGGTCATCGCTGCAGCATAAGCCCAGGTCCCTGCGATAATTCGGTCGCCGACAACCTTGTGCTCAGTCGGGTGCAGCTTCTCTACGCCCTCAACCGTGATGGTGTTAGATCCCGCACCCGAAATCTTGGCGCCCATCTCCACGAGCATCTCGCACAGGTCGACAATTTCGGGCTCACGGGCGGCGTTATCCAGCACAGTCGTACCTTCCGCTAGTACGGCCGCGGTCAGAATATTCTCGGTCGCGCCGACGGACGGGAAGTCCAGCTTGATGTTCGCCCCCTTGAGTCGCCCCGCCTCAGCCACCACGCAACCGTGGTGAATATAGGTGCGTGCTCCCAATTTCTCCAGGCCAGCCTGATGCATGTCCAGCGGGCGGGAACCAATAGCGTCACCACCGGGCAGTGCGACAATCGCGTTACGGGTACGCGCCGTCAGCGGCCCGAGCACACAGACCGAAGCGCGGAACTGGCGCACGGCATCGAAGTCAGCGTGATGCGAGAGTTCTTCGGGCACCGTGATTTCAATCCGGTCGCCCTCGCGCGTCACGGAGCAGCCGAGACCTTCGAGGACTTTTTGCATCAATGGCACGTCGTCAATTTCAGGGCAGTTCGTCAGTACTGTCGTGCCCTCGGCGAGAAGCGCCGCACCCATCAGTTTCAGAACCGAGTTCTTCGCCCCGGAAATCTGAACCTGACCATTTAGCGTCGCTCCGCCTTTAACCAGAAATCGCTCATTTCCCACTCCCCCAGCCAACCACATTTCGCAATATCGCGCTTAGGCTTGAAGCTATGAGCGTTCATCTAACTCGCATTTACACTCGCACCGGCGACGACGGCACCACTGGATTATCCGATTTCAGCCGCGTTCCCAAGGATGATTCTCGCCTTATCGCCTACGCCACGTGCGAGGAGGCCAACGCCGCACTCGGCCAGGCGCTCAGTTTCGGCACGCTTGACGACGAAATCTCGGCTGTCATTCGCTACGTGCAGAATGACCTATTTGATGCCGGAGCCGACCTGGCAACACCTATTGAAGAAAACCCGAAGTACCCGCCGTTGCGTATCGAGCCGGATTACATCGAGCGACTCGAGCACTGGTGCGACCAATTCAATGAACAACTGCCGAAACTGGATTCCTTCATCCTCCCGGGAGGCACACCAGCCGCAGCACTGCTACACACAGCTCGGGTGATTACTCGCCGAGCCGAGCGTGCAGCATGGGCTGCCTGCCGCGAATTTCCCGAAACCACCTCAGTCCTACCGGCGAAGTATCTCAATCGCCTGTCTGACCTGTTGTTTATTCTTTCGAGAGTGGCCAATGACGGAAACGACGTTAAGTGGATCCCCGGTGGTGAGCGCGAAGCCCAGCGGCAAGCAGGGGGTAAGTAGCGGAGCAAGTAGCAGAACTGACTACCCCAATACCCGCGGGTTTGGGCGCAAAGGAACCGTCGTCAAGCGGTTTACGGCAGTGCGCCGATGCGACGGGCCGCGTTGACGGCCTCGTAGCGAGTATGGGCGCCCAGCTTGCGCATTACGGAGCGGAGGTAGGACTTAACCGTCTCGGCACCGATGCCCATTTCCTCTGCGGCCTCGACGTTGGTGTGACCGAGGGCGACACAGGCGAGAACATCGAGCTCACGAGCCGACAGCTTGGTGGTCTGCTTGACGCGAACCGGGGTGACCATCTGGTCACAGAGCACCTCGAGTTCCTGGCGCAGCTTCTCGTCATCCACACGGTTAGCGAGCATGCGCAGCTTGGAGTGCGTGGAACGAACCTGCTCCCACTCAGCGCCATTCATGATGCGGCCGCCCTTACCGTTGCCAGAACGATCCATGTTGCGGCAGGCATCGACGACAGCGAGGTCCTGCTCCAGGCAACGGGCGGTCATTGTGACCTCTTCAAGAACCTTGTCCCCCAGGCGCACCGAGGAGTGCACGCCACCGTAGAGCACGCCACGGACAAGACGCGAAACGATCACCGGCACGGCGACCAGCGAGTGCAGGCCTTCGTCACGAATCTTGTCGTCATACTCATGGGTAATAACCTTGGCGCGCAGGTAGTCACTGACACCCACCGGGCGGCGCGTGGCCAACACGCGACCACCGACACCCGCACCCGATTCCACAGTCAGATTCTGCAGGGCCGGAGTACGCAGGCCAACCCAGTTGTTGATCTGCATCTTAGAGTTATCGGTGACTTCCGCATACATTGTGACCGGAATACCAGTCGCATTCTTTAGGGCGACCAAGGACGACTTAATAACCTCATTGTCGTCCAGAATGCGGTGGGGATCCATCTCGCGTCCTCCTGCGTAACGGGCAAATTGCTTCACTGGCACCCACAGAGGCACCATCAGCCTGTGACTTCGCGCCGACTTACACTCCTACGAAATGGCCAACTACCGCTCAGCGGCCACTGACCCTTTCGGGGGCTGTAAACCGTACAAAGTAGATAGTACCCTCCGAACGGGTACACCTGCATTAAGGCATCCGTCACACAATCTTAGGAAACAACTAGGTTTCTCTACAAGTACGTAAAGAAAATACCAGGATAAATCCTGTCATTAGCCCCGCCTCGGCCGAATAAATACAAGGCAGGGGGTAGCTATTTTTCCGCTAACAAACTGCGTGAATGTTAATAACAGAGGGTAATGAACGGCGTTTTACCCCCAATGCGGACATTTTCGAAAAAGACCTTCGCTTATTTTGCATCGTGCGCTATTGTCATACATGCAACAGGTTTTGTTGAGTTCCACTTTCAATGCTACGTCCTCCACGTGGTTGTCCGAAGGTGGTGCACAGCAAACGCAAGAGGGAATCCGGTGCAATTCCGGAACTGTCCCGCAGCGGTAATCTGGAACAAAATTCGCCAACGGCACTGAGGTTATTTCAACCTTGGGAAGCGGCGAAAAGTAGGAAAATTGATAATAAGGATCTGCACGTAAGCATTGAAGCTTGCGGCAGTCGTCATCCCCTTATTGTCGGTCACGCCAGAAAGTCCGAATACCTGCCTGATGCGCCGAGGGCACTGCAAAGTGTCACGGCCACGGAGATCGCCCGCGGACAGGTGTGACGTGAAATGGAAGCGAAGAAATGCGACAGCTTCGCCTATATTTCTAGGCCTATTTTCATAGGCATTACGCCCTGCCCGCGGGCGTTTTTCTCATTTTTAGCGCGGTTTAGCTGCACATATCGATGAGCTATTCACCAACCAAGCCACTCGCCTAAACATCCTCTGGATGGCACACATCTCGCCCAATCGCCTTGGAGACCACGGGCGCCCAGGGCAAAGCCAGTCGAGCATGTTCGACCAACCGTCGATCGGCCAAAATTTCTTCCTTGGCGCCGACGCGCAGTTTGCCGTCGGCAAGCACCGCTGCCCTATCGGCGAAATTCCACGCGAAGTCGATGTCGTGCGTGGCGACGACGACGGCAGTGCTCTGATCGCGCAATTGATTGAGCGTGTGTGCAAGCTTTCGGGTCGCCTGCGGATCGAGGCCGGCGGAGGGTTCGTCGAGAAGCAACACACGTGGGTGCATCGCCAGCGCGCCTGCGAGAGCGACGCGCTTGCGCTGACCATAGGAAAGCTGGTGCGGAACGCGTTCGGCGAGATCGGTGATTTCGGCGGTACCTAGGGCCTCCCGGACGCGCCGCTCGACTTCCTCGTTCTTAAGCCCCAGGTTGACGGGACCGAAAGAGACGTCTGCAAACACGCTAGCCGCGAAGATTTGCTCATCCGGATCCTGCGTGACCATCTGTACTGAGCGGCGGACCGTATTGCGGCCGTGCCGGGAGTACTTGTAGGCGGTGCCGTCAAGGCGAACCTCACCACTATTGGGCTTAGACGCTCCCGCGAGCATACGCAACAGCGTGGACTTGCCAGAACCGTTTGCCCCCAACAGCGCTAGGCGCTCGCCACCCGAAATTGCCAGATCCACGCCTTTCAGAACGTGGGTTTCGTCGTAAGCGTATGTAACTGCAGCCGCTTCGACAATGACACCGTTGGCACCATGTACGTGATCAGCGCGATTTTTCCTGCTGCTCGACATCCCTATACACCCCATTTCAGCAGCGCCCAGGCCGCAATCAACGACAAAAGTAATGCACTGGATATCACGATGAACTTCGGCTGCCTGGGCCGCGAAATCACCAGTACTTTCATTGCGCTCGGATCGGCGCGCAGCTCGATTCCCTCTTGCATCTTGCGCGCGCGGGTAAAGGCAATGACAAAGAGGCTGGCGGACTGTGCCGCTACATCTCGGATCATCGCCCGGCGCGTGGAGTGTCCCAAGCGTCGTGCTTGCGCTTCCGTCATCGAGTGTGCGGAGTGAATCAGCACGCCGGTCATCCGGTAAATCACCTCGGCGAGGTACGTCAAGTATCGCGGCAAGCCGTGCTTGTCGAGCCAGGCAATGAGCTCCGAAATCGGAGTGGTCAGCGCAAAGACCATCGTGCAGCTGATACCCGCAAACGAACGCATCACAACCTGCGCCATTCGCTGCGGGCCATCCGGCGACCACGCGAGACCGTCGGGAGTAAGCGCTACCAAAAGCGGAAACGCGCCGACGAGCACAAAAGCCGCCGGTGCCAGCACCATTGCCACATACGGCTTGCGGGGCACTCGGGCTATGTACGCAATAGACCAAGCAATGACCGCAATGACAGGCGCAAAGGGAATTGGCGGTAGCGCAACCGCCAGAATCAGCAGCCCACCGAGCAGCAGAATCTTTTCACCCACGTTGCGGCGTGCCCAAGCGCTGCGCGCCGCTGCAGCTTCTAGCGCATTCACTGCTCTTTCTCGCGCTTGTCCGAACGCGCAGCAGCCTTCCCTCGGTAGAAGCCAATAACGTAGAACAGGACGCCAGCACCGATAACGGCCTGGAGCGCGAACAGACCCGACTCGACCTCACCCGGCAGCTCGCCGACGAGTGGCTCGAACCACGGCTCGTAGTTCGGGTCGATTTCCTGAATTGTCTCCGTAGCGGTGGCATCAGTGCCGGCGAACGGCTCCTCGGCGTCGTCGTCCCCGTAGTTGAAGAACAGCGGGAACATGGCAATTACGACTACCAGGACAATGAGACCAACGCTGACCCACACGGAGTTCTTCTTCGGCTGGCTAGCTGCCTGTGCGTCGACAATCTGCGCGTTGTTTTTTGCATTCATAATCGTGCTCTCTTTCGCTTCTTTTCGCTTGACGACGGCTACTGCTTCTGGCCAGATACGGATGCAGCTGCCGCATTCTGCGAAGTGACAGATCCTGCAACAGCGTCAGCCGTGGCTTCTGCAGCTTTCGCCTCCAGCGCCGGTGCTGGCGCATCACCGAAGCGGGACAGGAAGCCGAGATCGAGGAGCTCAGAATGTGCCACGGCCAGCAGGGTGCGCATGAGAATGACGGTGACCAGAGCCTCGATGATCGCCAGCGGAATCTGCGTGATAGCGAACAGGCCGAGGAATGTAGCCAGAGCGCCGCCGACACCGCCCGGGTTTGCCGGGTGTGCAAGAGCGAGCTGCATGGAGGTCACCACGTAGGTGGAGAGGTCAGCCAAGAACGCTGCCATAAACACACCTGGTAGTAGGCCTCCGCCGAGCTTTCGAGTCAATACGTAGAAGGCGTAGCCGACCCACGGGCCGACGATTGCCATGGAGAAGATGTTCGCACCGAGCGTCGTAATGCCGCCGTGAGCGAGCAAGATTGCTTGGAAGAGCAACACGATGGAGCCAAGCAGCGCCATCACCGGAGGTTTGAAGATTACAGCACCAAAACCTGTACCCGTCGGGTGCGAAGTGGAACCCGTCACGGATGGAATCTTGATTGCGGAAAGCACGAAGGTAAACGCGCCGGCAGCACCGAGCAGCATGCCGCTACCGGGATGTTCTTTCATAGTGCGCTTGACTTGAATTGCGCCGTGAATGACAAAGGGAGCGGCAGCTACGCCCCACCCAATGCAATGAGTAACTGGGAGAAATCCCTCAGCAATATGCATGATGTAAATCATCTTTCTACGGCGCTATTCACCTCGACAGCACCGCTCGACCGCCAATCCGCGGACGCGAATTGGATGATTTACAGTCGGTCTCCTGGCTGATGGGCTGAGGAAAGCTTCACACTTCTATTAATGCTTCGTCTCCTTCCCCAAAGGTTTGAGTCCCCCTGAGTGGCTTCGACGAAGCACCGCAATCGCTGAGTCCATTGTCTGCGTTTTCCGGTTGTCGCATATAACCGCTGTGCAGATAAGGGCCGCAATCGCGCCCAATCACAGTGGCGAGGGCCGCTGCCTATTTACAAGGCATTCCCGTGCACTGTAAATCACGTCTCAGAATAGTGGATTCTAAGAAACTTTAATGCTCTTTACCCTCACAATGGAGGTAAGGACGAGCAAGGCAATGAGATAGCGTTAACGTGGCAAGAGCAGGAGCATTGCGACAATAGCGGTGCGACTGCGACGACGCCGGCCGCGGCGACTATGACGGTGGCAACACCGGAACTGACAGCTTCCACTTCCCTACGCAAGCCATAAAATAGACGAACTGGTCTGTACTAATTGCAGGATCAGGCGTACACTACGGCTACACGCGAAAACTCATTAGGAAGTCCTCTGTGATTTCCGGACTGGATAAGATTAATGACTATTTATAACGATGTCACTGAACTGATCGGCAACACCCCGCTGGTTAAGCTCAACCGTGTTACCGAGGGCCTGCCGGGCAACGTGATTGCCAAGCTGGAGTTTTACAACCCTGCCAACTCGGTCAAGGACCGCATCGGCAACGCAATTATCGATGCCGCCGAGCGCTCTGGCGAGCTCAAGCCGGGCGGAACCATCGTCGAGGGTACCTCGGGCAACACCGGTATCGCGCTGGCAATGGTCGGCGCAGCCCGCGGTTACAAGGTCATTCTCACTATGCCGGACACCATGAGCCAGGAGCGCCGCGTCGTTCTGCGCGCATTTGGCGCTGAGCTTGTACTCACCCCGGGCGCGGATGGCATGCGCGGCGCTGTCGATAAGGCCAACGAAATCGTGGCTAACACCGACAATGCAATCCTGGCTTCCCAGTTCGCCAACCCGGCCAACCCGGCTATCCACGAGGCAACCACTGGTGAAGAAATCTGGGAAGCTACCGACGGCAAGGTTGATTACTTCGTGGCTGGTGTCGGCACCGGCGGCACCATTACCGGTGCTGGTCGCACGCTGAAGAAGCACAACTCGGACATCAAGCTGGTTGCCGTTGAGCCGAAGGCCTCCCCGCTGCTGACCGAGGGCACCGCCGGCCCGCACAAGATTCAGGGTCTGGGCGCAAACTTCGTCCCAGAGGTTCTCGATCAGGAGCTTCTCGACGAGATCATTGCGGTTACCAACGAGGACGCTATTGAGGTCTCCCGCAAGGTCGCTGCAGCCGAGGGCATCCTCGGCGGCATTTCTGCCGGTGCAAACATCAAGGCTGCTCTCGAGATTGCAGCCCGCCCGGAGTCCGAGGGCAAGAACATCGTCGTGATTGTTCCTGACTTCGGCGAGCGCTACGTCTCCTCCATCCTGTACGAGGATCTGCGCGACTAAGACCAAGCGCTATAAACGCCCGTAACCTTCTCTGCAGAGCCCGCTAGCTGGCACTTTCCGTCGGCAAGCGGGTTTTTTCATTGCCCACACTTCCGACCAGATAGAATTGACGCCCATGAGTGACTTTTTCCGAATCCTCAAAGAGGATCTGGACAATGCCCGCGCGCACGACCCAGCTGCGCGCAGTGATGTAGAAAATGCCATTGTCTACTCCGGCCTACACGCAATCTGGATTCACCGATTCTCGCACCGCCTCTGGAAACGAGGCGGGATTTCCAAGGGCATTGCACGAGTACTCGCACAGTTTTCCCGTTGGCTGACTGGTATTGAGATTCACCCGGGCGCTCAAATTGGCCGAAGGTTCTTCATCGACCACGGTATGGGCATCGTCATTGGCGAAACCGCAGAAATCGGTGACGGCTGCATGCTCTACCACGGCGTGACGCTTGGCGGCCGCTCACTGGAGAAGGTAAAACGCCACCCCACCCTGGAGGACAACGTCACCGTCGGAGCAGGTGCGAAAGTCCTTGGCCCCATCACAATTGGTGCAGGCTCATCAGTCGGCGCCAACTCCGTGGTCACCCACAGCTGCCCACCCGATTCCATCGTGATAGGAATTCCGGGCCGCGTACGCCCTGCCAAGCCCGACGAGCACAAGCCGTTGTGCGATCCGGCGGTGTACGTCCAAGGTGACGGGGACTTCATCTAGCCCCGCCCTAAAACTAGCTCTACATACAAAAGCCGGCCGGCTGCTCTTCCTATCGTGAGCAGCCGGCCGGCTGCTTTGTGCGTTCTTTGCCCTTCAGCGACTAGTCAGCCAGTAGATCCTGGTATTCCGGGTTTTTCTCCACGAAGTTGGCAACAGCGGAGCAGCTGGTGCGAATCTTTCGGTTGTTCTTCCGAACATCATCCAACGCGCCTGCGATAAGCGGCTTGGACAGGCCTTGTCCACGGAACTTGCCATCTACAACCGTGTGGTCAAAGTCCAGGGCACCTTCCACCGGGGTGTAAGCGGCAAAGCCGGCCTCTTCTCCCTCCACGGTGAGAACGTAGCGCTGACCGGCCTCATCATGCGAAATAGTGTGTGCCATTTTCGGAATCACTTCCCTCTCATGGTTGTGAAGCGTCGTCATTGCAAACGACTCTTAGGATGTAACCCAGATAACAGCTCTCGCTTCGGATTAATTCCGAATCCCGGCTAGTTCTGCACTAGCGGGGGTTCGCCCGGGTGCTCGTCGGCACGCCCGACAGCGACACGGCACGGGACATCGCCCTTCGCGACCTTAGTCGCAGCCTCCCCCTCTGCCCACCCCGGGCTGACGGCCTCAGCGAGCGGGCCTGCCAGATCCGCCATTTCGCAGTGAGACAGCCCCGGAGCCACCACACTGATGCGGTAACGCTTCCGATCCCCCGGATCCATGCCCGGGTTGGCCTCCGCCCACAAATCAGCGAGCGAAGAGGTGCGCCCCACATCGGGCATGACATCCTCGTAGACGTTGACTTCCTGATCCGGAATCAGTTCCGCGAGCACCCCACGAACCTTCTCAGCAGCCGATTGGCTGCCCTCAGCATCCGTGTAGACGAAGATGCGCACGACCCACGGCAGCGTCTTATCGTGGGACAGCGTTCCTGCTGAGGCGAATTCCTTACTCATGCACAACATCCTATCCGCTAGGGTGTGTACGCGGTTTAATTTCCCCCACTTTAAGGCTTTCGCACGGCTCGATGCACTGTGCTTTACGACGATCCCCGCGACAAACACCTGGTAAAACAAAGAATCCCCAGCCCGTTTCCGGACTGGGGATTAATTGTGGCCAGAAGCGGGATCGAACCGCTGACCTTCCACTTTTCAGGCGGACGCTCTACCGACTGAGCTATCTGGCCAGACTTGAATTTAATCAAGTGGCGACCCTGACGGGACTTGAACCCGCGACCTCCGCCGTGACAGGGCGGCGCGCTAACCAACTGCGCCACAGGGCCTTAAATGCCGTGCTCAACTTTCTGGATTACCAGCGCTGTGCACGAGTTGTTACTCTACAGAACAGCGCTGAACATAAGCAAATCGCCAGTTCATGGCAGATATTTTAAGTTGAAAACTGACATCCAGCCCCGGGTCTCGGGGCATCCTAGACTGTGGCAAAAGCTCTCCCCACCAAACCCGGGTAAAGCCCCCCCCCTCTCCCCCAGTGACACCGATGCGAGTTACTGACTACGTTTATGACTGGCGGCGTTGGGGCGATGCGAGTTACTGACTACGTTTATGACAAAAATGGCTCGAAAAATGGCCTGAAAGTGTCATAAACTCATACAGTTTCACATTTGCAGCCCGTAGTTTTTGGCTTCTCACCAGTCACCATCTTGAGAATCAGACACACTTTTTGTCCATTACCCACGCCGACGCCCAGCGCGGGTTAAGTAAAGAAAAGTGTGTCTTTTCCGG